>OY969803.1:0-516640 GCA_963703245.1 uncultured bacterium
CCATTGGTCCCTTTTAATAATTTCATCGCGCCTTGTTCCGGCTGGATTTTTGCACAGGCCCTAGCGATTTCTTTTAAAGTCATTCCCAATTCTTTCGCACAACAAACTGCTCCTAAAATATTTGGAATAGTTGAAGCTCCTAATAAATTTATCTTGAATTCGGCGCTCTCGCCGTCTTTACTTAAAATTTTAAAAGATACTGAATCTTTAGCGACTTCGATTTCTTCTGCCCAGATATCTCCATTTTTCCCATAAATTCTTTTTGGCTTTAAAGTATTTTGATAAAGGTCCAAGCAATATTCGTTTCCGCCATTAAAAATCGCCAATCCTTTTTCAGGCAAAGACTCAATGAGTTCGTATTTTGCTCGAATTATATTTTCTTGGCTTCCAAAAGTAGCCATATGCTGTTCGTTAATCCCAGTTAAAATGCCGATTTTTGGCTTTACGATATCACAAAGATATTTTATCCCTCTCCTATTATAAGCCCCCATCTCAACAATAAAAATTTGGTGTTCTTCATTCAAATTATTCAAAATACACTGGGAAATTCCCACTTCAGAATTTTGATGCGCTTCGGTTTTTAAAACATTGAATTTCTCGGATAAAATTGTGTATAAAAATTCTTTTGTAGAGGTTTTCCCATAGCTTCCGGTAATGCCAATAACAAGTAAGTCTCCAAAACTTTCCCTTTTCTTCTTCGCTTTTTTAATAATTTGCAGACGGGCTAAAACCGCAAAAGGTTGTAAAACAAGAACTATACCGGAAATTATAATTGGGGAAATAATATCAATTACAAGAAGCCAAAGATAAAATTGGGCTAAAGTATTTTTTAAAAAAGAATAAAGAACTAAGGGTATTAAAATTGTTAAAAATACTGCCAAAACTAAAATTAAAATAGTTTTTTTGGTTAAAACTGGCCTTATCAACCTTTTTTGAATAAGATTTAATCCGAATATCGCTGATTCGCCCAAATAAATAAAAGCTAAAACAAGCGAGAAAGCAGCAGGGAAAAATAGAAAACCAGGGATTAAAATAATCTTGAAAAATTGAAGGTAATCAAACAAAAGTCTTTTTCCTTTATGAGTATTAAAATGGTCTAAAAAGCGACCAATATGGTATTCTTTCAGCTGCCAAAGATAAACCCAAAATAAGATTTTTTTTATGGTCCTAACAAACCAAAAAAAGCTTAAGAAATAAATCATTTTCGTTGACTTATAAAGTTTATAATAACTTCCGCTAATTTTACCGGCACTTCTAAGTGTGGGTTATGACGAACTTCCGGAAATATTTCTAGTTGAGATTGGTAAATTTTTTCTTTAAGAGAATAAGCTATCTCCACGGGAACTAATTTATCTTTTTTACCCCAAACTATTAAGGTTGGAATTTTTATTTCGGAAAGATAACGGGTTAAATTTTCAGTTATTATTTTTTTGAAGGTTTCTTTCATTACTTTACTTTTAATTAAATAATAATCTCTAGTACCGGAAAAAATATAAACGGTCTTGCGTAGTAAAGCATAAAAAATATTTAAAATCGGAAATTTATCTAAAAAATGAAAGAATTTCGAACCCTTAATTATAATTTTTTGCTTAAAGCTCCAACTTTTACTATGTTGAAAACCAGCCGAATCAACTAGAATTAACCTTAAAAGTTTTTCAGGATATAAGGCGGTGAATTTCATGGCTATTCTACCACCAAAAGAATGACCTAATAAAAAAACTTGCGAAAGTTTTTCCTTTTCGCAAAAATCCTTTACCCATTCAACATAATCGCTTACCGCCCACGCTTTTTTGGGGTCTGGTTCTGTTCCAAATCCTGGAAGGTCGGGACAATATACTTTAAAATTATTTTTCTCTAAAATTTCTTTAACTAGTTTCCACGATTTTGAAGAACCTCCCCACCCATGAAGAATTAGAAGAGGATAAGACATATTATCTTCCCTTAATTTCTTTTATACCCATACATTTTTCTAGAACTTTTGGCACTTTTATGCTTCCATCTTTTTGCTGATAATTTTCCAAAATAGCAATTATCATTCTGCCTATAGCGAAAGCTGTGCCGTTCAAAGTATGAATAAATTCCAATTTGCCGGATTTGTTGCGATAGCGAATATTTAACCTTCTTGCTTGAAAATCAGTGCAGTTTGAAGTGGAATGAGTTTCCCGGTATTGATTTTGGCCCGGCATCCACGCCTCAATATCGTATTTGGCAGCTGCCGGATCTCCCAAATCTCCTGTGCACATTTGAACCACCCTATATGGAATTTTTAACAACTGCATCAATTTTTCTTCCATTGATAAAAGAAATTTATGTTCTTCCTGGGAGCGTTCTGGATGGCAAAAACTAAACATTTCAACTTTATCAAACTGGTGAACCCTTAAAATTCCTTTCGTATCTTTGCCGTAAGACCCCGCTTCCCGACGGAAACAAGTGGAAAAAGCTACATGACGATGAGGAAGATTTATTTCTTCAAAAATATCATCTGAATGCATCGGACCCACTGATTGTTCTGAAGTGCCTACTAAACATAAATTATCTTTCTCCAAACAATAAATTTCTTCTCCCGCCTCTTTCCACATAACCCATTGCTTTCATCATCTCTGGTTTTATCATTACTGGAGGAACTATAGGCATAAATTTTTCTTTTCTCAAAACTTCAAAAACTAAATTTACTAAAGCGAATTCCAGTAAAACCGCTTCCCTTTTTAAATAGCCAAAACGGGTTCCGGAAACTTTGCCTGCCCGTTCAGTATCAATTAAATCAAGATTTTTGGCGATTTCCATATAATCTTTTGGCTGGCAGTCGAATTTTGGTTTTTCCCCTACTTCTCTTAAAACAATATTCTCCTTATCATTTTTACCAACCGGGACGTCATCTAAAGGTAAATTTGGAACTTGATACATTAAATTATTAAATTCTTCTTCCACTGATTTTAATTCTTGGTGTAGCCTATCGCTATTTTTGTCGAGTTCCTGCATTTCTAAAATAATTTTTTGCCTTTCTGTTTCATCTTTTACAACGGCAATTTGCTTTGAGGCTTTGTTTTTTTGGGCTAGCATATCTTCTATCGCCTGCAAAGATTCTCTTCTTTTTTTATCCACTTCTAAAAGCTGATTAATATCAACCTTGACTTGCTTTTTAGTACAGCCATCTCTTACTTTTTCCGGATTTTCTCTTATGAAACGTATATCTAACATATTTAGCGAGATTTCATAGTGGGGAATAATATTATTTCCCTTAAGCTATGAGAATTTGTTAATAAAGCTACCAACCTATCAATTCCTAATCCGAAACCGGCAGCCGGCGGCATTCCGTATTCCAAAGCCTCGATAAAATCCTCATCTCGTTCTTTGCGCCTCCTCAAATCCCTGTTTAAACAATTTTTCCTGTTCTTCAAATCTTTTTCGTTGCTCAATTGGGTCGTTTAGCTCAGAAAAAGCATTAATTAATTCCCATCCTCCGATCACTAATTGAAAATTGGCTAATTTTTTAGAATCATTTTCAAGCGCTTTGGCTAAAGGAAAAGATCCTAAAGGATGATGAATTATAAATGTCGGCTGACAAAGATTCGGCAGGCAGATTTTTTTATAAATTTCGTCTAGAATTTCAATTTTTTCTTTCTTGCCTTCTAAGGACACTCCTAATTTTTCAGCTTTTTTCTTTAAAAAATTAAAATCGATCTCTTCCGGATTAACTTTTGCGTATTTTTTAATCAGCTGAGAAAATTCAATTCTTGGAAAAGGAGGCTTGAAATTGATTTTTTTGCCCTCGTATTCGATTTGTAGTTTCCCAAAAATTGCTTTTATTACTGTTCCAAACATCTTTTCTGTTAATTTCATTAAATCTTTATAGTCAGCGTAAGCCCAATAAAATTCTAACATCGTGAAATCTGGATTATGGTTTCTATCCATTCCTTCATTTCGAAAACATCTGCCAATTTCATAAACTTTTTCAAAACCGCCGACCAATAATCTTTTTAGATAAAGTTCGGGGGCAATTCTTAAATATAACTCCATATCAAGGGCATTCAAATAAGTTTTAAATGGCTTAGCTTTAGCCCCGCCGTAAATCGGCTGTAAAATCGGAGTTTCTACCCCTAAAAATCCTTCTTTATCCAAGAAATTTCTAATTTCTTGAATGATTTTGGAACGAAGCTCAAACTTTTGTTTTACATCATGATTAAAAATCAGATCCAAATATCTTTTACGGTATCTTTCTTCAATATCTTGAAGCCCATGCCATTTTTCCGGCAAGGGCAACAAGGATTTCGCTAGACATTTAAAATCACTTGCTTCAATTGTTTTTTCGCCCTTTTTTGTTTTGAATAAAATCCCTCTAACTTCAATAAAATCTCCTATATCAAAGTTATCCAAGAAAAATTTATATCCTTTTTCACCCAAACCATCTTCCCTTAAAAAAACTTGAATTTTTCCTGTGCCGTCCTCGATGTCTAAAAAAGTAGAGCCGCCATGCCCTCTTATTGCCTTAATACGGCCCGCCAAAATCAATTCTTTTTTTGATTTTGCTAATTTATTAAATTCTGCTATTGCCTCTTCTATTTTATGGGTTCTTTTTGTATTGGTTGGATAAACTAGAAATCCAGCATTTTTAATTGCCTCTAATTTTTTCAGCCGAGTTTTCTTAATTTCTTCTAAAGTAGCCATAAATTGTTGCTAATTCTATTTTACTCATTTTTTCTAAAAAGAAAAGCCTCTGTTTTATTCACAAGAGGCTAACTTTTAGAAACTGTGGATTACTGAATTTTTAGGATTTTGTATTCTTTTTTGCCACTGGGGGTGTTAATTTCAATTTTTTCTCCTTCTTTTCGATTCAAAAGGGCTTTTCCTAAAGGAGAACTGTGAGAAATTTTTCCTTCAAGAGGTGAAGATTCTTCGGGCCCAATAATTTGAAATTTCTCTTTTTTGCCTTCAAATTTAACCTCAACAACTGAACCAACTCGAACTTCATCGTGATTTTTATTAGTAGAAATGACTTCAGAATTTTTTATTATATTCTCCAATTCTAAAATCCGACCTTCCAAGAATCCCTGCGATTCTTTTGCTTCGTGATAGGCCGCATTTTCGCTTAAATCTCCAAAAGAAATAGCTTCTTCCAATCTTTTGGCGAGCTCTTTTCTTTTGATATTTTTCAGATAATCTAGCTCTTTTTTTAATTTTTCTAAACCCTCTTGGGTCAAATATTTAGTCATAGTACGCCTATGCTCTTTAGTCTATTTAATTTTTTTAATTTGCTCCAGAAGATTAAAAATCGCGGCGGAAATAGAAGCTAACTGGTTTTCTATATTTTTAAAAGTTAAGGGGGCCCAAATAACCTCAAAATTAGCGTCGCTAAAATCACTGACAAACGGCTCGTATAATGTGGATATTTTGATTTTATAGTCGTTCCCTATAGGTAAAAGAGGCGAAAGGGGAAGTTTCCAGTCGTAGCTTCCGCTGCCAAGAGAAATATTGCTATTGATAAGCATATATTTTAAATTTCCCCTCCAAAGCTCTAATTGAAGATAATTATTAGCTAACTTGCTGTCGTAATCCCATCTAATTTGAAATGTCTTTTCGGCCTCTATTTTTTCGCCGCCATTCGGAGAAACTATAACTAAATAAGGAGGTTTGATTTCGAAATTGATATCGCTATCGTCATAAAAAGAAGGGTAAGAGGAATTAACTATTCTTATTTTATAATCATCGCCTGCTTCTAAATTTATGGGTATCCCCCAACTATAAACACCAATATTAGAAGCGCTACCTATTTTCTGATGTAGTACTTCTCCTTTGTAAAGATACAAAGTAATATTGGGAATGTTTTCTCTGCCGGCAGAAATCCATTTAATTTCATAAGATTTCCCAGCTTCCCAAATTTCTCCTTTATTAGGCGTAGTAATTTTTAAAGAACTTAATTGGGCAAGCTGAGTTTGAAGTTGGAGTATTTGGGCTTGGATTTCAGCGATTTTCGCTAAAATCTCAGTATTATTTTCGGCTTCGGCTTTTTGCACATTGATAAAAAGAAAAACAGCTATAAAAATAATGGATAAAAATACTTTTTTGGTATTCATATTTTTGCTTTAATATTAATTATTGTTCTATTTTAATCATTTACTGTTTATAACGCAATATTAGTTATCCACTCTAGTTAATTTTTGGAAGCAAAATACCATTCTAAAACTTCTTTGGCAACTGGCAAAGCTGCCGCCTGAACGCCCGGCACATCTTCTAACATAATTGTCAAAACAATCTGGGGATCATCATAAGGAGCGAAAACCGTCACCCAGTTATGGTAAACATTGTCTTTTGGAGTTTGGGCAGTACCAGTCTTGGCGGCTGCTTTGACTGGTAATGAATTTAAAGTCACTGAGGAGCCGTAGGTGACGCCCGCCCTCATTCCCTCTCTAACTATTTGGAGATTTTTTTGATCAATAAAATTTTCTCTAATGATTTTTGGCTCTATTTCTTTAATCACGTTTTTTTGGCTGTCAACAATTTTTTGAACCATCTGGGGCTGATATAATTTCCCGCCGTTAGCAATCGCAGCAAAAGAGCTTACAACCTGTAAAGGGGTAGCTGAAAGAAACCCTTGGCCGATAGAAAGGTTATAGGTGTCTCCTTGATACCATATTTTTTCAGCTTCATTTTGAAAATTATTTTTCTTCCATTCGGGATCTGGAATAAAACCGTCTATTTCTCCAGGAAGATCGATATTAGTTTTTTTCCCCCAGCCAAAAAGTTCGAGATATTTTTTAATTTTACTCACGCCCAAGCCCTTGATATCTTTATATCCCCCTCCAATAGTCCAAAAATAAACATCGCAAGATACGGCAATGGCTTTGCGAAGGTCAGTAATCCCATGAACAGTCCAATCATGAAAATCGTGAGTTATTTCGGGGTCATAGGGATTAGGAATAGAAATAACTCCTTTGCAATTAATGTCTTTTTCAGGATCAATTATATTTTCTTGGAGGGCGGCTGAAGCAATTAAGGGTTTAATTGTAGAACCTGTCATATATCCACCAGAAACTGCCCGATTAAAAAGAGGCTGCCGGGAATTATTAAAAATCTTTTGCAAATCCTCTATAGAACCTCTTTGGCTAAATAAATTATTGTTAAAAGTTGGTAAGCTGACGAGAGAAAGAATTCCTCCTGTTTTGGGATCCATTGCTATGCCTACGCCAGCTTTACCATTAACGCTTCCTAAAATTCTTGATAAAGATTCTTCAATTTTTTTCTGTAGGTCACTATCTAAATATAAAACAAGACTTTCCCCAGATTCTGGCAATGCCACCTGTGTTTCTTTTCGCTTTTTACCCATTACATCTTTTTCTATCAAAATTCTGCCCGGATTTCCCCTTAATTCATTCTCGTAGAATTTTTCCAAGCCAGTTTTGCCAATATAATCAGAAATTGAATAATTTTTAAAAGTTGATAATTCCTCTTGGTTTATTTTTCCAGTATAACCGATTAAATGAGCGAAAGTTGTACCTTGTTTGTAATCTCTAACTGTATTTTCTTCAATTCGAAAGCCGGAAAGTTCTGAAATTTTTGGCTCTAATAAAAGCAAGGTTTCATGAGGAATGTTTTCTAAAACTAAAATCTCCGCTATTTTAGACTCTTCAATTTCTTTTTGAAAGGTTTCGGGTTCTTTCTTTAGAATATTCAGCAACTTTTTCAATAACATTTTTTGCTTTCTTCGTTGTCTTCGGGTAAATCTCTTTTATCTAAAACCAAGTCAAAACTGGGGAGATTGGAGACTAATTGGACTAAATTCCGGTCGTAAATTACCCCCCGTTCGCTTCTTATAAAAAGTGTCCTTAAAGAATTATCATTTGATTGTTGGGAAAAATCCTTCCCTTTTATTATCTGGAAATAAAATGTCTGAACAAAAAGCAAGGCAATTACTGTAATACTTAGAAAATAAAAAGCCTTCAAAATTTTTGAACTAAGGGGAACTTCTAATTTTTTTTCGGAAATGCCCAATTCTTCCTCTTTTTTTTGGGCAAGCTTATCTAAAAGAACCTCATGAGGTTCAACCATCCCATTCTCATTAAATTTAATCTTTCTGCCTTTAAAATCTCCTTGTGGAAAAGGATTTAAAAATTCCATTTTAGTGCGAAATTACTTTTTCTAATTTTTTAGACCACGAGATTAAATAAAAAGTTATTACTCCTAAAATTAAATTAGCGAAGATTTCAATAAAAATTAAGTAATTAAAATTAAACGATAATAAATGAGGAAAATGAAATATTAATCCGTAAATATAACTAAAAAAGAATATTAAAATATTGTAAGCAACTACGCCTAAAATTATTATTAAAAAAACTTCAAGAAAATCAATTCTAAGGAAAAGTTTGATAAAAACTGTAGAAATTAAATAAACTAAAATTGTGCTTATAATAACTATACCAAAAGGCAAACTGGAATAGATGTCTAAAAGCAAACCTCCTAAAAATGCTGTGGATAGCCCAAGATTATCGATTTTTCTTATAAAAATCGTTGATATTAAAATTGTCAGTAAAATAAAGTTAGGAACGACTTTGAGAAAATTTAAAAAACTGTTTTGAAACAAAACCAAAAAAAATAAGATAAAAATTAAAAAAATGATCTTTTTCATTTAAATTTTACTAAAAACTGGCGATGAGAAAAACTATTTCTAAATCTTGGATGTCGAAAAATGGTTTTAAATTAGCTGATTGGAATGGTTCAACGTCGCTTTTTTTAACTTCTTTAATTTCGCCGATTAGAAGTCCTTTTGGGAAAATTCCGCCCAACGTAGTAGTTATTACCAAATCTCCTGTTTTAATTTCTTTATCTTTAGGAATAAGGGTTAAATCTAAGCTTAAATTTCCTTTTCCTTTTACAACGCCGAAAATATCGTTTTCAGAAATTTTTGCGTCAAAAGAACTTGAGGCTGAAGTAATTAGCATTATTTTTGAAAAATCTTCATAAACTTCAAAAACCCTCCCGCAAAGAGCTTTTTTCTGGGTAATAACCGGCATATCTTTTTTTATTCCGTCTTTTGAACCTTTATTGATTAAAATGAAATCTTGGGAGGAGTCGCGGGAAATCACTTCAGCGGTTTTTAGTTTAAATTCTTTCTGAAGCTGGAGGCTTAAGGCTTCTCTTAGAATTTCGTTCTCTTTTTTCAATTCTTTTAATTGGATATTTTCTGATAAAAGCTGGGTGTTTTTTGTCTCTAATTCCTGTTTTTCTTTCTCAAATGATTCTATTTTTGATACGGCTTTGAAAAAATTCCCGATCCCCTGCCCCGTCCGCCAAAATGATTTTTGAATTGGCGAGGAAATAAAATAAAAGAGGTTTTTCACTTCTTTTTGAAAGAAACTTAAAACTGAAATAATCAAAATTATAACTAAAGAAATTAAAATTTTATTTCTAAGGTGAGAGAATTTCATGGGAGTTCTTTAGTTATTATTATATAAATTGAAAGAAATTTAAAGGGCCCTAGTCCGGTAGTGTATTTTTGACTTTTAATAACCCCTCTCCGCGTTTAGCGGAGCAAGGGGCTGTTAAAAATCTACTATCGAGTTGACTTTTTTATTAAAATTTGTAAAATAAAATCGGTTCTTAAAATCAAAAAATAGGAGGAATATAGTGACTCTAAATAAAGAAGAACAGAAAAAATACCAGAGATTTAAGGATTTTATTACTTACCACGATATTTTTTCTTTAGCGCTGGCGCTCACATCTATCCAAGAATTTAGTTCAGATACGATGGACTGGCATCGCGCAATTTATGAAATCTGCCAGAAATACAGAGAAAGCATTCCGGAATTAAAATGTATCTATTTTGACCACAGTCGACCACCCTTACCACCCATGGCAAATGAGGTTTACGATTTGCAATTTGTTTTAATGATGTCTGGAGAATTAGAAGGATTAGGCTTAAACCCAGACCATATTATGCGGATACCCAAAGGAGAAAGACCGAAAATAAAGAAAGATGAAACTCCACGGTTAGCGAAATATATTGAACAGATTGAAGATATGGCAAAAATATTTGATAAACACCTGAAGGTAAAAAGGAGGTATTAAATGTACGATTTTGATCCAGAAACAATGTTTAGTTATTGTGCTCCCGAAGAAATTCGTGTTGCCCGAAAAGTTCATAAATGTTCAGAATGTGGTGAAGATATTTTACCGGGTAATTCTTACTCGCATTTTAGAGGAATATTTCGAGGCAAATGGGAAATTTATAATACATGCTCCCTCTGTAAAGAAGACTGGAAAATGGTTATGGACTTTGATTGGACAGAAGGTATTACCTATGGAGGACTAATAGATGTTATTGAAGAAGCAATTAATGATGAACTAATTGAAAAAGATGACCCGTTAGTAAAAAGATGGGTTCCGTTCATTGAAAAGAAACTAAAAGAAGCTGAACAAAGCAGATTTTCTTGTCCTTTACAATGCCTAACTTAAAATCAGACAAGGCATAAATATAACCTCACACAGCTTAAAAAGTTACGTGAGGTTTTTATTTTCCAAACTAAAAAGGCGTTTTGGTGGCGGCTACCTACTTTCGCAGGTAAAAACCAACTATCATCGGCCTTGGAATATTTCACTTCTGTGTTCGAGATGGGAACAGGTGGAACAATTCCAGTATAGCCGCCACCAAAACGCCTTTTAATAATGATTACTAATCGCTAGCCAAATAGTGTTAATGATTTATTAGTACTCCTCGGCTTAAACCCTTACGGGCCTTACACCTAGAGCCTATCAACCTTGTAGTCTCCAAGGAATCTATGAGTCATAATCTTGGGGCCTGCTTCGTGCTTAGATGCTTTCAGCACTTATCAGTTCCTAACTTAGCTACCCAGCGATGTCACTGGCGTGACAACTGGTACACCAGAGGTTAGTTCGCTCTGATCCTCTCGTACTAAGAGCGACTCCCCTCAAGACTCTGCGCCTGCGGTAGATAGGGACCAACCTGTCTCACGACGGTTTGAACCCAGCTCACGTTCCCCTTTAATTGGCGAACAGCCAAACCCTTGGAAGCTGCTTCACCTCCAGGATGGGAAGAGCCGACATCGCTGTCGGTATTTTTTCTCTTATTTCTAAGAGGATTGGACTATATCTTCATCCTGATGAGATATCAGGAGCTAACGTATTATGAAAGATATATTATCTTCCATCTGTTCTATTTAGAACAAGTCTCTACGGGGTTATAACTCAATTTTATATTCCATAGAAGAAATTAATAATCCTATGATTATTGATTTTTGAACTTGAGTTAAACTTCCCACGGTATTACCTTTTATTTTTTTATTTATTTTTCCATAAAAAACAATTAAGGCTCCACCGTTATAAGTTAGATTTTTTCTTGTAAATTTTACAAGCAACAGGTATGACATTACTGTCATAGCACCCCGATATGTTAAGGTGCCGAACAGGGCCGTAGATGTGGACTCGCGGGCCCTACTAGCCTGTTATCCCCGGGGTAGCTTTTGGCTGATGATCTTCTCCGGTTCTAACAACCAGAGTCGGTTCACTAAGTTCCTCTTTCGAGACTGCGCGGCATATCCGCCTTGCAGTTAAGCCGGCTTTTGCCTTTACACTATCGCTCCGATTTCCATCCGGAGTTAGCCGACCTTTAAACGCCTCCATTACCTTTTAGGAGGCAAGTGCCCCACTTAAACTGACCATTTAACACTGTCACCTACCTTTCGGCGGGATTAGGATAAAGGTTTTTAAAGAGTGGTGTTTCATTGTTGACTCCATCCCATCCGAAAACGGGACTTCAAAGTCTACCACCTACGCTACGCATCAAAAACCAAAATTCAATGTCAAACTACAGTAAAGCTCCCGGGGTCTTTCCGTCTAGCCGCAGGTAACCGGTATCTTTACCGGTATTACATCTTCACCGAACGCCTCGTTGAGACAGTTCCCAGGTCGTTACGCCTTTCATGCGGGTCTGAACTTACCAGACAAGGGATTACGCTACTTTAACACGGTTATAGTTACCGCGGACGTTCACTGGCGCTTCACTCAATCAGCACTTACCTTGCGGCGAGCACCGTCGAGATTAACGTTCCAGCACTGGTCAGGCGTCAGCCCCTATACATCCCCTTACGGGTTAAGCAGGGACCTGTGTTTTTGTTAAACAGTCGCCAGGGAAACTTTTGTTGCAACCCCTAACCCTTGCGGGTCGGGGCAGTCCTTATTGCGAACTTACGGACGCTTTTTTGCCGAGTTCCTTAACGAGGTTTCGTTCGTTCACCTTAGTACATTTATACTAGCCCACCTGTGTCGGTTTGCGGTACGGACCCTTCACTTTTTAATTTCTTTAAAGTTTTTCTAGGAAACCTGCTCAATGAAGTTCACTCCGCCGAAACGGAGCTTCCCATCAATCCTTGAAAAATCTTAGATTGACAACGTGAATCCAATAACGCGCTCCATCTACTAGATTTCGTCACTCTATTGAAAAAGTGAAGGGGGGCCGGAATATTAACCGGCTGTCCATCAGCTTCGCCTTTCGGCTTTGCCTTAGGCCCGCCTAACCCTTGGCTGATTTTCATTGCCAAGGAAACCTTAGGCTTACGGTGTTCCGAGATTTCATCGGAATTGTGGTTACTCATGCCAACATTCTTACTTCTCCACCCTCCACCAAATCTTACGATTCAGCTTCGCTGAGTGAAGAATACTCCCCTACCTCCCCACCTTTTAAAAAAAGATGAGGACCGTATCTTCGGTATTGAGCTTGAGCCCCGTTAAATCTTAGGCGCAGAATCTCTTAACTAGTAAGCTATTACGCACTTTTTAAAGGGTTGCTGCTTCTAAGCCAACCTCCTAGTTGTCAGAGAAATTCCACTTCCTTTATCACTTAGCTCAAATTTAGGGACCTTAAATGACGGTAAAGGCTGTTTCCTTTTTGACCCTGAAGCTTAGCCCTCAAGGTCTAACTCCTCCGCATATTTTCCGGCATTCGGAGTTTAGTTGAAATATCTGGGAAAACCCAAAATATTCCATCTAGTGCTCTACCTCCAGAAAACTAATCGGAAGGCTAGCCCTAAAGCTATTTCGGGGAGAACCAGCTATTACCAAGCTCGATTAGCTTTTCACTTCTTACCACTGCTCGTCCCAGAGTGTTGAACGGCTCACGGGTTCGGGCCTCCCCCTCGCTTTCGCTCGGGTTCACCCTGTCAATGGTAAGCTCGCTTGGCTTCGGGTCCTACGCAATTTCTAAAGATGCGCTATTCACGCTCGGTTTCCCTTTGCCTCCATCCCATAAGGATTTAGACGAAGAAATTACGTAGACTCGTTGGCTCGTTCTGCAAAAAGCACGCCCTCACCCCTTGCGGGGCTCGGACTCTTTGTAGGCAAAATGGTTTCAGGTTCTATTTCACCGGGATCACCTCCCTACTTTTAACCTTTCCCTCACGGTACTAGTTCACTATCGGTGAGAGAGTAGTATTTAGCCTTGGCCGTATAGTGCGGCCTGTTTCCCACAGGGCTTTCATTTCCCATGGTACTTAAGATAAATATCAAGGAGCATAAGGAAGTTTTCGAGTACGGGACTATTACCCTCTTTGGTATCCCTTTCCAGGGTATTTTCTCTAACCAACCCTCATCTAAATGTTCTCCTCCTGGAGCAAGCTCCAGACGATAAATTCTTGCAACTCCCACTCGTTTAATAGAGTGAGTTTGGGCTATTTCCCGTTTCGCTCGCCGCTACTAAGGGAATGCGCTTCGCAAAATTCGAAAAATTGCGAAACATTGTTTTCTTTTCCTCCGCTTACTGAAATGTTTTACTTCAGCGGGTTTGTGAATACTGTTTTAGCAGTATTCGACGCTGGTTTTCAGCGTCAGGTTTCCCCATTCGGAAATCCCCGGATCAAAGGTTGCTAAACACCTCCCCGAGGCTTATCGCAGCCACGCCACGTCCTTCATCACCTCTCTCTCCCAAGGCATCCACCATCTGCCCATAATTTTTCACCACTTGGCTAGCAATTAGTAATCACTAATTACTTTTAAATTATATTTTTATTACGGCTATTATTTAATTTTTAAAGACCTTTCCTTTCTCTGCGAGTTGCGAATTTATTTTCACGACTCGCAGAGAAATGAAAAACCGCTTTGAAGCGGTTCGTATAGACAACTAAAAAAAACAGAATTTTAACCGCTTCCTTTGTTTAAAGTTTTGAATATTTTTCTCATATTTTTTATTCTATAAACTATTTTAGCAAATCTAAAAAAGCTGTCAAGCCCCTTCGCCCCACCAAGCGGAGCGAAGGGCCGAAACCTAAAGTTCCTAAACTTGTTTTATTATCCTTTTAATTTGTTCTTTAATTTTTCCAACAGATCTGAAGCTGTCTCTTTACCGCCTAAACCAAAAGCTAAACCAAAAGCTAAAGCCAACATTGCTACTACGCCCGCAAATATAGTATTAATCAGATAGCTCGCAATACCCAACTGAAGCAAAATAGCCAAAATAGCAAAAACATAAATTGACCATTTTACAATAACGCTGGCGTATTGAGCAAATCCGATTTTTGATTTTTCAACAGCAGCCCTAATAATTTTTTCAACAATATCAGCAAAAATTACTGCGACAACAAAAATAGCCACTGAAACAACAACATTCGGCAAGTAGGTAATTACGCTTGATAGAAAACCGGCAAATTGAACAAAACCCAATATTTCAACTGCGGCTAATAAGAAAACGATTACTAATAACCATTTACAAATTGCTCCAATAAAACCCGCGACGTCGGCTTTTATCCCTGCTTTATCTAAGGCTTCATCCCAACCGCTTTTGGCAAAAAGCTGATTTAACTTTACCAATTGAAGGATTTTAGTAACTAACTTTCCGATACCAATGGCAATAAACCAACCTATGACAAAAACAATTATTGCGCCAATAAGTTTTGGAAGAAAACCTATAAAAATCTGCCACATACCTTGAAGGGATTCTAAAGTAACTGTATACCAATCTTGAATAACCATTTCATTTCAAATTTTTAAGATTTAAAAATAGTTCAATACTTCGAATTAGCTCAGTATCGACGCTGAACTTATCGAAGGGGTCGACCTTTAGATATTATTCTATTATACAAAAACCAGAAAAACTGCCAATAGCAGTTTTCCACAATTTTATGGACCTAGGCAGAATCGGACTGCCATTACTACATTGCAAATGTAGCGTTCTACCATTAAACTATAGGCCCTTAAAAATTATTTTCCTTCTTCAATTTTTTCCATCGGCTGGCCACAACAAACTAATTCTCCTCCACCGACTTTCGTGACTATCACTTCGTTCCTGCAAATATTACATCTATATTTTTCATTTATTTTTTCTACTGCCATAGTTTTAATTTAATAATTAAAGTGGGCGCGGAAGGAATTGAACCTTCTACCTCTTCTTTATCAGAGAAGCGTTCTAACCGATGAACTACGCGCCCCAGCTAGGTTGGGGTTTTGGTCCGTTTAACGGACCGCCCAAAATTTTTACTTTTTAGCTTTTGAAAAATTATTGAAAATTCCATCTAATTTCTTGAAATTTCTGGGAGATAATTTAAATGATGCTTCGTAAATTCCGGCATTCACAAAAATATTTTTTTCTTTCAGCAATCCCCTATCAATAAATATAGGTAGTTTCCATAATTTTCCAAAAGGAGGAACAGCTCCCAACTTTATTCCTTTAAATTTATTTTTCATTACTTTCTCGGAAATAAAATCCACTTTTTTAACAAACTTATCCCCTTGTTTCTTTTTATGTGCGTTTAAAACTTTTTGGAATTTAACTTTATCTAAATTCTTATTACCGGAAATTAAAAGCATTGCTATTTCATTATCGGTTTTTAATACCAAAGTTTTTCCGATTACGTTTGGCTTTATCTTTAGGGTCGCTGCTTTATCATAGGCGGTATAAACAGTTTTATGAGAAACTATTTCATACTTAATTTTATTTTCGTTTAAAAATTTTAATATTTTTTGAGAAATCTTAGCCATACAAATTAAATATTACTAAAAAACAAAAAGCCTGTCAAAGTCTTTTTGTTTTTTGAATTAGTTCTTTAGAGTTACTCCGAAACCGAAACTTTAGGGCTACTCGGTCAATACCCAAGAGTTAAAAAGAGAATTCTCACTTTTCAACTCTTATCGACACTTCGAATCTTAATACTTAAAAAAGTATTAAAATGTAGTGATCCATCCCCAGGTTCCCCTAGGGATGCCTTGTTACGACTTCGTCCCTCTCACTGAGCCTGCCTTAGACCCCAAAAGGAGGCTTCGGGCATTCCCAGCTCGCTTGACGTGACGGGCGGTGAGTACAAGTCTCAGGAACATATTCATCGCCACATAGCTGATTGGCGATTACTAGCGATTCCGGCTTCATGAGGTCGAGTTGCAGACCTCAATCCGAACTGAGACCGGCTTTGATGAGATTAGCTTCGCCTTACGGCTTTGCAACTCATTGTCCCGGCCATTGAATCACGTGTGCAGCCCAGGGCATCAAAGGGCCATGCTGATTTGGCGTCATCCCCGCCTTCCTCCCAGTATGTCCGGGCAGTCTCCTGTGACATATAAAACACAGGATAGGGGTTGCGCAGGTTTCCCCATTTAAGGGAGCATCTCAAGACACCTGCTGACGACAACCATGCAGCACCTGGGCTAGTGTCCTTGTGGGTAGTTCCTGATTTCTCAGGAATTTCACTAGCCTTTCAAGCCCTGGTAAGGTTCCTCGTTTGTTGTCGAATTAAGCCACATGATGCACCGCTTGTGTGAGACCCCGTCTATTCCTTTGAGTTTTAGCCTTGCGGCCGTACTTCCCAGGCGGGACACTTAACGCGTTAGCTTCGCCACCTGAAGGGTCGACACTTCAGATAGCCAGTGTCCATTGTTTAGGGTGTGGACTACAAGGGTATCTAATCCTTTTTGCTACCCACACTTTCGTCCTTCAGCGTCAGGGCCGCCCCAGCTGAATGCCTTCGCTTTTGGTGTTCCCGACGATATCAACGGATTTCACCCCTACACCGTCGGTTCCATCAGCCCCTAGCGCCCTCAAGTTTAGCAGTATCCAATGCCTTCCTTAGGTTAAGCCCAAAGACTTTAACATCAGACTTACTAAACCGCCTACGGACCCTTTACGCCCAATAAATCCGGATAACGCTTGGGGGTTCTGTATTACCGCGGCTGCTGGCACAGAATTTGCACCCCCTTATTCGCGCGATACTGTCAATAAAAACTTCATCTCGCGCAAAAGCTTTTTACACCCCGAAGAGCTTCTTCAAGCACGCGGCGTCGCTGGTTCAAGGTTTCCCTCATTGACCAATATTCTCGACTGCTGCCTCCCGTAGGAGTGGGAACCGTGTCTCAGTTTCCCCGTTGGGGGACGAACTCTCATTCCCCCTACCCGTCATAGCCTTGGTAGGCCTTTACCCTACCAACTAGCTGATAGGACACAGACCAATCTCGAAGTGTCTTACGACTTTAATCGTCTTGCGACGATACTATGGGGGATTACCTGATCTTTCGACCAGCTATACCCCGCTTCGAGGCTTGTATCTGCGTATTACTAACTCGTCTGCCACTGACCCTTGCGGGTCCGTACGACTTGCATGCCTTATCCACGCCGCCAGCGTTCATCCTGGACCAGGATCAAATCCTCAATAAAAACCCTAAACCCGGCTATTGTAAAACAACAGCATTGGGTCGGGCTCGACATAAACCCATTAGGGTTTATGTATAGAGTCGGAGCAACTCTAAAAAACTAATTTAATTTTGGGTCTATAGTATTTATCCTGTTAAATAATTTCGCCTTTGGCGAAATTGCCACGAGGTGGCATTTAACAGGGCGAATTTTCAAAGTACAGGTTTTGAAAATAAAACCGTGAAGACACCCAATCGTTTAGATACCTTCACGGTTCTATTTCGATGTCTTATTTATTTTTTTATTTAGGCCAAGGCATTTTTTGTTATTTTAATTATTAAGTTTTCCTAATTCCTATTTTACTCGTCCAAGAATTCTTGTCAAGTCTATGAGCCGGCAGAGGGATTCGAACCCACGGCCTACGGTTTACAAAACCGTTGCTCTACCACTGAGCTATGCCGGCGTAAATTGCATGGTTCTCTGCCGTTTATCTATATCTACGAATTATTAATTCGGCGAATTATAACAAAACGAAGTTCTAATATATCAAACTATAGCTTGTTATTGTTTTCCTGCTTTGTATCTTGTTGAACTTTTTCCCAGTAATTGTCGCTCTGTAAATTTTTCTTTTTGAGAGACCTCTCTCTTAATTTTTGAAGCCATTGAGCTGTTTTTTGTTCTGTTTTTAAGGTAAAAATTCTGAATTTTGAAAGTATTTTTTGTAAGAAAACTTCTGAGGGGATTATTTTTATTACTCGCAAAGATTTAATTTTTTCTTTTATTTTGAAGGAAAAAGATGTTGAAACAACTTCCGTTTTCGGCAATTGAATAAGCAAGGGAACTTTACGCCACAAAATCACTAATATTCCTAGAAAACTACAAATTAAAATGATTGTCACTATTAAGGTTACCATAATTCTAAATTTCGTACCTCGTAAATTTCTTTACTAAAACATTCTCCCCTATTTTGGCAATGTATTCGTCAACTAAATCTTTTATAGTTTTTGTTTCGTCTTTTATCCAAGGTTGATTATAGAGACATGCTTCTGTTTTGTATTTTGCCAATTTTCCTTCAATAATCTGATCTATTATTTGTTTTGGCTTTCCAGAATCTTTCAATTGTTCTTCGTAGATTTTCCGCTCTTCAATTAAATTTTCTTCTGGGATTTCTTCTTCTTTTACAAAATTGGGTTTTAAAGCGGCTATCTGAAGGCATAACTCATGGGCTAAATTTTTGAATTCTTCATTTTTCGCAACAAAATCGGTTTCGCAACGGATATCTAAAATAACTCCTACTTTTTTATTTGGGTGAATATAACTTTCAATAAGGCCAGTTTTCACTTCTCTTTCTTGCTTTTTGCCAGCTAAAGTTTTACCCCATTTTCTTAAAATTTCTTTAGCTTTCGTAATATCGCCTTTCGATTCTTCTATGGCTTTCTTGCATTCATTAATTGAAACGCCGGTTTCCTCCCTTAATTGTTTAATCTGGTCTATTGGGTTCATTTCTTTATTTTTAATATTACTTCTTTTATTTTGTCTAAAATATATTTTACTGAACTAATAGCACTCTCATTTGCCGGAATAGGATAATCAACTAAAGTTGGATCGCAATTTGTACCAGAAATTCCAATAATTTTCACGCCTTTTTGTTTGGCTTCTAAAATAGCTAATTCGTCCTTTTTTATATCGAGGACTAAAAGGGCTTCGGGCAGCTTTTCCATATCTTTTACGCCGCTAAATTTCACATCTAAGTTTCGGATTTTCTGATCAATCTCTGCTCTCTCTTTTTTAGTGTATTTTTCTAATTCCCCTTCTTTCTTTTTTCTTTCAAGTTCCTTAAAATAATCAATTCTTTTTTTCATTATATCAAAATTCGTAAAAGTTCCTCCTAGCCAACGATTAACAACGTATGGTTGGCCGCACTCAAGGGCAGTATTTTTGGCTAATTCTTTGGTTTGAATTTTTGTTCCAACAAAAAGTATTTTCCCTCCTTGAGAAATTATATCTGCTATAAATTTTAGGGATTCTTTGAATTTTTCGGCGGTTTTTTCTAAATCAATAATATGAATAGAATTCTTTACTCCTAAAAGATACGGCTGCATTTTGGGATGAATTTTTGAAGTTTTGTGGCCAAAGTGAAGACCGAATTTTGACATTTCGGCAATATTAATAGCAAAATCGCTTTCTTTTAGTTTTTTAATAGAAGGTTTCTTATCCTCATTAATGGTTAAATTGTTTTCTTTATTTTCTGACATATAAATAAATATTAAGCTTAATTTTTGGAAATGTCAATATGGGTTTAAAAAAAATAAGGCGACGGAAAGATTTCTCTCCGTCGCACTTTAACTATATTTTTTTATTTAATGACCCACGGTATGGCTACTTCCAAAAAATCGCGTACTTTATCTAAGTTAAATTGTTTATCGTCGGGCGAACGCAAATGTCTTTCGGCGTCAATCCAAATGGGCATATCTCCTGCAGCCTCAGCAATTTTTTCTAATTGCTCAGGGAGATTTTCCGAAGAAAGTCCACCAGCATATCCGCAGTAACAACCAATTGCTTCAGGCCATTTATCGGGCAATATTCCAGCTCCCCCAGAGGAATCAAAAAGAGGAACTACATCTAATCCGAAGCCCCGAGAATTAAAAAAATGTTCTTCATTAACGCCATCTATCTGAAAAATAAATTCTCGATGTTCGTAACGACGCAAAACCCTTAGAAATTTATCCATATTTACGCGATGCGGCTCTGCGTGAAAATTGAACTGAATCCGATCAAATGTTGGCGCGATAGCTTCCCTTTCCTTAAAAAACATACTCCCACCAAGACAAAGATCTCTAAGCCATAAGCCACACAGATGTCCCGAAAGCTTCAAATGTTGCATTTTTGCAATATTTACAAATCTCTTCAGCCATGACAAAGAAGGAAACCGTTTATATCCTTCTTGTTTCTTTGAGAGTAATATTCCAAATTCAACAAAAGGATACTCTTCGGCTATCTCGACAAGCCGCCAAGGATTAATTATGCTGTCATCAGCGCCAGTTACTGTTACTCTATCAATGATTTGTTTTATCAATGTGCTATCCTCCTTTTATCGTATTTTTATGTTTTATTTATATAAAATAAAAATTAAAATGTCAAGTGATTTGATTTTTTTAAAAAAATTTGATAATATTGAATATATGGCGAAAAAAGATATACATCCACAATATTTTCCTAACGCCCGAGTACAGTGTGCCTGCGGCAATACTTTTACCGTTGGCTCAACAAAAGAATTCATTGAGGTTGAAATTTGCTCAAAATGTCATCCTTTTTATACTGGCAAAGATAAAATCGTTGATGCTTTAGGAAGAGTGGATAGATTTAGAAAAAGATTGGCGAAAAAAGAAGAAATCCAAAAGAAGAAAAGACGATAATTTATGGCGGATTTTGAAGCCGTAAAAAAAGAATATGAAGAGCTCCTTCAAAAACTCAGCGACCCTGAGTTAATTTCAAATTGGGAAAAATTTGAGGAACTGTCAAAAAGAAAAAATTATTTAGAAAGGATAATTGAAAAAGGAGAAGAAATCAAGGAAATAGAAAATAAAATTGAGGAAAATAAAGAAATTATAAAAGCCGGCGAAGATCCTGAACTGTTTTCTCTGGCGGAAACAGAAATGGTTCAGCTCCAGGGGAAAAAATCTGCTTTAGAAAAAGAATTAGATAATTTTCTTAAAGGAAATGTAAATAATTCCGACCCACAAGCAATAATCGTTGAAATAAGGGCTGGAACCGGAGGTGAAGAAGCGGCTCTTTTTGTTGGAGATCTTTTTCAAATGTACTCAAAATATGCCCAAGCCCAAAACTGGAAAGAAATTGTTTTAGATTCGCATCATACTGAAATTGGAGGTTTTAAAGAAATTGTTTTTGAACTGAAAGGCGGTAATGTCTTTTCAAAAATGAAATATGAAGCCGGTGTCCATCGCGTTCAAAGAATACCCGTAACCGAAAAGAGTGGAAGAATCCATACTTCAACTGCTTCGGTCGCTGTTTTACCTAAACCAAAAGCTACTCAAATTAAAATTAATCCCCAGGATTTAAAAATTGATTTTTACCGAGCCTCGGGTCCTGGCGGCCAATATGTAAATAAAAGAGAGACGGCGGTAAGACTCACTCACTTACCGACAGGATTGGTTGTTACTTCTCAAACCGAAAGAAATCAATTACAGAACAAAGAAAATGCTTTAAAAATCTTGGAAGCAAAACTTTTAGAAAGAAATCAAATAATGGAAGAAGAAACTCTTTCTGGAAATAGAAAAACCCAGATTGGCTGGGCAAAAAGATCGGAAAAAATTAGAACTTACAATTTTCCTCAGGATAGAATTACTGACCACCGCATCAAAAAAGGCTGGCACAATATAGAAAAAATCATGACAGGAGATTTGGAATCTATAGTCTCAACTCTCCAAAAAAACGAACCGACGGCTTAACTCTCTATTTTACTCCTAGACCTCCACTTTCAAGAGATTTAATATCGTCTTCATATTTATCCGCGATACTTAATACCGAATCACCGTAAAATCGGTATTTTGTATTTGTACTACCGGAGAAATAAATCATTGCCGCTCTCCACTCATCATTAGATTTTTGGGAAGAAGCCCCGTATTCTTTCAAAAAAAGACCGGCGGCCAAAAAAGCATCTCTAATATTCCAAGGGTCGGCTGGTTTTTTTCCTGTAATTCCTTCAATTTTCTCTTTGTAATGCATCCAGGTCGAGGGCAAAAACTGGGCTGGTCCCATTGCTCCGCCATAACCTACTCTCTTACCGTTCATATACATTGGGCAGGAAACCGGCGTTGTATATGGATCTTTGCCTAATTCCTGCGTAATTTGTAAAAATGGTTCAAGATCGCGACCCTTTTTCATTACGTCTTCTAACTTCAAGTTTGGATATTTACAAGTTGGACAATTACACTGGCCAACATTTTTCCCCAAGTTTGATTCCTGGGTCAAAACAGCCAATAAAAGAGCAGGCCTTACTCCAGTAATCTGGGAAACAAATTTCGCAATATCATAAGCTTCTCCAAAAGTTGGAGCTTTTGGGACTCCAATTAATTCAAAGAGTCTGGTTTGAATTTCCGCTGCTCTTTTTTTACTCTCTTCGAGAAGTTTTTGATAAGTAGATTCTTTACCTTTTGTTTCGGCTAAAATCTTTTCTTGCTCTTTCCTAGTTTGTTCAACGTTTTGTTTTTGAAGCGTTTGAATCGACAACATTCTCTGCAAATCATCTTTTTCAGCATCCAAAGATTGCTTTTGACCCTCTAAATAAGATTTTTGGGTTTTAATTTCTTGGAATAAATTTTTTATTTTTAAATTTAAGGTGTTTAAACTGACTAAGTTGTTGAAAAAATTGGAAATTTTTGGTTCGGAAAGAAAAATTTCAATTAAAGATTTCTGGTCTTCCATATCAATTTCTCTTAAAAGACTACCTAACTGTTCTTGAAGGTCACCGATTTTTAGGCTGGTTTTTTCAATAGAAGTTTCTGTATCTGCTACTTGGTAAGTAATGTCTTTAATCATCACATTTGATTGATTTATTTGTGCGTTCAATTTATTAATTTTATTTTTCAAAATAGATATTTGGTTATTCAGAGTATCTTTTTGTTCCTTTGTTATATTGATATTTTTTTCATATTCGAGAATTTTCTCCTCAAGCTGTTTTAATTCTTCTTCTAATTGTTGACGTTCTTCTTGGGGAGTTATTTCGGCTAAAGCGACGGAGGTTGATAAAAAAACTCCGGAAGACCACTCTTTGAATTTAAAGATGGTACCTCCGGAGAAAAGAAAAATTAAAATCAATATAGAGAAAAGAATTAGTTTTGGAAACCCTAAAATATCTTTCATTATAATAAGTACTAAAGACAAATCTCTTTATTTTGTTTCTTTTTCTTCTTCTGTCGCTACTCCCTCTTCTTCCTTGCCCCGTTCTTCTACTTTCTCAACTTCCTCAACTTTTTCCTCAATGGGTTTAGCTAATTCTTCTTCAATTTTTTCTGGAGGAGAGACTTCAGCAATAATTTCATTTAAGTCTTTTAAAACTTTTACTCCTTCCTTAGTTTTTAAATCTTTAATCAAAATTTTATCTTCGAATGTTTTAAGGGCTGAAACATCTATTATAATCTCTTTTGGCAAATCTTCAGGTCTCGCCTTAACTTCTAATTCGTGGATGACTTTTACTAAAGTTCCGCCCAATTCTTTAACCGCTGGCGCTTCTCCCTCAAAAATCAAAGGCACTTTTACAATAATTTCTGTTTCTAAAGAGGCTTGATAAAAATCAACATGAATAATTTTATCAGTTACTGGATCTCTCTGAAGTTCGTGGATTAAAACTGGAATTTTTTTACTTTGGCCTTCAATTTCCAAAGATATTAAAGATGTTTCCCCAACGTCATGATAAATTTTTTCAAATTCTTTGGCATTAATCTCCAAAGATAATGGCTTTGTCTTTGGACCATACGAAACAGCGGGCAAAATATCTTTTTCCCGTAAATTTTTTGTCTTTTTACCTGAGATTTTTCTAATTTTAGCTAATAAAGTTAACATGGATTTTACTTTACACTAATTGTTTGTACTGGACAAGCTTCAGCTGCTTCGTTAGCGCAATCTATTTTTTTAACTTCTAATTCGTCTGTGTTAGTTTTAGAATTAGTTTTTGATCCAATTAGATGGGCTTTTCCGTCTTCCCTGAGTTCAAAATATTTTGGACACAAGGCCTGACAGGAACCACAACCAATACATTTTCTCCTGTCTAATATGATTTTCATTTAAATTTTGTTTTGACTGCCAAATAATTTAATTTTTTCTTCAGTGACCTTTTGAACCGCCTCAATCACAGGAGGCAAAATTTTATAGGGTACGATTTCTTCAGGATTTTCTTGAAGCGTTTTCCTGAAAGTATCTGCGAAAGCTTTTCTTAATTCAGTATTGATATTAATTTTAACAATTCCTAATTTAATTACTTCTTTTATATCTTCATCCGGCGTACCAGAACCGCCGTGTAAAACCAAAGGGATATCACCTATTTTTCCTCTAATTTCTTTTAATCTTTGGATATTTATATGAGGATTTATTCCCGAAACTTCTATGCCATGAAATGTGCCGATATTTACTGCTAAAATATCAACTCCTGTTTGTTTTATAAATTCAAGAGCTTGGTCGGGATTGGTCAAATCTTCTTCTTTTATTTCCATTTTTTCTTTGTGAACTACTGAACCACCAGCGATAATCCCAACTTCTCCTTCAACTAAAATATTTTTCTTATGTGCGTATTTCACAACTTCTTTTGTCTTTTTAATATTTTCTTCAAGTGGAAGCTTGGAACCATCAAAATGAACGCAATCGTATCCTAAATCTACAACCTCTTTAATATACTCTAAAGAGTTTCCGTGGTCAAGATTAAGAAAAACTGGGACATTAAATTTCCCCCTAAAAACTTTTAATAAAGCTACTGCTTCTGCGGGCCCTATAAATTTGCTTTCTCCTTCTGAAGTCCCAATAATTATTGGGCTATTTAAATTCTTGGCAGCCTGAAAAATCGCTCTTAAAATCTCTAAAGTTGAAAAATTAAACTGACCTATCGCCCAACCTTCTTTTTGGGCTTTTTTAAAAATCTGGCAAAGCTTTATTTTTTTGTTAAACATATATTATTTAGAGAGCAATTCTCTTTTTTAACTTTTACTTTTGCGAATTTTTGACCCTTTTTCAATAATCCGTTTTTTGCTCCTATTTTAGTTAAACAGGCAGCGGAATTCGCCATTCCCAGCTGAATGGCGTATTTGATATCGCCCTTAGATTGAATTAAACCAGAAACAAAACCAGAAGCAAAAGAATCTCCTGTGCCGGTTCGATCAACAACTTTCGCCGGAGCTATTTTGCTTCGATAAAGATATTTTCCGTCAGAAACCACTACTCCCGCAGGTCCCTTCGTCATTATAGCAATACCGGAGCAAATTTCATCAAATTTTTTAAAAATTGACTCTTCTTTTTGATAAGGTATTTTTGTCAATAAAGAAGCTTCTTCTTGGTTTAAAATTAAAACATCAACTTTTTTAAGAATTCTTTTTAAGATTTTTTGTGGTAAACGAAGCTGGCAATTTCCGGGATTAATAGCGATTTTTATTTTGTTTTTTACCGCAAAATCAACTAAATCTTCGAAAATATTACAAAGTTTTCCTGAAAGCGGAGCGATATAAAACCATTTTGTTTTTAATTTTAACCAAGGAATTTCTTTTTTACTTAACTCTCCCGAGGCTCCCCGATAAACTATAATCGTTCTGTCATTACCATCAGAGCTTAAAACAACGGAATAATTTGTTGGTTTTTTTGTTGTTTCTAAAATAAAATTGGTATCAACATCAAATTCTTTTAGTTCTCTAATTACTTCTTTCCCAGATAAATCATCGCCAACCATACCGCAATAAGCCGTTTTAAATCCTTGATTGGTAAAAGTTGCGGCCGCATTTGTTCCACCGCCGCCAGTTCCAAATTTGATATCCTCAACTTCAATTTTCGAACCCAAAGAAAGGCAAAGTCCTTTACCGGTTATAAATTTTTTCTCCCCTACTACTCGGAAGGTTTTTGATTTTAGGAAAATATCTTGGGTCGCTGACCCAAAAGTAATAATATCAAACATATTATTTTTTCTTAGAAATTATTAATATTGTTTTTATTACTGTGTCGGGATTTAAGGAAATTGATTCTATCCCCTGTTCTATTAAAAATTCGGCGAAATCCGGAAAATAGCTTGGGGCTTCCCCGCAGATTCCGCAATATTTTTTTCTTTTTTTACACATCTGAACCGCCTTGATATCATTTCTTTTACCGCCTCGTTTCTTTCATCTCCAATATAAGCAATTTTACCATTATCCCTATCTAATCCCAAAATCAATTGAGTTAAATCATTGCTCCCGATAGAAAAACCGTCAAAAATGTCTAAAAATTTATCAGCCAAAATTACATTAGAGGGAATTTCGCACATTACATAACTTTCAAATTATCCTTACCTTTCTTTAAACCGAATTTATTCATTAAAGCTAAAACATTTTCTCCTTCCTCAACTGTCCTGCAAAATGGAACCATTACCCAAATATTTTTCAAACCAAAAGATCTCGACAGCGCTTTTTTATTGCCTCACATTCCATTCCAAAAGCTGGTTGAAATTTTTATCCAAATAACTTCAAGCTCCCCTGAATCCCAACATCGGATTTGATTCTTCTGGTTCAAAAAATTTTCCGCCGACTAATTGGGCGTATTCGTTTGATTTAAAATCGGAAAACCTGACAATTACGGGTTTGGGATAAAAGGCGGCTGCGATTTGAGAAATTCCTTCTGCTAATTCTTTAATAAAATATTCTTTTTTATTTTTATACTCTATGGTAATTTCTTCAATCTGTTTTTTAATTTTCTTGTTTTTAAGTTTTTCGTAATTATAAAAGCCAAAGGATGAATTTTTATTTTTCAGTAATAATAAATTCTTCTCTGGCAAGCCCTACGCCGGATTGTGGCAAAAATGAGGTTTTAAAAGCAATTTCCGGAGCTCCGATATTAATCATTATTTTTGTTTTTAATTTTGGGAATTCTTCAAATTGTATTTTTTAATTTAAAGGAATTCTCCCTGAAAATACCCTGCCCTGAAGTTCCTTGAGAACAATCAACTGTAACAATATTTCCGGTTTTTAATAATCTGGTGGCGTTTTGGCTCCGACAATTGCCGGAATTCCCAATTCCCTGCGACAATTGCTGCATGGCAAGTTTTTCCGCCTTCATTGGTAACAATAGCTGAAGCTAATCTCATAACCGGCACCCAGTCAGGATCAGTCATTTTGGTCACCAAAACTTCTCCTTTTTGGAATTCTCCGATTTTTGAAACATCTGAAATCACTTTAACTTTTCCATTTCCCACTTTAGTTCCCAATGCAATGCCGTTTAAAATTGGTTGTTTATTTGTCTTAATTTCATATTCTTCATAAACTTTCTCTTTTTTGCGGTATAAACTGTTTCCGGCCTTGACTGGACTATAAATAATTCTCCTCTTTTTCCGTCTTTTGCCCATTCAATATCTTGCGGATATTGTAATGTTCTTCAATAATCATAGCCCATTTGGCCAAATTTAAAATTTCCTCATCGTTAAAAGAAAACTTTAATTCTTTTGCTTTCGGAACTATCGACTTCTTTTAATCCTCCATTTTTGTCAAAAATATATTTTTTTGTTTTTCTCCCTAAATTTTTGACAATGATAGGTTTGAAACCTTGTTTTAGGGTGGGTTTAAAAACATAAAATTGGTCTGGCGTAATTTTTCCTTTTACAATCATTTCTCCCACTCCCCAAATGGAATTGATTAAAACAACATTCGAAAAACCGGTTTCGGTATCCAAGGTAAAAATAATGCCGGAAGAAGCCAAATCACGATCTGACCATTTTTTGAACTCCGACCGAAAAGCCAATTTAAATTGTCAAATCCTTTTTCTTCTCGATAAGCTATGCTCTGTCCGTAAAAGTGAAGAAGATGGACATTTTTTTATTGCTTCCAAAAGCGCTTCTTCCCCTGAAACATTTAAATAAGTCTCAAATTGCCCGGCAAAAGAGGCGCTTGCCGAATCTTCGGCAGCTCCCGAGGTCCTCACTGCCACTGTCAACGTTTTTTTCCTGTATTTTTGCGAAATCTTCGGTAGGCTTTATAATTTCTCTTTTAAAATCTTTCGGAAATTCTCCTTTTAAAATAAATTTCTTGATATTTTCCTCGTTTCTTTCAAAGCTTTCAATGCTGTTGAGATTTAAATTTTTAAAAATCTCCTTTAATTTCTTTATCAATTTTATTTGCTTTCAGAAAACACCAGTAAGCCTTGGTTGTTAGAGCAAAACCATCAGGAATGTAATCCCCTTTTTAGTCAAATTGGAAAACATTTCTCCCAAGAGAAGCGTTTTTTCCTCCAACCAAAGCCACATCTTTTTTCGAAATTTCTTTAAATTGAAGAATATATTTTTTAGTTTTCAGTTTCATTATTTGTTTTAACTTTTCTCTTAATTTTTTCAACGCTTTCCGGATTAGACAAAGTGGATAAGATCGCCCAATTCTTCGCCGGTAAACAATCTTTTCAAAATTCTTCTCATAATTTTTCCGACCTTGTTTTCGGCAAATCCTCAACCATATAAACTTCTTTTGGCAAGGCGATCGGCCCGATTTCTTTTTTAATCTGATCTATTATTTCTTTTTTTAATTCTTCTGGATTTTTATTTCCTTTATAAGAAACGAAACCAACTGGAACTTCTCCTTTAATTTCATCAGGAATACCAACAACAGCGCATTCGGAAATTTCAGGATGTGAATTTATCGCATTTTCCAATTCTCCGGTTGAAACTCTGTGCCCTGCGACTTTTATGACATCATCAACTCTGCCGACAATTCGAATCAAACCATTTTCATCACGAAGAGCGCCATCTGAAGTAAAATAGATTTCTTTTCCATATTGACTCCAATAAGTTTCTAGATATTTTTCAGGATTTTTATAAATTCCTCTCAATAATCCTGGAGCAAAAGGCGGCAAAATTACCAAATTCCCTTTTTGATTCGGAGAACAAGATTGTCCTTTATCATCAAGAATATCAAACTTAATTCCAGGAAAAGGAAGGCCAGTAAAAGCAGGTCTAAATGGACCAATCCCCGGTAAAGAAGTAATCAAAATTCCGCCGGTTTCTGTCTGCCACCAAGTATCAACAATCGGACATTTTTCTTTGCCTATTTCTTTAAAATACCAAAGCCAAGCAGATTCATCGATCGGCTCGCCTACTGATCCTAATAACCGCAATGTGTCTAATTTACAATCTTTAAAAACTTCTGCTCCATTTTTTTCAAACATCCTGATAGCAGTGGGAGCGGTATAAAAAATAGTTATTTTTTGTTCGTCAATAATTTTTGCCCACCTGTCAGGACCCGGTGAAATTATCAACCCTTCAAAAATGACAAAAGTCGCGCCGCAAAGCAAGGGCCCATAACAGCTGTAAGTATGACCCGTTATCCAGCCAATATCGGCAGTTGACCAAAAAATATCTTTATCCTGTAAATCAAATATCAATTTTGATGTCGCGTACGCCTGAACCATATATCCGCCGGTTGTATGCAAACAGCCTTTTGGTTTTCCAGTTGACCCCGAGGTGTAAAGAATAAACAAAGGGTCTTCTGAATCCATTATTTCCGGTTCACATTCTATTGATTCGTTTTTAATTAATTCGTGCCACCATAAATCCCTATTTTCTTGCCAGTTAATTTCGTTGCCGGCTCGTTTAACAACAATAATTTTTTCAACCGCCGTGTCATTTACTCCTGCATCTGCATTATTTTTTAAATTTATAATTGTGCCATTTCTATAATAACCGTCTGCTGTAATTAAAATTTTTGCTTCCGAATCTAGTAATCTTGACCTGCAAGGCAAGTGAGCTGAAAGCGGAAAAAACAATTGTGTGAACAGCTCCAATTCTGACGCAAGCCAGCATTGAGATTATCACTTCGGGAATCATCGGCAGATAAATTCCCACCCTGTCACCTTTTTTAACGCCCAATTTTTTAAATACATTGGCAAATTGATTTACTTTTTCATAAAGTTCCTGATAAGTGATATTTTGGGGAGGTTCACCAACTGGTTCTGGAATCCAGGTTATTGCTGTTTTATTTTTATTCTTTTTGAGGTTTCTGTCTAAACAATTTTCAGTAATATTTAATTTTCCGTCGACAAACCATTTAAACTGCGGGGCTTCGTGTTCAAAGGTTTTTTTCCATTTCTTTTGCCATTTTAGTTCTTTGGCTAATTTCTCCCAAAATTTCAAAGGGTCTTTTTTTGCCTCCTTATAAATTTTTTCGTCTTTTATATTCGCTTTTTTCTTAAAATCGTCGGTTGGATAGTAAAGATTGTCTTTTTTAAGCATATTAGTTTATTTTACCTTAAATAAAAAAAACGAGCAATTATCGTTTTCACTCTAATGCGAGGCTTTAGCCGTCCCCTGGTTGGACAATATTAGAACCTGTTTAGTTATTTCTGAGTTTTTTGAAAATAATTGCGTTTAAGATAAATGCGACAGTGAAAAATATTGCTCCGTAAAAACAAGGGGTTAAAAATGGATTATTTATGCCTGGCACGCAAGATGTGGTACAGGTCTTCTGGTTTAACCAATTAATAAGCTCTGTCATAAAATTAAACCAAGCAAATAATGTACCCACAAACAGTACTATAAATTGTGCTACAATAATTTTTTTCATATTAAATTATTCTACCAAAAAACCGCCCCTTATGCGAGGTGGCGGAAATTTGCTCCCCTAGTTGGACGATATTGGAACCTATTTGATGGATATTCAAGTAAAAACCAGAGACTTTAATGTCTCTGGTTTTTCTTGAGAGGCTCACGGCCTCATTAAGCCCTTATCAGCCACAATATATTGGTAAGGCGCCGACATTGGTTAAAAGGTGAAGGTGATTACTATTACAGACTGGACACCTTCTGTTTTTATCCTCCGAAGGACTTTTGGGAATTGGCATTTTAAAAACATGCTGGCATTCTTGACATATGTACTCCCATTCGTTACTTTCAAATATATTTAAGCCTGAACCAAGCGGTACCCAAGAAGGAGCTTCTATAACATCAGAACTTCCACACGCCGGACAATATACCTTTTTATCAATAAAAGAACTATCGGAAATTGTTAAGTCGAAGACATTCCGGCACTGTTTGCACAAAATTCGACATTTCATAAAAAATACCTTCCTTTCTTTTAAGAACTAATTTTATACTATTCTGAAATAATAAAAAATCAAGCCCTCGTTGAACTTGAAATTCTTAGCTCCCCTGGTTGGACGATGTTAGAACCTATTTTATAAGCGCATCCTTTTGATTGTTTCGTTTTTTAAGCCAATTAATAATAAATAAAATTCCTATAAGAAATGCTGGTCCGGCAATTATTAGAATCCAAGATACCATATACCATTCAAATGAATTCCTCAACATATTCATCAACATTATTACAACATATAATGTTCCGGCTAAAATAAAAACAATTCCTCCGACAATTTCGCGTTTCCAAGATATTAATAGAACAATCAACAAAATAAATACTGGGATATTATGCATAAATAACCCCAATACTGTTCCCCAGAAACCTAATTTCATATCAAAAACATCCAAAGAGAACATAGCTAAAAATAGTATAAAGATTATTGATAAAATTCTTGGTGTCCAATATATAAATTTGTTAATCTTTTTTTCCATATTACTTTATTCTACCAAAAAACCGCCCCAATAAAAAGGCGATTCTGTTAGCTCCCCGTATTGGACGATGTTAGAACCTGTTTGGTGAATAGTTTTAAAGAAAACTTATTACTTCAAAAATCTATATCGTGAACCCGCTATTAATCCTATCCCCATTATCCAAATAGGAACAGCCCACATCTTATTCTCAAATTCTTCTTTCTCTGTTAAGAAAAATATCACCGCTATTGCTACTATTACTATTCCAATCCAAAACATTGGTTTATTTGGTTTTTTAGTTTCTTGTCCCATCGCAGTTTTTTTGGTTTTCCCTGATACTGATGATGTAGCTATTAAGCTTATCCCAACAATACCTATAACAGTTGCGATACCTGTAGTATTTTCTCCTAAAATATGACCATTCCATATTAAGAAAGCACCTGTTAAAGCCAATAAAATTCCTAATATAAATAAAGGTTTGTTTATGGTAATTTTTCGTATTTTCTTCCGAAACACTACCATCAACATTAATAAGACTGCTGCTATAGCTAATAAAATTTTAAGTATCATAGTAATTATATTTTTTTAACAAATTATTTAGACCCTTATTCTATCCTACCAAAAAACCGCCCCTTGTGCGAGGCGGCGGCGAAGGGCCGCCAATCATTTTATTGTTTCTTTTTGGATTTTACAATCGGTTCAAGAAAAAATAATAAGAATGCGAAGAACGCATAATATACCGGATTGTTTAATCCTAAGAAACCCAGGAACCCCAGAAAGCCCCAATACCAATTTAATTTTAGTTTCATAAATTATATTTTAATTATAAATAATTACTAAAAAACGTTAAAGCCAAACCCGCTAAAAGAAGAATTACCCCTAAAACTTTAAACAAGTTTTTCAAATTATTTTCTGTATAAAATTTTTGATAAAACTGGGCCGCTCCTTTTGCAATGTTTTTATTGTTAAAAAACAATAATAAACCTATGCAAATAAACGCTATTCCAGTAATTAATTTTTCCATAATATTAACTATATTTTAATAACTTTAACCCTTTCACCCCGTCTTTATTATACCCAAAAACCGCCTCAATAAAAAGACGGGTTTTATTGGCTCCGCATCGTGAACGATGTTAGAACCAAGATTATGGAAGTCGGAGAAATTTATGTGCCGGATTTAGGACGATGTTAGAACCTGTTTGGAATGAAAAGGCAGTCGATTTCCGACTGCCCTTGCAATTCAAAATGAATCACTTATCTATATTTGTTTTTTGCCCTCTTTTATCCTTTTCTCTGCCTCTACCTGTGTAAGCATTACTATTGCATCGATAATCATCATTGCAATCGTTTCATCCACTATGCCGAGGGCACCAGAAATTCCTACGGAAATTCCATCACGAACAGCCCCGCCAGAATAAAGGTATTCTCCCTCTTTCAACAACCAAGGTTTAGTTGCAACTATAACGCTTGTATTTAATCCTTCTCGTCCGGCCACGACGCATTTTTTTTCTGCAATTTCTCCAAAGTTTTTCTCTTCACCCCATTCCGATCTCCATCGTTTATCACTAACTACTGAAATTTCAGAACAGATTATCTTATCAAACCCAGGAACTTTTACCCTAATGGCGACCCATCTAGGTCCCCAAATCAAACCATTTGTTTTTAGAATCTCTATGATGGTGGGTTGAACAATATCGATTGCCATTCCTACTAATTCTCTTGTTAAAATCATGCTTCCTCCTTTCTTCGTTATTATATTTTGTTGTCAATTTGCTAATTTATCCTTTCAAACTCACCGCCACACTCACACTTCTTTTGATAAGACGGGTGAAGGGGATGCGTGGGAAGTCTTCTAACTGTCCCACATTTATTACACTTTTTATCTCTCCAGACAGGCGTAAATTGATCTTTTCCTCTTCCTCCGCCACCACCTTGCCAATTAGGCATTTTATCCTCCTTTCCTTATGAAATTTTAATAACTTATTATATCAAAATCAATAAAAAAATCAAGCCCTCTCGGCTTGAAGTTCTTTGCTCCCCTTATTGGACGATGTTAGAACCTGTATTGTGTAAAAGAAAAAGGCGGGGTGGCTTTGTTGGCACACCCCGCATATGTCCGATTCACGAAAACGGATTGTGAGAAAAAACTACATTGGCCCCTGTTTAGCGGCTAAATCAAGCGTTTCGGCAAATTCTTTCCCAGTCATGCCCGATCCGACCAGGCCCGGCGCCCATTTAAGGTCCCCGTTTTCATGTTTTCGAGGTCTTCTTCAGTGAGCACAAGGATTGATTCAGCATCGTAGTTTATTCGATGCTCTGGTTTAAAGTCTCTCTGAATAAAATTATTTTTCCAATTCTCCTGAACCTCGCCCAGTAAAAAAGCAATCTTCTCATTTTCATTAATAAGAATGAGATGCTTGTCGGCAGTGTAGGGTCGATCGGTAAGAAGGGAAATCGCTTTTTTAACAACCTCCTTGTTTAGACATACGAAATCTTTTCCGGTCTTTGAAATAAGCGCAGGAAATGTTCCCCAACAGGTGTGCTTGAGCACAATATAATAGCCTTCGTCGATTCGCCACCCATCGAGATTTAAAAGAGCTAACAATTCTGAAGATTTCATCTTCAATCCTCCTTTTGATATTTTGTATTTTCTTTTTACAATAACTCACGAAAAAAATCAAGCCCTGTCTATTGACAGTGCTTGAACTCGTTTCAAGAGACTTTCCTTGACGATTAGCTCCCCAGTTCAAAGCTTATTATAACTTTAGAAGATTGGGATTATATGACGATGATGAAGGAAAAATTGGCAGAGATTAAGCAGGTTGGACGATGTTAGAACCGGTTGGAAATAAAACAGAGGATGTCTCTAAATAAAGACATCCTCTATTATTAAATTGGCTTATACTATCTTTAATGAACAGGCTAATCTTAGAACCTCTCCCTCCTTAAGATATTTTCCTCTTGATGTATTAACATCCAGAGGATTATTTAAAATTGGTTCCACGCAGAAATAATCTTCGCTATCGCTCCATAAAGTAATTAACGAAAAATCTTCGCCGAAAGTCATTTTGACCATCAATTCGCCGAGTCCAATCAGGACTCTTCTATTAGCGAAGATTCTTTCTGCTTTTTCGGGAAAATTAGTTATCTGACTTTGTCCAATTTGTGCATATCGTTCACCGAGATTCATGAAATATGGATGAAATCCTGGATTTATCGGCGCCTGACCTCCTAATCCGTCTTCCGATCTTGCTGTCCATAGTGATAAAAACAATCCAGACTCAGGAGTTAATCTTACCACAATCTCATATTTTAAAGACCATGGATAAACTTTTGTCCCCGTATGTTTCCCTCTTAAAATAACTTTGTCCCTTGCCGCAGCAAATACATCAAGCTCCTGGTGTCTCAACCAACCATGATGAGGAATTTCCTTAAAGTTATCAGGTGGATAACTAAAAAATGGAAAACAGATTGGGATTCCACCCCTCATTTTATCACCAACAGGTCGCTGGGGATAAATAATATTTTTACCATGCCAAGAAAATTCTGTCACAATGCCACCCATAGATGAAACTATCGCATTCATGCCGTTATTACTAATCGGAATATCCAATTTAAACCTCCTTTTAAGAACTATTTTTACGATATTTTAGTTTATCACAATCCACAAAAAAATCAAGCCCTCTCGGACTTGAAATTTTCAGCTCCCCTGGTTGGACGATGTTAGAACCTGTTGGAAATAAAAAAGGAAGTCTCTTGCGAAACTTCCTTTATTAATCGAACCTATTGTCAACAAATTTTTTCTAGTCTTTGCTGGACCCCGAACCCACAAGAACAACTAATTCTTTTGCTTTCTCAAATTCGGCAAGATCTCTTTCATAAGGCTGATGTATTACCCTTAATGGTTTGCCGAGCTTTTCCAAGCACGAGTTACAAGAAGATATTCGGCTATTCCAGTTCTTAACTTCCTTCTCTCCAATCTTGGCATCTATAATAAAAATTGGAACGGTTTCTTCTGTGAGTTCGCCGACACTTTTACCACAAACGGTGCATGTTTTGGGCTTATTGTGATTCATCAAATCCTCCAGGGGGTATTGGCCGGTTGACCAAAGACATCCCTGTATAAAGCCGAGCCACCTTTTTGCCTTTTCTGTCCGCCCCTCTTTAACGAAGCCTTCTATCTTGTCTAGCATTCCATGACAATGAGCCGATATTTCTTCCTTAGAGCTAGGTTTGCCGTTGTGCGGAAAATCTATAATTCCGATTCCTTCTTTTGTAAAATAACTACGGTATATGCTAATCACTTCTAATATTTTTTCGGCGTTCATCTCCGCCTCCTTTTTTATTTCGTATACTATACCTTACTATTATCCACAAAAAAATCAAGCCCTTGTAACGGGCTTGAAATTCTCAGCTCCCCTGGTTGGACGATGTTAGAACCTGTTGCTTAAATAAATAACCGCCATAACCTATGAAAGTATATGGCGGAAGCAGTTGGCCTGCTCAGTCCCCCTCTTTTGTTTTAATAGAAGCAACTTCCCGTATCGCTATTGGAATTTCAACTCCCTTGATTAAAAAAATATGTAATGGACGACTGAAATTTGGTTGCCCAAGGATGCCTGGTTCAAGAGAACGATTTATCTTTTTTAAAGCATCATCGGGAGTATCACATATCTCTAATAAAACATTGCATCTTCCCCCTTCCATATCGTCAATTTGGGCTATTACATAATATTTTTTCGGCATTTTCTTCCTCATTTTTTATTTTTTTCTTTCCTGATAAATTAAATTGTTAAAAGGACTACGTCTTTGATAAATTTTTGATTCGTTGTACGTCCGTATATACTTTAGGGAGATATTTTTGACAAAATCTGTCAAACCCATCAGGTCTTATATTTGAATCGCCAACTAAGCTAATGAAGGCTTGCCATTTCTTCTGCTGCTCATTAAAAATAGATACGAAAGATTCATCGCTTTTCGCATGACGCATTTCACCAATCTCTTTTATTTCAAAGACCATCTGTTTTATTATTTCTGTGAGCGTCTGAATAGTAGGATTCGCTTTATATTGACCAGCATATTCTTTTGCTTTTTTCACTTTTTTACCTCCTCTTGTGATTTTATATTTTAACAAACTCTATAAAAAAATCAAGCCCTCTTGGACTTGAAGTTTTTTGCTCCCCCTATTGGACAATGTTAGAACCTGTTGTTCTTAAATATAAAAGCGGAGGATATTAGTGTTTTATCTCTCCGCCCTTATTTGTTTACCGACTGTTAAATGAACTATTTTAGCCCTGTTCCACCATGAATCTTGGCACCACCCGTTTCGCAATAATCCTTAATGACGGGCCAAGCTCTCATCCAAGCATCGACAAATTTAGGTGCTGAATCTTTGTCTTTTTTCTGGCGTTCTTCTATAAACTTTTTGGAGGCATCCCAGGCAACAACTTTGCCGTTAGCCAATAACTGTTCGAGAATAGTCATCTTGCATATTTCAATGGCGAGTACTATTTCTCTAAAAACAGGGTGTTGATTAGGATGTTGCTCGTGGTAAGATTCAATTCGATGCTTGTATTCCTCCAGTTTTCTGCGAAGTTTGGCAACAAGTTTCTTATCTTTTGGAAGGATTAAAACTGGACTTTTTTCATGATTGGCCATTTTAGACCTCCTTTCTTCGTTATTATATTTTGTTGTTAATTTGCTAACTTATCCTTTCAAAATCACCTCCACATTCACACTTCTTTTGATAAGACGGATGAAGAGGATGTGTGGGAAGTCTTCTAATCGTCCCACATTTATTACACTTCTTATCTCTCCAGACGGGCGTAAATTGATCTTTTCCTCTTCCTCCGCCACCACCTTGCCAATTAGGCATTTTATACCTCCTTTAATATTTATTTTTAATACTTTATTATATCACTCTCTACAAAAAAATCAAGCCCTGTTCCTTGACAGGGCTTGAACGTTTTTCAAGGGGATACTATTGACGATTTGCTCCGGCGGTAGGATTCGAACCTATAATTAAAGTTTATTCCCTATATATTCGGCGAAATCGGCAAATCTGCAGGCGTAGGCGTATTCGTTATCGTACCAGGCAACGACTTTTACTAAATTATCTTGAACCATTGTCAAAGAAGAATCAACAATAGCTGAATATTGGTCGCCGATAAAATCAGAAGAAACCAAAGGATTTTCTTCCACTCTTAAAATTCCTTTTAATTCTTTTTCTGAAGCCTTTTTAAAAATCTTGTTGACTTCATCAACGGAAGTATCTTCTGAAACTTCGCAAATCAAATCCAAAATTGAAACCGCGGCAGTCGGCACTCTTAAAGCAATACCGTCTAATGATTTATCAATTTCTTTGATCACTTTGCCGATAGCTGACGCCGCTCCCGTACTTGTTGGAATTATATTCAAAGCAGCTGCTCTTGCCCTTCTTAAATCCTTATGGGGCAAATCCAGAATTCTCTGGTCGTTGGTATAACTATGGACTGTTGTCATAAATCCTTTGACAATTTTGAAATTATCGTTCAAAACTTTGGCTACTGGAGCTAAACAATTAGTCGTGCAAGAACCCATTGAAACTATATTGTCTTTTTTAGAATCGTATTCTTTTTCATTTACGCCCAAAACAAAAGTTGCTACTTCTTTTGAGCTTGAAGGTGCGGAAATTATCACTTTTTTTCCGCCGGCTTCCAAATGTTTTTTCGCTCCATCATATTCAGTAAAAGCGCCTGTACACTCTAAAACAATATCAACCCCTAATTCTTTCCAAGGAAGTTCTAAGGGGTTGATTTTAGCAAAAACTTTTATTTCTTTGCCATCAATAATTAAACTATCATCTGTAAAATCCACTTTCTTTCCATATTTTCCGTAAACAGAATCGTATTTTAAAAGATGTGCTAGTGTTTTTGTGTCAGTTAAATCATTAATCGCCACCACTTCCAAATCAGGGTGATTTTCCAAAATACGTCTTAAGGTTGGCCTTCCGATGCGACCAAAACCATTGATAGCTATTTTTATCATGAAATTATTCTTTAAAAATAGGCTGAATGCGTTCAAGGTTCTAAAGAAATTAGGTTCTTATATCTAATAATTTACAGATTTTTACCTTATCAAAACCAATTATAATCTCGCCGTCTATATCCACCACCGGCACTCCCATTTGGCCGGATTTTTTCACCATTTCTTCTCTTCCTTTTTCGTCTAAGGCTACATCAATATCTTCAAACTCAAAACCTTTATCTTTTAAGAATTCTTTTAATGTTACACAATAAGGACAAGTTGGAGTCGAATAAACTTTTATCATATTTTTGTTATTCACAACTTCCGCCACTGTTAGAACTAGTACCTGTGCCAAATCCCGATGAGGCGGACTCTGTAGAAAGTGTCTGAGAACATTCTTGGGGTTCGGATTTAAAAGCTTGGCAGATCACTTTTTTTAATTCTTCAGGCGACCTATTACTTATATCAACCACTTTGTCATTTATTACTAAAGTCGGCGACCCCTGAACGCCGTATTTTTCATTAAGGTCTTTATTCACATCAAATTTGGGATAGTTGCCACTAACCCACGTGTTTTTATCCTGGTATTGAGCAGTGATATTATAATCTTTGTCCGTTTGGGAAATACAGTTTGCTAATTTTGTTTGGTCGGCGCCAGCCGAAGAAAGACATTTTGTAGCATCTCCGCTCTGCGTAAAACAACTTAAATAGTCGGCATATTTCTCTTTTTCTTCTTTTTGGATACAGTATTGTCTTAGATTTTCGTCAATTTCTTTTTTATCATGCATTATGTAATCAACGAAATAAATCCCCATATCAACTTTATCCTTAAGTAAATTATAAACCGGCAAGAAAGCCTTTTCCATCTGTAAACCGAACGGACAGTAAGACATTACAAAAAGCTTAACGTCGGGCTTATCTGTTTTAGTAGGCTCGCCGCTTGTATTATTTGCTTGAGTAGAGGAATCCGAGCCTAAAGAAATTCCTTCGACAAATAAAATCTTGCCGTTTTTGGTTATATAAGAAGTGAATTCCTGTTCCTGCACTTTAAGACGAATTTTGTAAACTCCGCTTTCTTCTTTCGTTTCAATCAAGGTGGCTGTTGTTTGCCCGCCTAATTGTTGATTGATGTAATTTATCGCCTTTTCGGCAGCTTTTTGAGGAGATAAAACACTTATCTCTATTTTGTCTCTATTTAAATATAATAATGAGCCGCCAATTATAACGGCTAAAGCTATAACAATTTTGATTATTAAATTTTTATTGAACATATTTTTAAGAATTAAATTATTATTTTGCTTTTTAATTTTAATGAATTGTCGACTTCGTATTCTATTAAAGTTCCCGTAGGAATTTCTAAATTAATTATATCTTTATCTGAAATATTTTCAATATATTTTGTCAATGCCCTCAAACTATTATGGCTGGCAACAACTAAAACATTTTTGCCATCTTTCAAATCTTTTTCAATATACTTTCTGAAAAACGGTGTAACTCTTTTAAAAACATCTTTTAGACTTTCTCCCCCAGGCGGGGCTTCATTCCAACTTCTACGCCATAACTGGACTTTTTCTTTTCCATATTTTTCCATTATTTTTTCCTTGTTTTCGCCCTGTAATTTGCCGTAATATCTTTCGTTTAATTTTTCAGACACGTAAACAGGGATGTCATTTTCGCTAATATCTTTAAAATGACCCCGATCTTGTATTTTTCCGCCGTCTAAATGGATGAAAAGAGGATATTTTTTATCATACTCTAAAATTCTTGCAACTGTGTCCATATTTCTGAAAAGGCGGGAGCAATAAATTATGTCAATTTTGAACTGGAATATTTTTTGCGCAAGGGCCTCTGCTTTCTGCGCTTGGCCTTCTGCCAATGGTGTATCAATCCAGCCGTTAAATCTGTCTTCTTCATTCCATTGAGATTCAAGATGGCGTAGTAAAATTAACTTAGGCATTTTTCTATCTCAATTAATTTATTATATTTTACCATTCTTTCTTTTGAGATGTGGAGCGCCGGATTTGACGAATTCGGCGCCGATACCGACGGCTAAATCAGCGATGAAATCGTCTTTCGTCTCGCCGCCCCTATTTGCCACCATAATTTTCCAGCTAAATTCTTTTGCCAATTTCGCAGCTTCCAGTGTTTCCGTCATGGTTCCAATTTGATTTGGCTTTATAATTACGCCACTACAAGCATTATTATTATACGCCATTTTAATTCTCTCTAAATTGGTGGCGGTCAAATCATCTCCAAAAATTATTATTCTATCCCCTATTTCGTTTTTTAATTTTGAGAAACTATCAAAATCTTCTTCTTCAAAAGGATCTTCAATAGAAATAATCGGGTATTTTGCAATAAGATTTTTATAAAAATCAGTTAATTCTTCTTTGTTTAAAATTTTTCCGTCTACTTCATAATTTCCGTCCTTGAAAAAACTTGAAGCCGCGGCGTCAATTGCGATTCTGATACTATCTTTTTGACCTGTTTTTTCTATTGCTTCTAAAATTAAATCTAAGGCTATTGAAACTTTTTTGATTGGCGCCGAAAAAGCTGATTCATCGCTAAGCTTTATCGAAACGCCGCATTTTTTTTCTAAAATTTCTTTTAATTTTTTGTAAATTTTTTCTCCAATTTCTAAATTTTCTTTAAAACTTTCATTTTGAGGAATTATCATAAATTCTTGAAAAGCTAATTCACTTTCGGCGTGTTTTCCTCCTTCTATCATGTTGAAAGACGGCTTTGGTATTTTTAAATTGGTTTCAGCTATTTCAGAAATATATTTATAAAGAGGTATATTTTTTGATTTCGCGATTGCTCTGCAAACCGCGATAGATACAGCTAAAATCGCGTTTGCCCCCAATCGCGATTTATTTTTAGTACCGTCTAATTGTATCAAAATTTCGTCAATTCTCTTTTGGTCAGACAAATCTTCTTTTTCTAAAGCAGGTTTAATAATTTTTTCTATATTTTCAATGGCCTTTTTTACTCCCCTGCCGTCTTCATCTCTTAATTCCACTGCTTCATATTTTCCAGTTGAAACACCGGAGGGTACAGACGCCGAAAATCTGCCACAATCAGCCTCCAGTATTACTTTAACCGTCGGCCGTCCCTTCGAATCTAAAATTTCTTTGGCTTTTATCTTTTTAATTTTAACCATTTTATATTAAATAAAAGTTGGATTTTATTATAAATCACCAAGGAAAAGATCTGTCAGCGTAAGGCAAAATTCGTCCAATATCATCGTTACAGATAGCTCTGGGACAGCCATCAATTCTTTGGCAATTATACCAAGTATCATTTATCCCGTTTGGTCCCATCGAATAAATAGGAGAGCATCCTCCGCAACAAATATTATCATTATCATCATAACAATAGTAATGTCCCCATGGGTCTTTATCTATTCGACCAATATATTTATTAGTCACCAATGCATCCATTACTGCTGTCCAGGTACTATCACAGGGATTATTACAAGCCGAGCAATTATCCCCAATCGGTGGTAATTGTCCATAATCATTGTAATAAAGTTCTAACGCTGTAACTATTTGGTTAGTTTCTGATTGAGCTTTAGAAATTTTTGCTTTTTCTCTCGCTCTATTCGTGCTAACTAAAGTAATACTGGCGAGAACACCAATCATTGATATCACTACCAAAAGCTCGATTAAAGTAAATCCTTTTAAATTCTTTTTACAAAAATTTTGGATGGAAAAATATTTACTTTTATTTTTTAAGATATCCATAAGTAAACAAAGCAGCTTTTGCACCTTCTCCTGCCGCGATTATAATTTGCTTGTATTCCACGTCCGTCACGTCTCCGGCAGCGAAAAGTCCTGGTGTTTTTGTTTCGCAGGTTTTAGGATTGATAATAATTTCATCGGTTTCGGAAAAATCAACTAAGCCTTTAACAAAACTTGTGGCTGGGATTGAACCAATTTCAACAAAAACGCCTTCTACGGGAAGCTCTTTAATTTCTTTGGAAGCAGTATCTTCATAAATCAAAGTGTCTACTCTATCTTTTCCTTTTATTTCTTTAACTTGGGCGTTTAAAATAACTTCAATTTTTCCTGTTACTTTTACTCTATCTTGATTTATTTCATCAGCCCTGATTTTGGAACTAAATTCTAAAATGTAAATTTTGGGGCAGTATTTTGTTAAATCTATAGCTGTTCCGAATGCTGCGTTTCCTCCGCCAATTACGGCTACCGTTTTATCCTTGAAAAATGGAGCGTCGCAAATCGGACAGTAAGAGACTCCCTTGCCGATAAATTCCTTTTCGCCAGGCACCTCCAAGGGCCGCGGGTCTCTCCCTGAAGTAATAATAATTGCTTTCGTCTCGTATTCTTCTTTATGATTTGCTTTTACTTTAAATCCCTCTTTTGTTTTTTGAATTTCTTTCACCCATTCCCCTTCTTTTATTTCAATACTAAATTTCTTCAAATGGTTTTTGAATTTTTCCATTAAATCAGCTCCTCGAATTTTTTCAAAACCAGGATAATTTTCTACTTCGCTGGCTTTTGAAGCCTGACCAAGAAAATCTTTGGTGATTAAAAGAGTATTTAATTTTTTCCTAGCGGCATAAATACCGGCGGAAATACCCGCCGGTCCTCCACCAATAATAATTAAATCGTACATAAATTGGAATTTTTTACGTAGCTAACCAGCCACCGTCAACCACAACTGTAGCTCCCGTGATATAAGAAGATTCTTCAGAGGCTAAAAATAAAACCGTGTTGGCAATTTCCTGCGTTTGGCCAAATCTTTTCATCGGAATCCGAGCCAAAGTTGCCTCCATGGTTTTCTTGTCGTTTTTTAATGGGTCAATCATTGGAGTTTCAATAGCGCCTGGAGAAATAGCATTAACTCTGATATTATAAGGAGCCAATTCTAAAGCCAAAGTCTCTGTCAATCCTACTATTCCGCCTTTTGAAGCCGTGTAATGGGCGAGGGTTGAAAAACCAACTCCCGTTTGGCCCATGGCGATCGAAGCGATATTGATGATTACTCCTGACTTTTGTTTTACCATTTCTTTGACACAAGTTTGGGCACAAAGGAAATATCCTTTTAAATTAATGTCAATTGTTCTGTCCCAATCTTCTTCGGTTATTTCTAAAAATGGTTTAAACTGACAAATTCCAGCGTTATTCACTAAAATATCTACCTTCCCCCATTTATCAATTGTTTTCTTTACCATTTCTTCAACTTCTGATTTTTTTGAAACATCACATTTTACAGCGATTGCTTCTCCGCCTTCTTTTTCAATTTCTTTTACAACGCTTTCGCATTCTTCTTGAGAAATATCAGAGACAACGACTTTTGCACCAGCTTTTGCTAACGTAATGGCATCAGTTCGACCCATACCTCTACGAGCGCCGGTAATTATCGCAATTTTATTTTTTAATGAAAACATATTAAAAAATTTAAAAATTTTGGTTCTCCGACCTTTAAGATTTAATTACCTCTGGAATTGCGTCTATTAAATCGGTGGCGGTCAATCCTTCTCTTAACTTTTGAGTAGCAATTTCGCCGGCTTTTCCATTAATATAAGCAGCTGCCTGACCAGCTAAAAATGGTTCAATTCCTCTCGCCATAATGGCTCCTGCAATCCCTGCTAAAGTATCTCCTGTTCCTCCCTTGCTTAAATAAGGGCCTCCTGTTTTATTGAGGGCGGTTTCTTTGCCGTTAGAAATTATATCTATTCTTCCTTTTAATAAAATTGTTGTTCCAAAACGGTTAGCTTCGCATTCGACAATCTTGATTTTTTCTTCGAGCGGCAATTCTCTCACTTCTTTTCCTGTTAAAATAAAAAATTCATAAGTATGGGGAGTAATTAAAAATGGTTTTCCGGAAATTACTTCCGGTTTTTTCGCAATCGCGTGAATAGCGTCAGCGTCGATTACTACCGGAACTTTCACTTGAGATAAATATTCTAAAATTGCATCTTGAGTTTCTTCTGAACGACCCATTCCGCCGCCAATAATCACAGCGGTTTTACCATATGAAACGGCTTTTGCTGATTCTGTCATTGAAAGCAAAGTTGCCAGATGTTCTCTTGTCAGCCAATCTCCGTGTAAAGGATAAGCAGCTAAATTTGGTGAAAAACCAGCGATAATGTCAGCTGCTCTTCTTGGAGCAATGGCTCTCACCATATCAGCTCCTGCTCTGAAAGCAGCCATGCCTGATAGGGCTGGTGAACCCGAATAGAACTGACCTCCACCTATAACCGTAACTAAGCCGAAATCATATTTTTTGCTTTCTTCTGGTCGAGTTTTATAAATATTTTTTAAAATGTCTTTTGCGACTTCTATCATAGATTTTAAAAAATTAATTGTTATTTAAAAATTAAGATCTTTAAGATATTTTTTAAATTCTTCCTTAAATTCTGGATGGCGAAGAGCAAACTCAACGATTGTTTTCAAATATTCAATTTTATTTCCAGTGTCGTAGTATTTTGCGTTCTTTACCTCGCAGGCATAAACCGGAAAATCCTGTTTTATTAGTTCGTTTATAGCGTCGATCAGCCAAATTTCATTATCGCGGCCAGGTTTTAAATTCTTAATTATTCCGAAAATTTCCGGCGGCAGAATATAGGCGCCGTGAACGGCTAAATGTGAAGGCGCATCTTGAGGTTTCGGCTTTTCAACAATTTTTTTAATTTTAAAAATATTATCCTCAACTTTTTCCAAATCGCCGATTCCATAGCGGGAAAGTTGGTCGTCTGTTTCAACTTTTACGCCAGATATTACAGCCCCTTTGTATTTTTCATAAACTTCAATCATCTGGGCTAATCTCAACGGTTCAGCCCAAATAAACTCGTCTCCCCACATTACAGCAAAAGGTTCATTTCCAACTGCGGGTTGGGCAGTAAGAACTGGCATAGCATTGCCGTATAAATCACCCTTTTGTCTAATATAAATAAAATTCGCTACTTCCGCAATTCTTTTTATTTCATTTAGTTCCTTTGTTTTACCTTTTTCTGCTAAATATTTTTCTAATTCAAGAGACCTGTCAAAATGGTCTTCAATCGCTCTTTTTTGCCAGTTGGTAATAATAATTACGTCTTCAATCCCGGAATTTACCGCCTCTTCAACGACATATTGAATTACCGGCTTATCAATCACCGGTAGCATTTCTTTTGGCATGGCTTTGGTTTGGGGCAAAAACCTCGTGCCAAAACCAGCAGCAGGTATTACAACTTTTTTAATCATCATTTTTAGCTTATCATATTTTTTGCCTTGCGACAAATTGATGCTATTGACAAATTTTTATAAAAGTTTAAATTAAAAAAAGGAGTGAAAAAAGAGTAAAAAATGTTCTTTTTAAATCTAGGCTCCAGAAAATAAAGAAGAAAGGAGGTGAAAATGTCTAGAAAAGCCAAGAAATTGTCCAAGGCGTGGGTTACTCTCATTGTCGCAGCCGTACTCGTGTTTGCATTGATAGGAGTTGGGGTCGGACAAAGCCTATTCCATTGGAGGCAACAATTCGAATATGCTTGGGTGACAAAAACTAGCTATGTAGCTGGAATCCCGGCCACAAGCGACAATTGTTGCTGTAGGGGCGGTTTGGTCATCACTCAACGACTGCCCGATGGCAGATTCTACACTGGCGGAGCCATCGGCGTTAGCGAATGGGTAGAAGAAGGATCTGTTGCCATTCTAACTGACGCAAAAACTGGCGTCCGGTATGAAGCTAAAATTGAACGGTTCTTTTCCGTCCAATCGGAAGGATGTTGGGTAAAATTTAAAAATATCACACCGATTGACACCAACATCGACGTATGGCTCCCGGATACTGGCGCTGCGTACCTGCAATTCACCGAATAAAATAACCTTGGTGGAGCTAGAACTTAATAAAAAACCACCCGGCACTTGTGCTTAGGGTGGTTTTTATATTTCTAATAATTTTAGCTTTCTTTATTTTTCTTCAGTAATTTAATTCCTATATCTGCGATTTTCCCGCTGGAAAAAACCAAAATCCACATAAAAATAGACCAACAAATCAAATTAAAAAGTTTGGGCAGAAAATCCAGCGGCAAAATTCCTTTTAACTGCTCGCTTACTATATTGCCCAACTGGCCCTGAATATCAACTAATCCTCCTCCCTTTGGGGAAGTTGTTGTGTTTGTTGCAACGACTTTGAAAATTGCCGGTGGTTCTGCTTTTCCTGTAAAGATATTAAAAGAATAAAAAATCCCCCACGCTATAATAGCGATACCGACTGCTAATAATATCCAACCTATAATTTTTTCAGAATTCATAAAATTAATTTGGTTTTTAAATTTAAAAAAATATTTGACCTTTAAATTTTGACAGCTGCGTATGGCTCTCAAAAACTACGGAGTAATCAAAGATTGACGAATCTTATCGAATTGGCTTATGAGAGTGGTCTGATCAAATTCCGAAACGGTACCTTCGGGATAATTTCCGATATTCGTAGAATGTATGAAATAACGTATGGCAATACAGGGATTGGTTCCCGGAATCGCCCAAACTTCTTCTTCGTAACGGTTACCAGCGGCACCTTGGGTCGTTGATGCAAAAGAATATTCACTGCCATTATCGGTTACGGTCTGAACATTGACATTACCGTCCAAAAAAAGGCCCGCATTGCAGTCTTGAGTTGCAGGAATGATTTCTACCGAAACGCCGGTATCGAAACTTGATAAATTGGTACCCGTGGCAAGGCTGGACGGAATAGTGAATTTTACACCGCTGATATCTTTGCCTGGGCCCAAGCGCCTGATATTTATAGGAAGTATCCACTGAATAATCGGCTGGATAACGAATTGAAAAACCCACTCGTACCGTCTAAATAAACTTTCGGCAATCCTCCGGGATCTTTAGCGAGTATAACGCATCCTATATAGCTTTTTTCAACGTTGTTTTCCAACACAAGCGCTCCATTCCCCTTGCTCCAAAAAACGAACGATTCATCGCTATTGGCATAACGTGTTCCGTCAGCGGAAATGGTTTGAGGCAAATCAAAATTTCGCCCATCGCTTAAAACAATTTTTACGCTTCCCGAAGGAATCGGCGGTTCACCCGGCTCTACCGGCTTGGGTTCTCCTTTATAGAAAGCGGCATCTATTGTTTTATCGCCATTACAAATATAAGTAACTTGAGCTATGGGAGATGGAGATGGCGAGGGAGAAGGACTTTTATTTCCCTTGTTATTGGCATACCATATTCCTGCGCCCGCAAGAATAATTACTATTAGAAAAATAAATATAAGATTTTTTTTCATATTTTTTATATTTTAATTTTCATTATTTTACTATAACAAAAAACCGCCTCAATAAAAAGGTGGCTTGTGTTGGCTGGGGCTATGGGACGATGTTGGAACCTTTTTAGTTCAAAATAAAAATTCCCTAACTGGCTGTTAAGAATTTTGATTTATTTTTAATACCTAGAAACGAACGACGATCCACCCATCAATATACATCCAGCAAAAGCAATGCAATATCCTTTTATGCATATACCGTAATTATCAACTATCTGCCTATAGGCATCCCTTCCTTTTGCGTATTCTTCGAGATTCTGACTAAAACTTATTCCTTCCTGCACTTTGTGTTTTGACATTTCATCGCCATGTAAAAACATACCACCAGAGACCGAAAATCATGAACAGAGCACCAACCTCTATAATGACTATAGATAAATTAAAAAGAATATTTTTTATCACTTATCCCTCCTTTATTTTTTTTTGGTCTAAGTAAATTAATACCATATTTCTATGATATTGTCAAATGTTGCTGGGGCTATGGGACGATGTTGGAACCTATTTAATGACTAGGGCTTAATTTCTCCTTTAATTGAGATGGCTTTTTTAATAAGAGTCTTTATTTCCCCTACACCGTAGCCTCCTTTTCTCATCTTTATTCGCAATAGTGGTATCCCCGCTTTTTCTAAAACCTTTTCAACAAAACCGTCTCTTTGCTTCCTTTCTTCTAAATTATGAGAATTATCATCTAGCTCTATTGCCAATAAAGGACTTACTGAGCTTTTTCTAAAATTACGAAATCAACAGATTTCCTGTCTATTTTGTTGCGATATTTGTAATATTCTTTGCCGTTTTTAACAAAAAGGATCTTTGATAAGTGAACCTGTGGAAAAATATAATATTCGTTCGCCACGGCCTCTTCTAAAATTTTAAAAAATTCTCTTTCGGTATTAGTTAAAAAATATTTCTTTTTAAAATAAGGAAACTCTAGCTTTTTTAAAAATGCAACTACGATCGCAATAAAAAAAATAACAACAAATATTACTATTATTCCATTCATATTTTATGAATATAATTAGCTGCCGGGCTTGGATTCGAACCAAGATTGATAGATCCAGAGTCTATAGGCCTACCATTAGCCGACCCGGCAAAATTATACTTGTAGATATTTTCTGATGGCGATAATACTTGAAACTATCCCCAGCCCTATTCCTGTAGCCAATTGAATTAAAAGAATAACGAAGAAATGGCTCGTAAAATATTTGAAAACATTAAGCCCAGGATAAAACTTTTCAAGGCCTGGACTTACAAAAAAGCATAAAACACTAAATAATAAAAGGCAAATTAAGGCTGCGAAAAATCCAGAGAGAGCTCCTTGAACAATATAAGGGCCTCTGATGAACCAGTTGGAAGCGCCTACTAACCTCTGAACGGAAATTTCTTCTTTTGAATTATAAATAGCCAACCTTACGGTATTAAAAGCAACTAAAACAGCTAAAAAAGCTAAAATCAAGCTGAAAACAATTCCTCCCACATTAAGACCGGTAGTGATATTAAACAATCTGTCAATCACCGGTTTTTTGTCCCGATAATCAATTTTTTCAATTAAATCCTGGAAAGAGCTTCCTTCCAAAAAACTGACTAAATTTTCATATTGGGGCGCTTCAAAAACTTTAATATTAATGGAAGCTAAAAGAGGATTTTCTCCAACCTCGTCCAGGGTTTCTAATAAAATCGGGTTGTCTTTGTGGCGTTCTTTAAAATTTTCTAAAGCTTCATCGCTGGAAATGTAATTTACTTCTTTCACGCCGGGCAATTTTGAAACTTCCTCTTTGGCTTTTAAAATTTCTGTTTCTAAAGTATCTTTTTTAAAATAGACCGATAGGTCAACCGTTGCTTCCATTTCTTTTGTTAAAAAATCAGTTATCCCCCGCAAAAGAAAAAGAGAGGTGACGGTAGAAACAACCATTACCATTATAAAAATTGTGGCGGTGGCAGCCCAAGAATTCCGAGAAAAATTTATCCAGCCAAATTTGAATATTCTTTTTAAACTCGTAAACATTTTTTATTTAAAATTTAAAGTATAAAACGACCCTCTTCTTCGTCTCTAATTATCGCGCCATTTTCTAAAGTGATAACTCTTTTTTTAACTGAATTAATAACTTCTTTATCATGGGTAGATAAAAGAACAGTAGTGCTTAATTCGTTAATTTTTAACAAAAGATTTATAATTTCTGCGGTATTGTAAGGGTCTAAGTTGCCTGTCGGTTCGTCGGCGATAATGACAAGCGGCCGGTGAACAAGAGCTCTTGCGATAGCTACCCTTTGTTTTTCTCCTCCAGAAAGTTCGTGGGGAAAATTATTAGCTTTATCGGCTAAACCAACAATCCCTAAAACATTAAGAACGTCTTTTTTAATTTCTTCATCAATCGCTCCAATCGCTTCCAAAGCATAGGCGACATTTTCATAAGCTGTTTTTTTAGGAAGAAGCTTGTAGTCCTGAAAAACTACCCCGATTTTCCGACGCAACTCGTGAATCTTTGATTTTTTTATTTTATGGACATCTTGATCTTCAAAAAAAATGCGACCCTTTGTCGGTTTCTCTTCGCCTAGTAATAAACGAATTAAAGTTGTCTTTCCCGCTCCCGACCTGCCGACAATTGAAACAAACTCTTGCTTTTTTACTTCAAAAGAAATATTTTCTAAGGCAGTGGTATCGGGGGGATAAATTTTAGTGATGTTTTGAAATCTAATCATTTATTTTTAATTCAGCTTCAATAAATTCATCTAAATCGCCGTCTAAAACACTATCCGTATCTGATGTTTCAATATTTGTCCTTAAATCTTTGACTAATTTATAGGGATGTAAAACATAACTTCTTATTTGATTTCCCCAGCTGGCCGAAACAATATCACCCTTAATTTCTTTCAATTCAGACTTCTCTTCTTTGTCTTTTAGAGAAAGAAGCTTACTTAAAAGCATTTTTAAAGATTTTTCTTTATTCAGACCCTGTAATCTTTCTGACTGACAGGAAGCTTGAATTTTTGTCGGCAAGTGAGTAATCCGGACAGCCGTCTCTCTTTTATTTACATACTGACCGCCAGGACCCGAAGCACGATAAAAATCTATTTTCAAATCCTCTGGGTTAATTTTTATTTCTTCACTAGTATCAATAATGGGTAGAACTTCAACTAAGGCGAATGAAGTGTGGCGAAGTTTTTGGCTAGAGAAAGGAGATATTCTAACTAATCTATGAACGCCGTTTTCGCCCCTTAGAAATCCATAAGCGTATTTCCCCTCGATTTCAACTGTCGCATTTTTAGTTCCGATTCTTCCCTCCGGCCCGCCCGGCTCTCCAAAATGCTGGTGTAAAATTTTAGTTTTCCAGCCCTTTCTTTCGCAATATCTCTGATACATTCTTAAAAGAAGGGTTGCCCAGTCTTCAGCATCCTGACCACCCGCACCTGAATAAACCGTCAAGGTAGCTGCGCCCTTATCATATTTCCCTGAAAGAAATATTTTTTGCTCTTCTTTTTTGATTATTTTTTCAAAATCTCCTACTTCTTTCTCAATATCTTTTTCTAATTTTTTGTCTCCGTCGTTTAACTCGTTTAATTTTTTTATTTCATTTAATTTTTTAGTTAAATCTTCCCACAAACCCACTTCTTCTTTCAAACCAGCTAATTCTTTTTGTAATTTCGCGGCGTTTTCTTTATCCTGCCAAAATTCAGGTTTCTGAATTTCTTCTTCCAGCTCCCCTATTCTCTTTTTGTTTTTTGCCAAGTCAAAGACGGTCCGTCAAATGACGGAGTTTAGCAAATAAATTTTCAATTTTCTCGTTTAATTCAGCCATTCTGGTTATATTTTAATATAAATTATTCAAAAATAAAATAGCCGGAGGAGAGATTCGAACTCTCGACTTGCTGTTTACGAAACAGCTACTCTACCACTGAGTTACTCCGGCATAAATGAGCGAGAGACGGGAATCGAACCCGCGTATCTTGCTTGGGAAGCAAATGCACTACCATTGTGCTACTCTCGCAAATTTAAAATTTTGATTTTATACTTTCCCATAACGATTCGAAAAAATTTTTTGTTTTCTCGATCTGTCCTTCTCCCTCTTTTTGAGGAACCACGACCACAGCAGTTTCACCAGGCTTTTGTAGATTTAATCTTTCTCTTGCTTCTTTTTCAATATAGCCTTCCTCACCCGCTTGGGAAAGCCCACTCTTCATTTCTTTGTTTTTTGTTTCCAAGTCGCTAATTTCTTTTTTTAAAGACTCAATTCTCGCAGATAAGTCAGCTCTTTTTTGATTCATTCTTAAGTTTGAAATTACTAAGAACCCAATTAATGCTAAAAATCCTATAATAATGATTATTGGAAAAATAAGATTAAATTTTCTCTTTCTTATTTTTTTTGTTTTTGTTATCATTATAAGTGATGAAAGCTAAATCAATAATCAAAATCACCTGGATTATTATCGTCTCTCTCGTCGTCTTGAGTATGTTTGGGTTTTTACTTGCGCCTCTATTTTAACAGATTTTAGTTTGATTTCAACACTTCTAAAAATACTTTTGGGGGAATATGAACTTCCCCTTTTTCTTTTAATTCTTTCTTGCCTTTTTTTTGTTTCTCCAATAACTTCCTTTTTCTGGTATAATCTCCGCCATAAAGAGGAGCGATAACGTCTCTTCCCCGCGCCCTTATCGTTTCCCGGGCAATAATTTGCCCTCCAACCGCTGCCTGTAGAGCTACGGAAAAAAGCTGGGGAGGCAAAACTTCTTTTAATTTTTTGACTAAATTTTTCCCTTCTAAAAAAGATTTCTCTTGGGGGACGATTTTAGAAAAAGCTTCTTCTTTTTTGCCGGCCACTAAAATTTCCAATTTCACTAAATCAGCTGGTCTATATCCTAAAATTTCGTAATTCATTGAAGCGAATCCCTGGGTTTGTCCTTTCAATTTGTCATAAAATCCGACAATCATTCTTCTTAAGGGGACTTCATAGGTCAAAAGCATTTTATCCTGGCCGAAATATTCGGTTTTAATTTGTTTTCCTTCAAGGTCTTCCAAAATTTCCAAAACCCTACCCAAATAAGCAGTTGGAGTCATTGTTTCTAGTTTTACCCACGGCTCCAAAGTTTCTTTAAATTGGGAAGGGTCGGGCCATTGGGAAGCTGTTTTGATGAAATATTCTTTGCTTTTATTATCAATAATCTTGTAAGAAACTTGGGGAGTAGAAATCACTAAATCCAAGCCAAATTCTCGACGAAGCCGCTCAGAAACAATTTCAGTGTGAAGAGACCCTAAAAATCCGCAACGGAAACCCCTCCCTAAAGCTTCGCTGGTTTCTGGTTCGTAAATCAATGAAGCGTCATTTAATTTTAATTTAGACAAGGCATCTTTTAATAAATCGAAATCATTAGGGTTTTCTGGAAAAATTGAAGCGAAAACTACTGGTTTTGGTTCTTGGTAGCCTGGCAAGGGTTCAACTTCTGTAGTTTTTAATTTTGTAATAGTATCGCCCACCCTTACCTTTCCCGGCTCTTTTATACCAGTGGCGATATATCCGATTTCTCCCGCCCGTAATATTTCTGTTGGAGAAAGCTCTGGTTTAAAATATCCAATTTCTTTAACTTCTCCTTCTTCTTTACTCGCCATTAAATAAATTTTTTCATTGTTTTTGATTTCGCCGTCAATTATTCTTACATAAGCAATCACTCCTCTAAATGGGTCATATTTTGAATCGAAAATTAGAGCTCTCAAGGCTTTATTTTCATCTCCCACTGGCGGAGAAATTTTTTCAATTGCAGACTCTAAAAGTTCTTTGATATTAATTCCTTCTTTTCCTGAAATGGAAAAAATTTCATTTTCTTCAATTTTTAAAAGCTGACTAATTTCTTTTTTAACTTCTTCAACTCTAGCAATAGGAAGATCAATTTTATTTACGGCGGCTAGAATTTTTAAATTCTGTCGTTTCGCTAATTCCAAATTTGCTATTGTTTGAGCTTGGATTCCTTTTGTAGCATCAACTAATAAAATCGCGCCCTCAACAGCTTCTAAGGACCGAGAAACTTCGTAAGAAAAATCAACATGACCGGGTGTATCTATTAAATTCAGGATGAACCCATTATATTCCATCCTACAGGGCTGCATTTTAATCGTAATCCCCTTTTCCCTTTCCAAATCCATCATATCCAAATATTGAGGACGCATTTTATCTTTTGGAATGGTTCCGGTCAATTCTAAAAATCTATCTGCTAAAGTAGATTTTCCGTGGTCGATGTGGCTTATAATACAGAAATTACGAATATTATTCATTTAAGTTAATATTTTATTGGTTGCTGACGGAGAAATTGATTTAGTTTTTCGTTTAAAAAGAAGAAAAAGCAAGATAAATTGAAAAATTGCCGATATGGAAAAAGCAAAAGGCAATCCTATTATCGCTATATTTTTAGTTCCTTCAATCTCAAAGAAATTTTTAATAAAATTAGTAAATAAATTTTGGAAACTTAATAACCAAATAAAGAAAAAAGCAAAAGCAATATTCAAAACTACAGATAGGGCGGTAATTAAGGTTGGAGTTTTGGTGTCTTGGAGAGAAAAGAAACCCCTAGATAAAAGAGGAATTAAAGATTGGGCGAAAATAGAAAAAGCAAAAATTCCCAAACAAGCAGCGGTTAATTTTGCTTCCGGAACGCCAAACTGACCGGTCTTTAAAATAATATTAATAATTTGATTTCTCAATAAAAAAATTAAAAGCGAAATCGGAATAATAAAAAGGAGAATTTGGCGAAAAGCTAAAGAAAAGTTTCTAAAGAATTCTTCTTTTTGGTTTTGGACCCAAGTTTTGGATAGCGCCGGGAAAATAGCAACTGCGAAAGAAACTCCAATAACACCAGTAGGCAGACTTTGAAGATTGTTAGAAAAATTAAAAATAGCGATTGAACCCGCGGAAATTACTGAAGCAATTGCGGTAATAACAATTAGATTTATTTGCTGCGCCGCAATTCCAAAAACTCTCGGGACCATTAGTTTTAAAATTCTGATTATTGCCGGGTATTTAAAGTTTAGAAAAAACCTATATGAAAAACCGCATTTTATAGCTGTGGGAATTTGAACCATCATATGCAAAAAAGCGCCGAGGATTACGCCAAGACCGACGCCGAATATCCCAAAGTGAGGAGTTAGAAATAAAATCCCGAAAATTATTCCTAAATTATAAAAAATAGGAGACAGACTATAGACAAAAAAGCGATTGAAATATTGCAAAATCCCGGAAAAAAGATTGGAAATCCCAAAAATAATTGGACTTAAAAATAAGAGTCTGACTAAAGGAACAGCTAATTTTTGTTCAGCGGGTCCAAATCCCGGAAAAAGCCATTTAATTAACAAGGGACTAAGGATAAAAAGAATTAAAGAAGCAAAAACTAGAAAACACAAAAAAGCATTTAAAACGTAATTGACCATTTTCCATGCTTCTTCCTTGTTTTTAGATAGATATTCAGAAAATAAAGGTATAAAAGCAATGGTTAACCCTCCTAAAATGAAAATATTATAAACAAAATCTGGAATTCTGAAGGCGGCAAAATAAACATCTAGTTCGGTGCCAGCTCCAAAATGACCGGCTAACATCCTGTCCCTGACCAAGCCCAAAACCGCGCTGATAAAATAAGATATTCCTAAAATTAGGGCACTTAAAGTAATATTTTTTGCTCGGAGATTAAAAATTCGGGAAAACATATATTAATTTTAGTATTTTTGTTCATCCTTGACAAGGATTATTAACTTTACTAAAATATAGCTGTCCTAGTAAGTCGGGTGATCACTCTTCAGCTTTAATTAAAGATGAAGAGAGGAAAGTCCGAACACTCTCCCCAACCAAAAGGTTTAGGGGATAAAAAGATAGCGGCTAACAGCCGTCCACCGGAAGGTGCGAGGTGCGAACAGAGACGCCCTAGAACTCGAAAGGGTTCGGGCGCCCGACCGCCGCAAGGCGGGATAGGGCGAGTTCAGGAAGTAATTCCTGAAGTGAAACGGCTAAATCCTTATTGGGTGCAAGAGTAAATCCTGCCGACTTTTCACGAAAAGTTGAGTGGGTTAAAAGTAACTCGCTTGACCCCAAGAGTAATCAAGGGGCTTAGATAGATGATTACCTAAAACAGAATTCGGCTTACAGACTTGCTAGGACATCAAAAAATCCCGTTTAAATTCGGGATTTTTTGATAGAAAATTAAATTTTAAATCAATTTTTGAGTCATAAATTCACTATCAAGGGCTTCATTTACTAATCTATCAGCTTCCTTATTTTTTTCTCGGGAAATGAGCGAGAATTTAACTTTTTTGAAATCTAATTTCAAATTCCAAAGATTTAAAAATAATTGCTGGATATCTGGTTCAAGAATCTTATATTCTCCGTTTAATTGTTTTGCTAAAAGCTCAGAGTCTGTTTTGATTTCAATTTCGCTGTTTTGAGCTAATTTTTTTCCAAAAAGAGCCTTAAATTTTTTCAAAGCGGAAATTACAGCTCTATATTCTGCTTTATTATTAGTGGCCTCCCCTAAAAATTCTGAGTATTCTTTAATCTTTTCGCCTTTCTCATTACAAAAAACAAATCCAGCTGCCGAAGGACCGGGATTGCCCCTTGAACCACCATCTGTGTAGATTATAATCTTACGCATGTTGTTTGAAGTATTTAATTAAATTTTCCTTAAATTTTTCTAAATTTTCGTTTTTTATTCTAAAGCCCGCTGCTACCGCGTGGCCACCGTAAGTTTCCAAAAGTTTTGAGGAATTTTTCATTGCCTCGACCCCATTTAATTCTTTTGGCATCCTTACTGTTCCCTGACTTTGTTCTTTATCAATTTTGTAAATGAAGGTTGGCTTTTGATATTCATGGCAAATTATAGAAGCGATCGGAGAAAGCAAAGTTAGGTCCCACAAAGCATCTCCTTCAAAAATAATGGGGCTTTCTATCCTTTTGGAAACTCTTTCTTTTGCCTCTTCCAGCATTTCCTTTATTTTTTGTTTTCTTATGTTGTTTTTTTCTATTAATCTCTCAATTGTTATTTTAGCATCTTTTATGGAAGAAATAGTCAAAAGGCGATAATTGCTCGGCAGATTATTCTCAACTTCCCTTACGTTTAAAACAGAGATGATTTTTGAAACTTTTTGGTTTAAGTTATCGTAATTTTTAATAAATTCTGTTTCAAAAAAAGCGCGGATCCCCGGTCGCCAGGAATTTTCCAAAGATTTTAATCCTTCTTCAATAAAAATCTGGTTTTCTTCTTCCTGAGGCATCATATCAGCAACTGTAGCTAAAGCTGTTAATTCAAGAAAGTTTTGTTTTAGGGAATCTGTTAAATTGTTTTTTAAAAGAAGTTGGGATAGTTTAAAGATAATGCCCGCCGTCGATAGCCCCTTGAAGTTATATTTATCTCCTTTTTGTTTCGGATCAACAACAATTGAAGCTTCGGGTAATTTATCTAAAATTTCGTGATGGTCGATAACAATTACTTCAAATCCAATTTTTTTTGATAATTTTATTTCCTTAAAATTACCTATTCCGCAATCCACGGCGATTAATAGGGCTGGTGCGAATTTTTCCAAATAATCTAAAGCTTTCTCATTTATTCCATAACCTTCTATTTCTCTATTAGGGAAATAAACAATAGAAATTTTACCTCCCAGATTTTTAATCGCCTCTTCTAAAATAATAACAGAACTTGCTCCGTCCAAATCAGCGTCGCCGTAAATAATAATTTTTTCATTTCTTTTAATGACTTCTATAATTCTTTCAGATGTTTTTTTAAGATTTTTTATTTCACTTGACATTTATTTTTAAAAATGATATAATGAAAGATATAGCACACTTAGGAGGTTAGCGGGTTAGCAACCAACCTGTTTTCCTTATAAGGGGAAGAGTTAGATAGTTTGGTCATCAAACGGTTTATCGCCAGATTTATACTTGGTCTGGCAGATTATTCCTCCATGATCGAACTTCTAGCTCTCCCCTTATTTATTTTATTTATTATTTAGATTTTTAACGCCCCAAAAGGTGTTTTTTAATTCCAATGGAGTACTAAAATCAAGGTTCTTATTTCAAAGCTTCTATCCCCGGCAACTTCTCTCTAGACAAATAAGCCATCATTGCCCCGCCACCAGTCGAAACGTGGTTGAACCTATCGATTAAACCAAGTTTGCTTAAAAATCCCGCTGTCTCTCCTCCTCCCACTACAGAAAAAGCTTTGCTTCCAATAATAGCTTTGGCAATTTCTTCAGTCCCTTTTTGAAATTCATCTTCCTCGATTTTACCCAAAGGACCGTTCCAAAAAACGGTTTTCGCAGAATAAATTTTTTCTTTAAAAATTTTTATATCCTCTGGGGCAATATCAAATCCGTTTTCTGCTCCGATAATTTTTTGGCGATTTTTTAAAGGAATATTTTTCTCCTTTAATTCTTTATTTAATAATCCTCCAACTAAAACGAAATCAGCGATTTCAGAAATTTTATCAATTAATTTAACTTTGGTTTCAACTTTTGCTCCGCCGATTATCGCTACTAACGGTTTCTTAGGATTTTTAATAATTTTATCTAGCATTTTTATCTCTTTTTCAAGTAAAAATCCAGCACCAGAAGGCAGATATTTTGTAATGCCAACAACCGACGCGTGATTTCTGTGGCAAGTGTCAAATGCGTTATTTATGTATAAATCCCCCATCTTTGCTAAATCTCTGGCAAAATGATCGTTGTTTTCTTTTTCTTCTCTATGGAACCTTAAATTTTCCAGTAGTAATATCTCTCCTGGTTTTATGGTCATTGTTAATTTTTCGATTTCGTCTCCAATACAATCGTCAATTTTCAATACTTTGATTGGATTATTTTTTTGATTTTTGTTTAAAAGACTATTTAATCTTTTCTGGATTACATCAAACTTAAGTATTCCAACGACTTTGCCATCAGGGTCATCTAGATGACCCATTAAAATTATTTTTGCTCCTTTTTTAATTAAATATTCAATTGTCGGAACAGTTTCTTGAATGCTGAAATCATCCAAAATGTTCCCCTCCTTCGAGAGGGGAACATTGAAATCGCATCGAACTAAAACTCTTTTATTTTCTACATTAAAATCATTTAATGTTTTCATTATTAAAATTTAATTATTTCTCCAGGGTTAATTTCACCTTTTTGAACATTAGATTTTGAGGAAGATTTCTGTTCCAGGGATTCTTCAATAACCTTTTTTAATTCCTCTATATTTACTTCTTTTTTCTTCTTTTGGATATGAGTATTTTTTTCCTCTTTTTTCGATGGTGAAAATGAAACCGGTTCTTTATCCAATACCTCTTTTAAAGAAATCGTCGGCAAGGCCTCAAAGGTTTTTTGCGACGGCGACGATGGGCTTTTTTCTTGTGTTTTTATTTCAGTTTCGCTACGATTCGCAGGACGGATTTTTTTTAAGCAAGCTTTGCAATAAACCGGCCTTTTGCCATCTGGCGGAAAAACAACTTTAGTGTCTTTTCCGCATTGGACGCACCTTGCGTCGTAAAGAACTGGCTGAGAAGACGGCGGAGCGACAGGCCTCATTTCCAAATCTCCTGTCCAACGGGAAATCTTGTCCTCGATAATTTGTCGATGAGTGCCGTATCTTTCCTGCGAAAATTTAATAATTCTTTCTTTATTTGATTCCTCAAGTTTTGAAAAAGGAGCTAGTGTTTCGGCGGAAAAAGGACGACCTGCTATTCCGTCAATCATTAGTTTCAAATAAATGTTGTATTTACCCAAATTCACCAAATTATTGGCGGCAAATTCTGGCAAAAATTCTTTTTCCAAGAATTCAGCGTCTTCTGCTCCTATCCTAAAGGTGATTATTGTTCCGACGTTTCCAAAAACTGCGTCTCTAACGGTTTCGTCCATCTGAGTGATGTATTGATGAGCTAAAATTAGAACTAACCTATATTTTCTCGCCTCGGATAAAATATTAACAAAAGATTCTGTAGCAAAATTTTGAAATTCGTCAACATATAAATAAAAATCTTTTCTTTTTTCTTCGGAAATATCAACCCGAGACATTGCTGCTAATTGAAGTTTTGTAATTAATAAGGCTCCTAATAACCTGGAATTCTCTTCGCCGATTTTCCCCTTGGACAAATTCATGATTAGAATTTTCCCTTCGTCCATTATCTTTCTCATGTCAATGGTTGAACGAACCTGCCCAATAATATTTCTAATTAAGGACGCTGAAATAAACTGGCCAACTTTGTTTTGGATAGCGGCTTTTGCCTCAACTTCGTATCTCTGGGTATAAGAAGCGTATTCCTGCACCCAAAAAGCTTTAATTACCGGATCCTTAATATTATCAACTACTTTTTTTCTGTATTCTGGATCGGATAACATTCGGTTAATGCCCAATAGGGTTGCTCCTGGATATTCTAAAAGCGCCAAAATACAATTATTCAAAATATATTCCATTCTTGCTGACCATACATCGGGCCAAATTTTCTTGAATACTCCCAAAAGCCCTGCTGCTACTAAATGGCGATGTTCTTGATCAACTTTTTCCATAATATTAAAAGCAATGGGGAAATTCAGGTCAGCCGGATTAAAATAGATTACATCATTAATTCTGTCAGCTGGAACAAAATCAAGTATTTTTTCAGCAAATTCTCCGTGAGGATCAACCACTCCTACTCCGTTGCCTTTCTGAATATCCTGAATTACCATATTTTCCAACATCACGGTTTTGCCCATACCAGTTTTACCAACAACATAAATATGCCGACGCCTGTCATCGGCTTTAATGCCAAATTTTTTTCTCTCGTTCCGGAAAGTAGTTTCACCGAAAAAAATTATATCGTTGTTCATAATTTATTCAATTGGCAAAGTAGAGGGCGGCTCTCCTTTTTTATATTGAACGCGAGGAACGGTAGGAGCTGGAGCAACACTTCTGCCCGGTAAATGCCACAGAGAAGCTAATTCTTCGGTGTTCAAAACAATTGTCCCACCGCTTAAGGGGAAATAAGGAGGCAAGCGTTTTTGGAAATACCTGAATAATCTCCTGCATTTCAGATAAACTCTTCTTTTTTTAAAAAAATAAGTGACTTTTGTTAAAGTGTTTTTTTCAATTCTTAAGTGATTTAAATTAACCGTACCGAATGAATTAGTGAAGCCAAAAGGAATTTTTGCCATTGCTTTTAGAAAAACATCTCTTTTCCCAAGATAAATCCAGCGAACGGTGCTTTCATAACAAAATTTGGAAATTTTTTCTTCAATTGATTTTACTACTTCTTTTTCTCCGGGAGTCATTTCCATCTCGGGAAGAGTTTGTCTTACTTCTTTTTTTTCTTCTTTTGGAGGACCAAATGCCACAATTTCCGCTGCTTCCTGTAAAATTGGCTTTGCTTTTTCTTTTTCGGGTCTTTTAACTAATTTATCAACAATCTTTTTCCCTTCTTCGACTAAATTTTTCTCGCCCCCTTCTCCAATAACAATGGGTTTGGCAACAATTTGAAACCAAAGCTGTTCACCGGGTTTCATCGCGGATATTCCATCCAATAAAGTAGATAAAGGATCCATCCTTTTCTCTTCTTTCGTGTCTGGACTCACTTCAAAGAATTTTTGATAAGTTTTAATCGGATAGACATGGGGTTTTTCAAACCTATAAGACGTACCAAAGAGGTCCCATTCTTTGTTTGGAATATCTTGGGGAACTTTTTTGGTATAATCGTCAACTTCAAATATTTCCGCCTCGGGATATTGGGAATAAATCGTTGATTCAACAAAATTTTTAAACATCTTCCTAGCTCTAATGTAAAAATGGGGAACGCCGTCAATGCCAGCGATCTCAAGAGAAAAAGAAAGTAAGAAATGTCCTTCAATCCATTTTTCTTTCCAGTTTGGCGGATCGTAAATTGCCCACAAATTAGCAAAAATGTTTTCCATTACTTTAATTGGTCTTTCAACTTCTTCAGGCAATCTGATTTCGAGAAGAATACTTGGCATCGTAGCATCCCATTTTTCGGCGATATAATAGTAATAAATTAATTTAAAGAACTGAAAAAATACCAGCAAGGCTGGTATCCACCACCAATCTTTGAGGATTTTTAAAAAAACAGGTAGAATCGCTGGTAATTTGTCAGCGATGGTTTGCCATATTGGAGATAAAACTTCTGGCATTAATAAAAAGGCGCAATTATTTTTTTAAGGTATATTTTCCGTCTTTTGTCCTTGAAAAGTAATCTTTATTTGAAAGATTGAGTAAAATTGTGTTCGCTTTGACTAATCTTTGCGATAAAACCCTTTCAATAATTTCATCTTTTGTTAAAGCTTTTTTCGCTGCTTTCAAAACATCTACAATTATATCTTTTACCCAGCCGGGTTTATATCCCCATTCGGAAATAGCATAAATTCCCCTCCCTACCAAAACAAATCTTGGGTCTTTTATCAATTCATTATGAACCGTCTGAGGAAGCGCTTGTTCCGGGTAAAGGCTGAATTTATTGATTTTATCAGTAATATCCATAAAGTGAAGGGGCTTTCCTTCTTTCTTAAGAATAAGGAAGGCTCTATCTTTTATTCCTCTGGGCTTTATTTCCGGCCAATCAGTTAAACCGATTTCTCCAAAAGAATTTTCTTCAATTTTTTTAGCGATTTCGTATGAAGAGATTATAAGCTCCAGTTTTATTTGTTTTCCAAACTGATTTTTCAATTCTTTTATTTTCATCTCAAAAAATTCATTCCTTGGAGAAGGATTTGATTCTTTCTTGAGATCTGCAATAAGACGGTCAACAACTTCTTGGGAAAGTTTAACTAAATCTGGCTTAACTGTCCAAAAAGGATAAAATTCATTAGTTTCCCCGTATCTAATAAACGGGTCTCCTAAAGTTAAAAGAAAGAAAACACAGGTTTTTTCGTTATCTTTCCCAAGCTCAGATAACGCCATATCTTCTCTTTTTAAACCACCCTGATTTTTAAAATAATCTTGAAAATAATCAAAAGCAGGTGCGGCAAATTTTAAAACTTCTGGTCTCTTTAAACGGCTCATTCCATCTTCCTCGATTTGGCGAACTCTCTCCCGAGTCAATTTATATTCCTCGCCAATGCCCTCCAATGTTTCTTTTTCGCCTTTTTCTAAACCAAAACGTCGGACTAAAATGTCCTTTGTCCTATCGGGTAAACCTCCTAAAAGATTTGAGCAAATTTTATGGTAATTTAATGGCATGTTAATTCAATATAACATATTCTAAATGACCTGTCAACGGCGATTTTACCCCCTCTAGCCCTTTTTCTTTAACCAGCTGACTAATAAGGGGCTGGCAATAAATATTGATGAATAAGCTCCAGAAGTTATCCCTATAATAAGAGCTAAAGCAAAATACCTTAAAGTTTGACCACCGAAAAAGAAAATAGCAAAAAGGACAATCAAAACAGTTAAAACCGTATTAATTGATCTACCAAGGGTTTGATTTAAACTCCAATTAACAGTCTCCTCAAATGACTGAGAGCTTCTTTTTAGAATATTTTCTCTAATTCTATCAAAAATAACTATTGTGTCATGCACCGAATAACCAAGTATAGTTAAAAGGGCTGCGATAATCGGAATTGTAATCTCAATATTGTAAAGTTTTCCCAAAACAGCGAAAATTCCTAAAGGAATTAAAATATCGTGAAAAAGAGCGATTAACGAGGCAACTCCATACCTCCAAGAAGAGATTGGCCTAGAAATCTTTCTAAAAGCAATAGCAATATAAATAGTAATAGCAAATAAAGCCATAATTATAGCGAGGATGGTTTTTTGTTTTATTTCTTTACCAATTGATGGCCCTATGCTTTCAAAGTGTAATTCTTGAATTTTAGAAAGATCCCCAAGGTTTTTTAATATCTCCTGGTGGACTGTTTCGTCAATGTTTTTTAATCTCAAAATTACTCCTTTCTCCCCTGTCGGCTGAATAATAATTTCTCCCAAATTGAGACTTTTTAGTTTGTCTTCGATTACCGAATTCTCTGGTCTTTTTTCAAAATTTAATTCCGTCATACTTCCACCAGTCAATTCAATACCAAATTTTAGACCGAAAATTATTATAGAAGTAATTGCTGCTATAATTAAAATTCCAGAAAGAATATAATAAACTTTTGAATATCTTGTAAATTGTATGTTCATATTTTTACCAAAGCCAGTGAATTTTCTCTAATTTTGTATTACTAAAAAATTTCAAAAAGATTCTTGTTATAAAAATTGCTGAAAACATACTCGCTAAAACTCCAATACCTAAAGTCAAAGCAAATCCTTTAATAAAACTTGTGGCGAAGGTAAATAAAATAGCGCAAACAATCAAAGAATTAAAATTGCTATCTCGAATAGAAGGCCAAGCCCTTCTAAAACCTTCTTCCACTGACGCGGAAAAACTTTTCCCTTGGCGAATTTCTTCTCTCATTCTTGAAAAAATTAAAATATTAGCATCAACCGCCATCCCAATAGATAAAATAAAACCTGCAATACCTGCTAAAGTTAGAGTAACTGGAATTAGTTTGAAAAAAGCCAAAACTAAAGCAATGTAAATTCCTAAGGCCAAAGAAGCGAGAATGCCAGGGAATCTATAAAAAATTATCATAAATAAAATTACTGCCAAAAAACCAAAGATTCCAGATTTTAAAGATTGTTCCAAAGAAATCTTTCCTAACATTGGACCTACGGTTTGTTGGGAAATTAATTTTATCGGCACGGGAAGGGCTCCGGCATTTAAATTCCTAACTAAATCTCTGGCTGTATTCATAGTAAAATTTCCAGTAATCTGGGCTTTGCCACCCGAAATTGCCTCTTGAACGGTTGGAGCTGAAATTGGAGCCTGATCAATATAAATCGCCAGTTGTTTCCCGATATTTTTTGAGGTTAATTCTTCGAAAATTTTAGCTCCCTCGTCATTAAATTGAAGCAAAACCATAGGCTTTGGATTTGTTTGGTCAAAACCAAGTTCTGCTTTCTTTAAATATTTTCCGGTTAAACTGGTAGCTTGAAAATAAGGATCTTCTAAAGCCAATTGCCAGTCAGGAAGTTTTTGGAGCTCTTCTAAATTTTTCCCTTCCACTTCTTTTTGTTTTGCAATAATTTTTTGAGTTTCTTCTTCTGGTCTTTGTTCTTTGAATTCAAGATAAGGAGTCTGCCCAATCATTTTTATCGCTTCGTTAACGTCTTTAATTCCGGCTAATTCAATAATTAATCTTTCATTTTGAATTTGAACAACAGGTTCGCTGACGCCTAAAAGATTTACTCTTCTTTCTATAACGTCTCTTAATCCGGACATTGAATCTGCTTTTTCTTTTTCTCCAATTTGAGACAAATCGGCTTCATAAACAAGATGAGAACCTCCCTGGAGATCTAACCCTAATTTAAAAGAGATTTCTGGAAAGTGAGGTATTTTAATTACTTCTTCTTTAGCATTTATGAAATCCACGCCCTGATTGAAATATTTAGGGTAATCCAAAATCCCGGCAGAAGCTGCCAGAATAAAAATAAAAATTAGTGATATGCTTGTTTTCTTTTTTGACATTTCCTATATTCTACAATAATTTTTTTGCTTTGAGAAGAGGGATAAAACCTAAAATTTTAGGGTCAATTGTTATTTTTTTTGATTGTTTTATTAAAAATTCCCTCAAGTTTTTCAAAGGAACTTTTATTACCTCTATTTCTTCAACATCCTCTTTAGTTGTAGGATTGCTTTTTAATTCAACTTCAGGAGCGAAAAATAAAATTCCTTCATTTGTAACAAAAGCTGGATCTATGGCGAATTTTAAAATTGGAATTAATTTTTTAGCAAGATATCCAGTTTCTTCTATAAGTTCTCTTTTAGCGGCTTTTTCGGGCTTTTCTCCTTTTTTATCTAAAAGGCCTGCGGGAAGTTCAATACTAAATGAATTGATTGGAATGCGATAAATTTTTTCCAAAATTACTTCTTTATTTTTAGTCAAGGGAAAAATAAAAACAGCATTTGGCTTTTTAATACATTCCCAAATTCCTTTTTCTCCATTTTTGGTAAAATATTCTTTACTTAATACTTCTAGATATTTTCCTTTGTAAACTATTTTTTGTTTCGAAATCTTCATATTAAAAATTAATTATCCCAAACTATTTCCAAAGTTTCATATTCACCGTCTGATTCCCTATATTTTCCTACCATAAAATGCAAATGGGGCCCTAAATGAGCCAACCATCCCGTCGCTCCACCATAACCTATAATTTGCCCTTTTTCAGCCCTTCCTCCGATTTTGACTAAAACGCCATCTTTTCTAAGATGTTCGTAAATTGAGTACTCGTCGTTTTTGTGCTTTATTTCAATAAAATTTCCTAATTCTTCTAATTCTTTTTCCTCGCCGCCAATATCTGAATCCGACTTTAAATCAACAACTACTCCGTCGGCAGCAGCAAAAATTTCCGCGCCTTCTTCAATAATAAAATCTACTGAATATTTTAAATTTTCTACGTGCGCCGGCGATTCGTCATAACTAATTTTAATTTTTTCATTTATTTTTACCGGATAGATATATTTATTTTTCGTTTTAGTCTCCATTTCTATTTTAATTTTAGAGCTATAAGGCCGTATTTTTTAATTTTTTCCTTATAATTTGGAAAACTACACCACATTCTTTCTAATTCTCTATTCGAGTGTATTTTAGGATTAATATCTTCTGGTTTATATATTTTCAAAATCTCCTTTATATTTTTGAAAAATTCAGCTTTCAAAACCTGCTTTTTATAATTTTCTTTGCCACATACTAATTTAATGGTATCGCCATCTTTAATATTACGAAATCTAATAGTTGCTGCTCTTGTCTCGATTTTTTTCTTTCCATTTTTTATCGCTTCAAAAATATCTCTATTAATTTCTCTGAATCTTAATTGTGTTATCTTTTTATTTCCCATGGCGCTTTTAGTATTTATTCCATAAAATATTTTGTCATGTAAATAACTCCTTTCTTTTGGGGATAACTTTTTTTAGTATCTTCTTGATCCGACTACTTTTTGAATAAAACGGATGAAATTCCAGTAATGCCTCTGTTATTTTTTTATTGCTTGACTGGATTTTCTTCCAAATTCTTTTCGAAATTGCTAGTAAAAATACTTCTTGTACATTCCTTATCATGTTTTTTTCTTCTGACATAGCCGGAAACACAACTATCTGATATGAGTGGCCAAAAACTTCCTTAAAAAGCCAACTTGCTCTTCTCATATGCCAACCAGAGGTCACAAGCAAGATTCGTTTCCAATTCTTATGTTTTGCGACAATTTCTCTCGAGAAAATTGCATTGCTCACCGTATCTAATGATTTGTCTTCAGAATAGAACCGGCTGGCACTAATGCCATTTGCTATTAGATATTTTTTCATCGCCTGTGCTTCGGTAATTTTTGGTTTAATTTCCATAAGTCCGCTCCAGCGACTACTTAATAAAATGGGCATCTTGATGAATTTGTTCTTTTCTTTTAAAAATCCATTCAAACGTTCTTTTGTTATCTTTGAGATTTTCCCTTGTTCGTCGATACCACCGCCCAAAATAATTATCACATCAATTTTCCCCATAATTTATCCCTAAACCCCATGACACTTTTTGTTTTTTATTCCTGTGTCCGCAGGGATTATTTCTTAATTTTTGATATATCATCTACCGTTATCCATGCCGACATCGCACCAAATCCAGTTTTATCAATCTCAAACGGTTCAACTTTCTGCGGATTTTTTAGGAATATGAGCATGCAATATTTCTTGTCTTTGAACCGCTCAAAAAATTCTGGAATTTTTTCTTTTTCTAACCCATCTTCATTACCGTATTCATTCAAGATTTCTTTTACTCGGTTCGGAGTCAAATCAGTAAACTGCATAACCTTGTTCACTTCTGCTTTCAGCTTTACTGGTTCGCCAGAATCTTTGAAGTAAACCGTTTCGCCCTTCCTTTAATTTTATTCCAAGGCCTGTATTTTACTGAATACCAACGCGATTCAATCTTTTTCTGACCATTCAGAATTTTTTGAGTCAATCCCCAAGATTTTCTCATTATTGCTAAGTGTTCCATATTCCTACTTACCATGACATCTTTTATACTTTTTGCCCGAACCACAAGGACAAGGATCATTTCTGCCGATTTCTTTTGCAGAGGTCGGCGTTTTATATGTAGTAGATGGCTTTTCGTTGGCTGGCTGCAGCGACGCTTTCATAATGGTTTGGACTATAGTCAAATCAATTGTCTCAAGTAATTGTCTAAACATCTTATGACCTTCGTTTTTATATTCCACTAAAGGATCTTGCTGACCGTAAGCTCTTAGTCTTACCGAATCTCTAAGATATTCCATCTCTTCCAAATGATTCATCCATAACATATCCAAGGTTTTCAAGCTTATTATTTTTTCAATCTTACGCATATTTTCTTCGCCAATTTCTTTTTCTTTTTTTTCATAATCTTCTTTAGAAAAACCGGCTAATGTGGCCATATCTAAGGTTTTTTCTCTTAACTCTTTGGGAATAGCGATAATTATTTCCTTTCTTTTCCGATAAATAGTTTCTCTGTGTTTGTTCATTACGTCATCGTAATCCAAAACATGCTTCCTAACATCAAAATTAAATCCTTCTATTTTTGACTGGGCCGATTCAATCGCGCCGGAAACCATCCTTGCTTCAATGGGTTGATCTTCGGGAATTTTTAAATAATTCAGTAAAGATTTTAGTTTTTCTCCGCCAAAAATTCTTAATAATTCATCTTCTAAAGAAACAAAAAATTGGGAGGAGCCCGGGTCTCCTTGTCTTCCGCCTCTTCCCCGCAACTGATCATCAATCCTCCTGGCTTCATGTCGTTCCGTCCCTATAATATGCAATCCGCCCAATTCAATGACTTTTTTTACTTCTTCTGGGCCTGACGGGTTTCCGCCCAAAATTATATCAACGCCACGACCTGCCATATTTGTAGCAACGGTTACTGCTCCTAATTTTCCTGCCTGGGCTATAATTTCTCCTTCTTTTTCGTGGTGTTTGGCATTTAAAATCTGATGTGGGATTCCTTCTCTTTCTAATAACTTCCCCAAAAATTCATTTTTATCGACCGACCTTGTCCCGACTAAAATCGGCTGGCCCTTTTTGTGTCTCTCTGCTATTGTCTTGACAAGCGCTTCAATTTTTCCTTTTTCCGTTTTATAAATTCGGTCAGACAAATCTTCCCTAATCATTGGTTTATTTGTTGGTATAGCAACAACATCTAATCTATAAACTTTGTCAAATTCTTCAGCTGAGGTGGAGGCGGTTCCTGTCATCCCGGCTAATTTTTTATACATTCTGAAATAATTTTGAAAAGTGATGGTGGCTAATGTCAGAGATTCTGGCTGAACTCTTACTCCTTCTTTAGCCTCGATTGCCTGGTGAAGACCGCCAGACCATCTGCGCCCTGGCATCAATCTTCCGGTGAATTCATCGATAATTATAACTTCGCCGTCTTTGACCACGTAATCGCGGTCTTTTTTAAATAAAACTTCTGCTCTTAAGGCCTGCTCTAAATGATGTAAATATTTTATTCCCCTCTCTTCATAAATATTTTCCATCCCTAAAATTTTCTCAATTTTGTTAACCCCATTTTCAGTTAAAGTCGCAACTCTCATCTTTTCGTCAATTTCATAATCATCTGTTTCTTTTAATTTCGGGATGATTCTCGCAAAATCATTGTACCATTTGGAACTTTCGGTATCAGGAGCAGAAATAATCAAGGGAGTCCTCGCTTCGTCAATCAAAATAGAATCAACCTCATCGACGATAGTATAATTAAATCCTCTCTGGGATTGTTCAGATAAATCATAAATCATATTATCTTTTAAATAATCAAAACCGAATTCGTTGTTTGTTCCGTAAGTTATATCGGCTAAATATGCTTCTTTTCTTGAAACCGGCCTAAGATAACTTTCAATGACTTTAAATCCGCCAACTGTATCTCGTTCTTTATCTAATTTTTCGCTTTCTTTTTCATAATTGGGATCATATAAAAAAGCATTGTCGTGAACAATACAAGCTACCGACAACCCTAAAGCGTAGTAGATCTGTCCCATCCAGACAGTATCTCTTTTTGCTAAATAATCATTAACCGTAACCAAATGACATCCTTTTTCTTCTAAAGCATTTAAATAAAGAGGTAATGTCGCAGATAATGTTTTTCCTTCTCCGGTCTTCATTTCCGCAATTTTCCCTTGATGCAAAACAATACCTCCGATTAGCTGAACGTCAAAATGCCGCTGGCCCAAAGTTCTTTTGGCAGCTATCCTGACCAAAGCAAATGCTTCTGGTAATAAATCATCCAAAGTTTCGCCCCTTTTTAATCTTTCTTTCAATTCTTTTGTTTTTTCTTTTACTTGTTCGCCAGAAAACTTTTCAAATTCCGGTTCAAAAGAATTGATTTTCTCAACCAACGGCTGAAGGTTTTTTACATATTTTTCATTGGCATCGCCAAAAATTTTAGTAAGAATACTCATAATTAAAAATTATACAATAAAATTCACTTTTTTTCAAATAAAAAACAGCTGTATTTTCTAACTGTTTTTAATATTAATTAATTGTCTATAAAACTTTTCGAGGTAAAAATAATATTACTAAAGCAGAAATAAGGGCAAATATTCCCATAAGAATAAATAAAATATTAAATCCAAAAATAGTAGCTAAAATAGCGCCGAATACGGCACCACCAGCTGTGGCAAAATTTCTCATTGCATCCCACGCTCCCCACTGAAAAGCTGGCCTTTTATGATCTAAATATTTAGAATAAAGCGCACTAAAAGCTGGCGTTTCAATCGCCTCTCCTATTCCTAAAAATATCTGGACAATAAATAAATGCCAAGGAGCCTTCACAAAGAGATAACTAAAGAAACTAATTGCTATTATAAAATAACCTGCGCATATCCAAAGCTCTGTTTCTTTCAATATAATATCTTCGATTTTCCCCATTATCAAAATTAATACTCCCATCACTAAAGAAAAAACAGCAAAAGAAGTTCCAGCGGTTAGAATATCGCCTCCGATTTTTTCCACAAAAACAGCATAAATCGGACCAAGCATCGCAGCAGCGAGTAAAAATAAACCGTCGGTTGTTAATAATATTCTTAATTGAATTGGCATAAGTTTTTTAAATTTTTATAATTTGGGGCAAAATACCAGACGCTAAATGAATTTCCGGAGAATAATATTTGGTTTTTAAATTTAATTTTTTATATCTTCGATTAATTATTTCAAAATTAATTTTATTTAAATTGATTTTAGAAGCCATTGTAAAGCTATATTCCCCTGTGCCATAACAAGGAACGCACGCTCTATATACTTTTACATAAGGAAAAACTTTTTTAAAATTATTAAAAATTCTTTTAATTTGCGGAAACTGTTCTAAAAAAGTTCCGCTTTGGGTAATCATTACTCCTTTTTTAGTTAAGGCGTTAGAAATGTTTTTGTAAAATCTTTCTGAGAAAAGAGGAAGTGAGGGACCTAAAGGATCGGTTGAATCAATAATTATCACATCAAAATAATTATGGTATTTTTTAATAAACTTCATTCCGTCTCCAATAATAATTTTTGATCTTTTGTCTCTAAACGCTCCTTTTGAAACAAAAGGGAAATATTTTTTAGAAACATCAATAATTTTTTTATCAATTTCAACTAAAAAAACTTCCTTAATTGGATGTTTTAAAACTTCTTTTAATACTCCACCATCACCACCGCCAACAATCAATACCTTTTCTGGGCTTGGATGAGTAGATAGTGGCAAGTGAGCCATTATTTCATGATAAATAAATTCATCTCTTTCTGTTAATTGCACTATTCCGTCTAAAACCAACATTCGTCCATAAAAGGAAGTGTTAAAAATTTCAATTTTTTGAAAAGGGCTTCTGAGAGAAGTTATTTTCTTTTTTATCTTGATAGAAAATTTATTATTGTTTTCTGCCCCCGGTAAAATTTTTTCTGTAAACCACTTACTCATAATTTTGAGCTCTAGCGAAAAATTATATCGACGTAGTTGCTATATTAATTTTCCTCTTTTTATTATTTTAATAACAATTTTTTTGGGCCGAAATTTTTTCTTTAGATATCCTAAGGATTTATAAGGTGTTGATTTGTTTCCACAAGTGAAGATATCGATAGCTAAATAATTAAATTCTGGCCAAGAATGCAGGGCAATATGGCTCTCGGCTAATAAAATAACCCCAGTGATGCCATGGGGTGAAAATCTATGAATAGCCACTTTTAAAGGAGTATTATTCGCTTCTTTTGCTGCTTGAATTAAAATTTCTCTTATTTTTTTATTTTCTTCGATAGTTTTTCCATGCCAAAATTCGGCAATCAAATGGACACCTGCATATTTTTTATCTTTTTTTTCTTTGACCCATCGAATGGATCTCTTTGTTTTTTTGATCATTTCTTTTAAACAATCGCCTTACCAAGTAAATGTACTTTACTCAGCGGTTCTCAATGTGTTTTCATTGAGAAAAACAAAGAGTTTAACAAAAAAGCGACTGTTATTCCCAAGGATACTTAACCTCTAAGGTTTCTACCTGTTTTGGTTTTACTTTTAGTTTATTATATAAATATTTTCTAACTTTTTGATAGTCGAATTTGCGACAAGAAAAAACATCAATATATATCTCTTTAGTCTTTATAAAAGTATGAATCGAAATATGGGAAAAATCAATTATAGCAAAACCAGTAATACCTGGATTCGTTCTGTCTAAATCACGCACTAAATTAGGACCTGAAAGAACTTTCATTTTTACAATTTTAGGAATTTCAAATAATAATGAAAGAATAAAATTTTCATCATTAAGAAATTTTCTATTACAATCAAACGCATCAAAAATAATATGGTATGTTTTAGTAAATTTCTTTTTATTATTTTTCTCCATTTTATAATTAAAAAATAATTTTTAAATTATCATACAATGATATAACAAGAAAAAATATGGAATATTTTTTTATTATATTAAAATTAAAAAATCTTGCAATAGAAAACCCCGCCCTCTATACCCATCGAATTTTTCAATAAGTTTAGAGGACGGGGCTGAGATTTCTTTATCTCTTCTTCTTCTTTTTCTTTGCCATTTTAGAATTTAAAATCCAAATAACATATTATTTTATTGGAAATCTTTTTATCTTAGCAACAAGAACATGATTTCTTGGTTTTTTTCTTCTTCTTTACCATTTTTGTTATTTGGATGAATTATTTTTTAGAAATTTTTATTGCAAATAGCCGACCATCTATCCGCAAAAAAGAATTATTAATATATTTTCGCATTTCAAGAGATATTGTCAATAGTTTTTGGTTAAGTTATCCACAGTGTCTCAAAAATTTTTTAGTAGTCGCAAAAATATTTTTAAATTTGTCCGAGATATTGAATTTCTTCTTCTAAATTGATTCCAAATTTATTTTTTACTTTATTTTTTGCTAACTTTATCAATTTTATTACATCTTTTGCTTTTCCTTTTCCCAAATTAACAATAAAGTTCGCGTGTTTTTCAGAAATTTTTACATTTCCAACTCTTTTCCCTTTTAAACCGCACTGTTCAATCAGTTTACCTGCTGAAAATTTAACAGGATTTTTAAATACTGAGCCTGCGGAAAAACCATGTGGAACTTTTTTAATTCTTGTCTTTAAAATTTCCTGGCGATTTTTCTCTATATTTTTTCTTTTTCCATTTTTTAAATTTAAGACAACTTCCAAAATTATAGGTTTGCTGGTTTTAATTTTTTTAAGCCTTGAATTTCTGTATCCGAAAGCAAGCCACTTTTTCCTAACTCTTTTTATCCCATCATTTATCATTAGAAGTTCAACTTTTTCAACACAGTCGCCAATTGCCCAAGCTCCTCTTGGCCAACCGGCATTACCATAAACCGCCCCTCCTATTGTCCCTGGGATACCACTACCTTTTTCTAATCCCGTAAGTCCCTTTTTTGCTGCTGCTTTTATAATCGTATCAAAAGTTGCCCCTGATTCTGCAATAATTTTTTTATTATTAATTTTAATTCTTCTTGCCTCATTTTTTATAAAATTCCTTGAAACCTTTGTCGGAAACTAATAAATTTGAACCTCCTCCCAAAACAAAAAATGGCAAACTTAATTCTTTTGCCACTGAAACTGCTTTGATTATTTCTTTTTTATTTTTTGCAACAAAAAAATACTTGGCTGGCCCGCCAATCCGAAAAGTAGTATAATTTTTTAGCAAAACGTTTTTTTGAACGCCCGGTAATAATTTTGAGATATCCATATTTTGAGCTTTAGTGAAAATATATAGTTCTTTAAAAGGAAAGTTTATATTATTGTATTTTATCAGAGTTTCCGCTAAAATAAAATTGGGTCGGGAGGATAGCACTCACTAAAGACTTAGTTTTGGAGTCAACTCTCCTGGCCCATTCTAAAACCTCGCTTTTAGCGAGGTTTTAGTTTTTTATTAAAAAACAACAAGCCTCGCTCGAGGGAGGCCTGCTGTCGACTTAGTAAGAGTTCTCTTGCGAGAGCACTCACTGGGCATATATTAGCAAATTAAGAGGAATTTGTCAACCCTTCACCCTTAATAGCTCTTTATTAATTCGTTATTCACGGCTGTACGGGTTAAAGGACCGAAATAGCCGGTTGAAATTATGCCTTTTGATGTCTGGTATTTTTTTACAGCCGACAGGGTTGCCGAAAAATAGTTTCCGGTTACCAGTCCTTCAGGATAGATTGAATCCCCTTTTGATTTTAAAAACTCCTGTAGGCAACGGACTTCAGAATTATTTGTTATTCCAAAATAAAGATTATTCTCGAATTTTTGGCAGGAAATTTTTGGCTTTCCAGCAGATAAAAGGGATTGTAATCTCGCAATTTCTTTTTTTAGGTATTCTATTTGGGCGAGTAAGTTTTCGATGTTTTTTGCTTCTTCTTGAGATGGAACTTCTTCTGCTCCTACGATAGAAACCTTATAAGTGAATTGATAAAACGGCTCGTTTTCGGTAAAGTCAGAAGTTTTTGATTGAATTGAGGGAACAATCATTAAAGAAACATTTTTAGTACTGAAATCAGAAATAAAAAGTGTGCCCTTTTGTAAAGCATCAAGCTTTAAAAAATTAATAGATAATTTACCGGCTGAATCTCCGATAATGTAGGGCACTTTAAAATTGGTATCTTGTACCCCTTCGAATTCAAATTTTAAATTTCCTTTCCCTCCAACAAATTTTTCCCAGTTGCCTGCCCAAGTTTTAGTTAATTTTATAACCTGAAGAGAGCTCTGCCCAGTTAAAGGAAGAAAATTTGTTGAAGGGATAACCTGGATTTTTTTTAAATTTTCGTTTTTATAGCAATATTTTTCGCCGAGCGAACAGTCATTAATCAAAATAGTGATGGTCCAATTAGTAAAAACTTGGCTGAAATCCTCGGAAGCTCCTTCTTGATTCAGAGTCTTGTTTAAGCTTTCAATCCCGGTTTCCCGCATCTTCAAAGAATCAACAAGAATTTTTACACCGTAATGATCAACTAAGTATTGGGTAAAAAGATTTAAAACACCGTAGTCATAAGTTTTTCCCTGCCATTCAGTTAAAGAATCATTGGGTTTCTCCAAAAAGCTTTTAACCCGACGCTGGAGGTTGCTTCCTTCATAAACTGAATCGTATCCTAATAAGGTAGAGGCATATTCTGAACGGGCTTCATTTAGCCAAATATCCTCTGAGACATTAAATAGTTTTTCTTTTTGATTATAAGTAATCAAATGCTGAAATTCGTGAGCTAGGAAACTTTTTGCCTGAGAAGTTTTAATGTGTTCCGTATTTAAATAAACCATTTCTCTTTCATTGGAAAGAGGATATTGAATTTTTGGATATTCGTTTCCATTATTAAAATAGCCTCCAGCATCTTTTCTTATTTGATGCAACAAAACCGTAATATGGCTATCGCCGTCAATTCCCGGATTCCATTCCGAGCCAAAAGTTGAAGTTAAGGTTGGATAAATTTTATTTAAAAATTCCAAGGAAAGATCATTTAAAGCGTTTGAAAATTCTTGTTTTTGAATTTCGTTTTGAATATTCCACCAATCATCTTCAATATAAAAATAAATTTTGGGAGTGATATAAACCAAACTCGCTGTTATCTGTTCCCTACCTAATAAATCATAAGAGGAATCAACAAAAAAATTAACTTTCTGTCCCTGATAATCAGCAAATACAAAATAAGGAATAATAAACAATATTCCTGAGAGCAAAATAGTTTTAATTGTTAAATTCTTGAACATTTTTGATTTAAAAATCTGTTTTTTTATTATATCAAAAATAGCAGGGAAAACAAAAGACCCCGGTTATTCGCCGGGATCTTTTGTTTTTTCTATCCGGCTCACATCTCCACAAGGAGAGAGAGGCCGGTCCGTTTCAAGAAATTATTGGCTTACGCCTAAATCTGCGTTAATTGCTGCTCTTGTTAAAGGTCCACAACGACCATTAACTGGAGTAATTCCCTTTGCTGTCTGGTATGCCTTTACAGCTGCCATGGTTCCTGAAAGATAATTGCTGGTGTTGAGACCCGATGCCAAATAACCTTTACTGATTAGGAACTCCTGAAGCCGTTTAACATCAACGTTGCCTTTTAATCCATAATAAAGATCAGTAGTAAATGCTTGTCCAGTAACGCCCAACATTTTCACTAATTCAGATTGCAATTGAGCGATTAAAACGGCTATCCTCGCGATTTCCGCTTTCAATTCCTCAATTGTCATCTCAGAAATTGGCTTTGTTGTCGTCGGCGTTGTCGGGGTAGGAGTAGTCGTTGCTCCTGTCGTTCCCATCACGGCAAATTTAGAAAAAGCAGTAGTCGTTGCTGTAAGAGTGTTGGTCGCGGTGTTGATTGTGGTGGACAAGGCAACCCACTCCGTCCCGTTCCAACGGTATATCTTCAAGGTTGACTCATTAAGGCCGGTAATTTGCGCATCAGTATAAGTAATAGTAATTGTAACGTTGTTACTAAAACTGGTTACTGCTGTGGTCCCGGCTGTAGCTGTAATAGTGAAACCGCTTACTACTGTCATTCCGGCCGGAGCCGAAGCTCCCACTACAATATTACCCGCGCTGGATTCTGTAACACTAACTACTGTAGTGGCTGTAACAGCATTAGCAGGAATTGCAACTGTTGCCTGTGTTCCTGTTGATGTGGTTAAAGTGGTCTGACCGCCTCCAGAAGGAGTGGCCGTAACCTGGCCTGTGGTGGTTGTAGGAATAGTTGGTGTCACTGCCTGAACTGGTCCTCCGCCACCGCCACCGCCTCCTCCTCCGCCCGATGAACAGAATCCTGAAGGAGTAACAGTAACAGTACTACTACCAGCAGTTGAAGGTCCTGTAATTGTAACGCTAGAAGAACTGTCGCCACAAGTTATCCCCGTCCCCTGAGAATTTACAAGATTATACTTCGTGCTTGAAGTTATCGTAACTCTAGAGGTTAAAGAAGTATCTGTTTCCGTTGTAAGCGTAAAGCTAATATAGGTTGGATAAACGGTCATGGCCTCGGCTGTTGATCCAGAACTAATTGTTAGCGTAATATCTGATCCCGAAAGATAGATATTAGCAGCTTCCGGAAACTGAACAGTATTATAAGTAGTGGCAACAGCTGAAGCTCCAAAAGGCAAAACCAGAAAAGCTAATAATAATGCTAAAAAATATTTCATTCATGAGAAATTACGTGATTAGGTTCAATTTTGGTTGAAAATTAATTAAATCTCTGTATTGCACAAATATAAATATTTTTATTTAGTCTGCCCACACAGGGAAAGAGTATTCTGTTTCTCCTATATAGATTTTCAACCAATATGCAGGGTTTCCAGTTTTTGGCGAATTCGTCATCGTTGCTGTATTCCCGCCTGTTGCTGTCATTGATGTCCAACTTCCATCACCATCTTCAATAGAAAAAACTCCATCCCAATCAACTGTTCCTGTTGCACCCCTGATTCTGAAACCAGTCAAGATGCCGGTTTTCGTGCCAGAACCACCAACGCCGACTGAAACGCCGGCGGCATGAGAATTGGCTGCCAAGGTTCCAACTATATCCACGCCGAATGTCCCGCCACTAACATCTCCAAGACTCCCAACCAGATTTACTGCCTTTCCTGAAGCTATTGTGGTATTTCCCCAAATAGAGCTTAACCCGCCAGTTCCTGTATAGTTTGCATCAATCACCAAATCTGGGTGTATTGCCACCGTAGAAATATCTCCGGTTGCGACTGTTGTTGTAATTAGCATTCTTGATGTAAAGCATTCTGTATAACCAGTTAAAGCAACTCCGTCATCGTCGCAATATAGTCCGTTTCCTGTATCAAAGGTTGCTCCATGTAAAGGAATTCCGCTTTGGGCAGAGTTTGAAGCTTCTCCTATAAATATCCCCCCAGCAGAAGCTGCTGCCGCTGCTGCCGTGATATTAATTCCTGCTGTCGCGCCTACTGCTATTTTAATGCCATTTGTCCAGGTTGCGTTAGAACCTACAGTTGGATCACCTTCAATGGTTAATGCATCTCCCATAACTCTAACAGCGTCTGCGTCTCTTCCGATAATTCTTATACCATCAAGATTGGTATAGCTATTTAATCCAGTAGCTGTTTGTATTTTAGCTACGATTGCGGCCACACCATTTGTAATTGTGGTTGTTTTGCCAGCAGCGGCTGCATCATAAGCAAAGGTTGCTTCTAATGCGCTAGGATATCCAGCTATAGTGTAGCTACTGAGTGGTAATTTCACAAGTAATTCTGAATATAATCCTGAAATGCCTTCAAGTCCTGTAGTTCCTGAGGCTATATTTGCGACAGAATAAACTTCCATACCTCTTAAATCACCGCTTGCGTCCCCTTTAGTAGTTTCAGTTCTGAAATAATATCCTTTAAAAGATTTGTCTGGTATCAATGTCCAATCATCAACTGCATATCTCATTTCCATGCCCTCACCGTAGGCATAAGAAGCACCTGTGTTTATTACAGCTCCCGCTGCCGATGTTGTAGCGATTCTACTTTTAACGATAGTAGTATCGGCAATTGCATCCCCTAAGGTGGTTGTACCGTTTAATGTTGTAGCCCCTGTAACTTCTAATGTTCCACCGGTGAGAATACCCGTTCCAATTGTTGTTGTGGCAAAAACTGCAGCAGCCGTAAGCAAAGTTGCAAATACAGTAGTTGCCGTAATACTTAAAATTTTATGTTTTGTTTGCATTTTAGATTTTTTCTCAATCTACTTATTATTTATCATGCATCAATAAATAATTGGTAGATTTTATTTAGTTAATTATTATTTTCGACCTTGAAAATATTTTTTCAGTTCTTATTAAAAAGAACTATCTACCTAACTTTTTATTTTTGGTTTTTTATAAAAAATAAAAAGCCTTCGACCTTTAAGATTGTCTTTTAAAAAAGACAAGATATTAGAATATTATATCACAAAAATGCTGTTAAGGACCAGAAGTTTTCCACAACCTAATTTCAGCGTATTTATCAGCGACTAATCAGCGGAAATTTGTTTTAAAAGTTCTGTTGCCGGACTGAAATCTGCTTTCAGCTCTATTGATTTTTCAAGTTGCTTTTTTGCTTCGTCTAATTGGTTCATCGCAAAATAAGTTCTTCCTAAAAAGTATGGAAATTGGGGATTTTGGGGGTCAAGCGTCTGGGCTTTTTGATAATTTGAAATCGCGAGATTATCCGCTCCTTTAACATTAAAAGGAACAAGGTTTTCATAAACAGAAGCTAACTGCTGCCAATTCAAGCTGTCTTTTTGGTTTATTCCAACGGCATTGGTGGCGGAAGCTTCGGCGGCTGAAACGGTCTGCTGGAAAAGATCCTTTTTTTGGTCTTCAGACAGGTTTTTATCATCCAAAATCTCATTTGTTTTCAGTAAAAATACCTGCGATAAAGTTCTGAAATATATATCTTTGTTTTTGTCGGCATTTATCGCCCGGTTAATATTTGTTATGCCTTCGTCCAAATTATCTGCGGAAACCCCTCTGACATAATATAAAGCTCCTGCATATTGCTGACAAACAAAGTAAATTCCCGCAACGGAACCCACAATCAGAAGGCAAAGTCCGATCATCATCAAGAAAGATTTTTGGGGAGATTGGGAAAAAACAAATTCTTTTTTCTGTTCTGAATAAACCAAGGCAACCCATATTCCCATCATTAGAAAAGCGGAAAAAGCCAAGGTTAAATTTAAAGGGTAGAAAAACCAGAGAATGAAAAAGTAAAAGCTGATGATAAATGTAACGCTGATTAACGCTGATTTTGGCTGATTCATGCTGATTAGTTTTTTAAATCCTTTCCAAAAGAAAATTGCAATCATAAATAACATTGCTAAAATTCCCAGAACTCCGCAAGTCCCCAAAAATGTCGGCAAAGCAGCTATCCCCTGGGGAAATTTTACTGACCAAAAAGAAGTCAGGTTTAAGCTAACGTAGCGATATAAAGCGAAATCCGAGCCAAAAGTTGCAGGACCCGAACCCAAAATAAAATTCTTCGGCCCTTCCATCAAAGTCCCTTTTGCAATATCAAATGTCGCCCCGTATGTGGGGCTAACTTCGGATGGTATGTTTAAAATATTAGGCAATGGAGATTTGACTAAAATAAAAATTAAGGCAATAGCCAAAAAAATCAAAGGAATAATAAAGTTTTTAAAATTACCCTGAGTTAATTCGGATATATTGTTTTTTAACCTAACCCAGACAATTAAAACTGCTGCTATGATAATCCCCACCCAAGACAGCCAATAATTGATAAATAAAATATTGGCGAACAATAAAAGGCCTACTAAAAGAGCCAATGAAAAGAAAATTAATGATTTGTATTCTTTCCGCAGCTGGGGTAAAAGAGCTATTAAAGCAATGAAAGCGCCGGTTAAAAATAAAGACAGTCCCTGGGCCGAACCAACAGGATTGAAATTGCTGGTCTTCGCAAAATCCCACGGGAAAATTTGGAAAAAAGAATTGATTAAAAACAGCAAAGCCGAGATTCCCGCGCTCAAAATGAAAATTGAAATTACTTTTAAAATTTCTTTTTCTTCTTTAAAAAGATTAGTAAAAAGGAAAAAGGTCAGGCCGTATAAAATAAAACTAAAAAGGGTGTCCGGCTCAAAGTTCATCCCCCAAAAACTCTGAATTTTGGAACCGGAAAGAAAAGTTGAAATCCCTAAAGCCAAAAGAAGCAGAAAAACAGCAAAGGTTATTTTATTCCAGATAAAACTTATTTTCCCCGAACTGAAAACTTTTACTGCCCACAAAATAATAATGAAAAAACAAAAACCCGCCAAAAGGGTTTGTTTATTTTGCGCCACCGGGAAATTTGTAAAGGGCAGGAAAAAAATCGGCACTAAAAAAACTAACGAATATAAACTGTATTTTATTATTTTATTAAGTGTGTTTTCCATATGTTTTTATTTTACAAAAAATAATTTTAAAAAACAAGAAGTCTATAAAAATTATAACACAAAGTTATTGAAAAACAAAAGCTCCCGGTTTTTCGCCGAGAGCTTCTGCTTGGTCACAAGGAAACCAATTTTAGCTTAACTTTAGTATCCCATTGAAACTGAAGCTGTTCCACCTGAAGGATTCATCCAAGTAATTGGAAGCGTTCCATCAACTGCTTGATCATACCATCTGAAATCTCCAGCTGTTAATGTTGGAACACCAACGGATGACATCGATATGCTACCCATATCAAAACTGATAGATAATACTTCGACGTTAGCAGTATCGGCCAACATCAAACCAATCGTAGAAGTAATCAAATCATAAACGCTTGAGCTTCCACTGGCTGCTATTAAGCTATCAGGAATAAGAGTAACTGTACCTGCTGTAACAGTTCCGGAATAATAACCGGTAGCATAAATTGTACCTCCTGACTTCAGGTAGACAGGAACACCATCGGGAATAGCAGCGAGAAAATTACCGGCTAAATCAAGATTGACGGAATCGTTATACCATCTGATTTGATCAACATCTAATGTCTGATTAACAGCAGGTGTATCGTTTAAAGACTCAATAATCTTAATAGAAGTAATTATGTCTTTACTAGCTGCAGCTGCAGGTAAGCTAACTTCAACAAACTGCCAAGTATTAGCTGCTACAATATCAATAGTTTGAGTTGTTGTCGCACCAGCATCTATTATTTGAACTTTCCATTGCACCTCATCATTAACAGGAGTAGCAGCAGTTGCAACACTAGATCTTATCCAGAAACCTAATTTTGAATAATTCGTTAAATCAGGTCTTGAATCTGCATCGAAAGTAAATTCCATTCCGTCTCCAGTTACCACTGTAGCTCCGTGTTCTGTCAATCTAATAACATTAGTGCCTGCAATAGGAGTTCCTGTATTTACAGACATAGCACCCGCACCAACGGCTGCCCAGTCACCGTCATAAGTTCCGCCATTTGGCGCAACAGCCTCCATAAAGTCTCCTGTAACAGCGGCTCCTAATTGAGCATCAGCCTCGCTGGTACCCGTTAAGGTTAATTTAGCAACTGTATCATTTGCTGATCTACCATTACCGGTAGCAGCTTTTGTGGTTGTTAAACCAGCTGTAAGAGTGGTTCTGTAAGGATAAATAGCATTACCGTAATAAGTCGTATCAAGATTAGCCGGTGTGGCATAAGCACCAGAGGTTGCTCCTTTGGTAATTATTGTATCGGTTGTTGCTCCTGTTGGAGCTGCAGCCGGAGTTAAAATATCAAATACAATATAATTACCAACGCTTTCTCCTTCAGCATAAGGAGTAATGTCAGCTTTTACTGTTACGACAGTATTGCCGCTCTTTGGAATGTTGATGTTAAGATTTCTGAACCAAGCCTGATATGAAGCATCTAAGGCAGGGACAGTATCGCCAGCTTGAACTCCACCAACAAATAATTTGATATTTCTTACATTGGCAGCGCTATTAGCACCATTAAGGTTGGTAACGGCGAGTTGAGTAAGAGTTTGGTCTTCAACATTATTTGCGGAGAATCTAAAGGCGGCTATTGCTTGATCTGTGGATCCACCTTTTACTTGTGTCGGAACTGGAGTTGTTGTATCAACAGCGACGGTAAGAGTTCCGCCAGTCAGTATCGCAACTACTTGACCGAGCATACTGGTACCAGCACCGGTTGCAATGTTTGACGCAGAACTGGTTATTTTACCTGTCCCAGTAGCTGAATCCAATTCAACCGCTTCTGTATCTACCCAACTGGAAGCGGCAGCTGCATTTGATAAAATGTCAGCGTATAAATCTATCTGAACGGTTGTTCCTGCAGGAATTGATAAGGCTGGTGACGGATAGAAAGTATACTGAACTGTAATTGCGTCAGAAGAGCTGGTAGTCTTAACAGGAGCGATTGCAACGCCTCCTGACTTTAAGGTCAGGTTGTTGAAAGCTTCTCCTAAAGAATTGCTGCCTGCAACATTAACGGTACCATTACAATCTTCGAAAACGATCGATGAAACATCAACGCCTTCTGAAGCGCCTGATGTCAATAAGAAGGAAGCGATTCTCTGATTGGAAGCTCCCTGAACTAAAGTAATAGTACCAACTGAAGCATTCTTCGCTGCCGTTAAGGAAGAAGAAGAAATAGTCAAAAGATTGCCTGCCTGACAAGAGGATAGGAACGTCAACTGTTCCTAAAGAAACAGTTCTCTGACCATTTGCGGAAATCTTCATCCTAAATAAGCTTGAATTGTGTCGGCGTTTTAATTGCTATCACTGATAGCTTCGAAGCAATATCCGCTCTAATTTCCAATGTCTTTGTAGATTCCGACCGGGACTGTAAAGTTAACAGTAATTTCTGTGCCCGCTGTTATCATTGAACAGTAATCGGTCAACAGAACTGTCAGTCACACCAACCTGTGCTCCATCAAAATACACTCTGACATTTTTGATATTGTCCGTGGACCGCCCGCTAAAGTAATACCAAATTCTATGCTGCTTACCTTAATTGGTTCGCCAATTGCCTGAAAATTGTATTTAGCAAGCAAAACATTAGTTGCAGCAAGAGCGATATTCCCCGAAGGAGAATCGACTGCTTTGGTAACAACTATGCTACCCGAAGCAACTGTCGTGGCATCGGATGTTTGAACTGTGAAGCTTCCAACCGTTCCGGTATCAGCTTTGACATAAACATTGTAATTGGCATCCATCGCTTCTATATCGGTTGACTCTTTGTAAAGAGAATTGGATTGTTCTTGTTGAACCGCCAATTACATCCACCCTGAAACTAAGATTCTTTACAGAAGTAATAGTTAACGGAGAGGCTGACAAATCAAAGGTTACTGTTCTGTCAGACGCCAAAGAAGCAACAGAAGCTAACAATGTGGCTCCATCGTAAACCTGAAGATTAGCAAGGTCGGTAATATTAGCTGAACCCAACATTAAGAGTTTAATCCTGTAAAGCTTAATGTTCTGGTTTGAAGCTGTTAACGTAAGTTTCATAGCTTCAAATCCTGTTGTCCCTGGGTCAACTGAAGCGGAAGTTGGTTTGTTTCACAACTTGTAATCTGCCAAAATCATCAACATCGGCAGTGGTCATCAAATTTCCCGAAACTCGGGAAGACTCCAGAAACTATTGCCCCGTCAGTTGTGATATTTGTTGCGGCGGTTACCTCGAAATCCAATTGTTTTTCCTGCCGTAGTATCTTTATTAAGATCGAATTTCACAGTAATGGCTTTAGTACCACTAACCGTAAAAAGACCATCTGCATTGTTGAAAGTGATAACACCTAAAGAGACCGAATTCATTTCAGCTAATTTTGTCGTGCCGTCATAAAGATAAACATTGTCCATATCAGAATCAGCAGAAACTCCCAGTCTCTTTAAAACTAAAGTTTTAACTTTAGCTGTTGTTCCAGCGGCAGTTGTAAATTGTAATTTTAATGTGTCTATTAGCGCCTGTGATCCTGTTGTTGTACCAGCGCCATCAGAAATAATGGTTGCTGAAACGGGTGTATCAGCGGCTAAGGCAACACTTAAGGTTCCAGCAGCTGTCGGAGTGGTAGGAGTTGTTGGGGTTGTCCCTAAATCAGCATTCGCGGCTGCTCTGGTTATTGGACCAAAGTAACCAACATTTGGGGTTATTCCTTTAGCTGTCTGGTAAGCGACAACGGCGGCTTTGGTTAAATTCCCAAAGTAGCTAGTGTTCAAACCAGCGGCTAAATAACCCTTACTGATAAGGAATTCCTGCAACGCCTTTACTTTTGCGTTTTTCAATCCAAAATAAAGATTGGTGTCAAAAGCAGTGGCAGGAGTTGTAGTTCCTGAAACAGTGCCTAATTGAGCCTGTAAGGCTGCTAATTGAGCAGTTAGGGCAACAATTTGGGCTTGGAGTTCATCAGCTGTTAAAGCATTGGCGACTCCTGGTCCTACCAACCAAACTGCACAGGTAAGGGTTGTAACGATCGCTATAATTTTTTTAGTCATATTTTATGTGTTTTTTCGTTTTATGTTAATTATTTATTATTTATTTCTGTCTGCCGTTATCGACCTTGTCTCGATCTTTTGTGTAAAAAAATTTTTGGCTGGCGCCTATTACGCAAAAAATCAAGGCTAACGACCTTCTATTGTTAAAATTAAATATTTTTATTTACTAGCGCTTTGAGTGATCTGCCAAATTTCTTCAAGAGCTTGGGCAAAATTACCAGCTTCGAAGCTTGTCTTAGCTTCTTCTAAAAGTCTTGTTTGAGATTCGGTTAAAGTTCGGTTTCCCAAATCATTAATTTCTCTCTCAACCAATTCTCTAAGGGTATTGTCTAGCTCATCAGTTCCACTAATAACTACTCCTAATTTTTCGACTTTTTCTTTGTTCTCAACTATTTTTTTAGCTTGGTCAATAATTTCCTTGCCTATATTTGGATTGTCTTTCAAATTTTTAGCTGCTTGTGAAAGGGTCTTTTGAAATTCATCAACCGCTGGCGCTATCTTTTTAACCTGATTTTGTTCCGCAATTTTGACTAAATCTTCCAGTCGCGAATTCGCCTGTTCTAATTGGTATTTTGACATATCTGCTTCTGAAACAAAAATTGCCCGGCCGCTCTCTGAAGCCTTTTTCAAAGAAAAGAGGAAATCGCCAGGCAGACTGATTTGAGAAAAACCAAAAAGACCTATTAAAATAAAAATAGATAAAACTGGAGCAAAAGCCAGCCGATATCGGGGAGAAAACAAGAAAGAGGGCAGAAAAAATGTCTTTTGAGGTGCTTCTCTCAATATCCGGCTTTTAGTCGAAAAAGCCCATTCTTTGTTGGGCTTTATCTCTTTTAATAGCTGTATATTTTTTATAAGCTCTTTCTCAGTCATCTTGTGGTGAGTTTATCGAACCATTTAAGATGAACCTTTAAATCGTCCTTAATAGATGACGTATTTTAGGGTAATTTATTACAGTTTTACCTCTTCTTTTAGGGCATTTAGTGCCCTATGAAGCGTAACTCTGACCGCGTCCTCGGATTTATCGAGGATTTTAGCTATTTCCGGCACTTTCAAATCGTCCAAATAATGCCATATTATAATATCTTGGTATTCGTCTTTAAGGTTGGTTAAAGCCCCCTTGATCTGCTCTAAATTTGAGTTTTGAAGGGCTTTTTCTTCGGGGCCCGGGCTAGGATCAATTTCTCCCTGAATATATTCATCCGGAATGGTCTGGGTTTTGGCTTTTTCCCGATAAAAATCAATTATTAGATTGCGGGCAACCTGGTAAAGGTAAGCTCGAGGATTTTCTAAGGTTTCGCCCTTTTGAAAAGTTTCCCAAGTCCGAACAAAGGTCTCTGAAGTTAAATCCTGGGCTGTTTCCTGGGAACTGACCTTAATAAAAACAAAACGGTAGATTTTTTCTACATACTGGTCGTAAATTTTGTTAAATTTTTTCTTGGTATTAGCCATTTGAATCTTCAAATGGTAGGACAAATGTGCTTTGTCCTACTTATGTCCTACTTAAGTTTATAGAAAGTATTATTTTTTTCTCCTATCCGCTCTACCAAATTTTGATTTAATAGATAGTCGAAATCCCGCCGGAGAGTTCTTTTACTCACTTCGGGAAAAATCTTTTTTAATTCCCAAACTTGTGCTTGGCCTTTTTCTTTTAGAGTTTCTAAGATTTTTTGATGCCGTTGTTCCTGACCAGCACCTAATTTTACTCCAACCGGCCGGACAATACTCGGCACAATAATTTGTTCTTCAGCGGGCTTTTTTTGTATAACTTTCCTAGTTGCGATCTCGAAATCTTGGGTTTTAGATAAATTTTTAAACTCTTCTTTTATCTTGCTGTATTCTTGCTCCAAAACTAAAAAATTAAGAGGATTGACCCAATTTTGAATTCGAGCTACTTCGAAATAATTTTCCAAAACTTCAACATCTTTTAAAATTTTTTCCTGGCCCGTGGGGTTAAATAAAACCAAATCGGTCAAAATATCATTGGCTTTTCCCCGGATTTTAAATTTTAGAGGCTCCCCCTCCGGAAAATTGTCAGTTACCCTATAAACCGCCTGAGTTAATTTAAGATAAAAACCTTTATCCATAGTTTATTTTATATATTATGTAGAACAATTTCTACTTTAGCAAAAAATAAAAAGAGGGTCAACCCCGAAGCTAAAATAGTTCTGAATAATAAAAAACCCCTCCTGGGATTTCATAATTGGGGGTTGGAAGAGATGGAGAAAAAGAATTTATCGTTTTATATTCTTTTTTTATCTGCCTGGTGTACGGCCTCTCTCCATCTCTTCCGAGTTACGTTTTGGATGTTGTCGTATCTGACTATCCATTAGCGTAACCCTTTGCGGGACTGTCGGCAACTTATTGTAGCGCAAACAGTCCACCGTGGGGGAATAAATATGTGACAATAAGTCACCTCCTTTTGTCAACAAATTAAAATTCCCACTTTATGATTATATTATATTATTAAAAACAAACGATTATGTCAATATTTTCTATCTTTAGCTCTGTTTCTTTTTGGTTTTTTGTCTTTTAATGGTAAAACGGTGCAATCCACCACTTCAGTTCCGGCGCCTATTGATAAAATTTCCTTATTCGCCCCGACTACAAGATGGACTTGTTGTGTTCTTTCTATAGTTTTTTTACATTTTACCACCATTTTTCTCGATTTCATGCCGTCTTTGCTATTAATCTTGAGAGTTATCACTCCTCCGTTATTTTTAACGAGCTGTGGGAAAATATCTTTTACTGTTTGCTTTTCCAATTTTTAACCTCCTTATTTTGTTTTTTACCACATTGCTCAAAAAAAGTCAAAAAAGAAGCGCCATGACAAGCATGACGCTACTTATTTTAATTTTATACAATTAACCTAACCGTTAGTTTTCTGTCAGCAAACCGCTGGTGTTTTCGGAAATTCAACAGTGAGTATCTGAATTAATACTTTCGTCTGTGCCGGAGTGAATATATAATTATTTGTTGATTTCCCTGCGCCGTCTCTGCTGCGATTGCAAATCCTCGATATAATATGAAGGGTATGATCGTCCCATACAGTAATTATTATATCACTGTGTCCCCCTCTTATCTTAAGTTTCGCGTTAGCAAAAGTTTCCTCATAAGTGCCATTCATCCTGATAACTATTGTTTTCCCTGACTCAATAACTGGAATTGTTTTTTCTTTCATATTTCCCTCCTTTCTTGATTTAGCGATGATATGTTTTTAAAAGGCTTGGCTTTCTGAAATACTCGCATTTTCGTAATTTGCGTCCTTGAATAATAAATTTTTTACAAACTCCCCACAGGCATATTCCTTCAACTTTTTCTCCTGGTGGCGGTAACCAGCGTCGCCGGCCCTTAGTAAGAGCTAATATCTGAATAACTCTAAAAGTATCTTCTTTTCTTACGCAATGCGAACAATGACAGCAGTCTTTGGTAATATTTTTGCTATCCCAATCATTTCTGTGCCATGACCAATCCGTTGAAATCTCAATTTCTTTACCTAAAGCGTTTTTAACCATTATCTTTCCAGGCATATTACTCATTTTCTGCCTTATTTTTCTATTTTTTTTCCTTCCTCTGCTAAAAGATGGAAGTGGCGCGTCGCATTCAGTAACAGGGCCCTGACAAGCAAAACATCCGTCCGCCTCTCCATCAGTATTAGAAACACAAGTATTCAATAATCTACAGTCGGCGCAAAGACATTCTCGGCCGTGGTATTCTGGATGAGAAGGATTATCACATTTCATTTACTTCTTTCTCCTTTCTTTTATTAAAAAATAAAAGGGCTAATTTTTATTAATGATACGATAATTTAAACTATCACAATTTTGGATAAAAAATCAAGCCTCACTTAATGGGGCTTGATTTAAAATAAAATTTTTATAATGGAACGGGCGGCTACGTTGCTTCTTTAGACCGATCTCCTTGGTTATAAAGTTTATTAATAATAGCGCGTCGTCCAATCTATGTTGTAGGACTGTAATACTTGGGATTCCAATACCATAGATTGCCCCTCTTGTATAGAAAACCGGGGTATATTTTATTTTCTCTATAAAGGTCCGGAACAAAAATTTTGATTATTTTTTCCACACACTCATTATAATCATTTTTTTCTTCATAATTCATATCCGTTAGGGCCTTAATGGCTTCTTGCGCTATTAAATAGGATTTTGTTTTTTGTCTTTTACATTTTTGTTCAAAGAATTTAAGTTGTGACTTATATTCCGGACAAAATTCGCAAAAAGTATAGAAATTAACTAAATTATTTATTATTTCTTCATCAGGAAGATTTATTATATTATCTTTTCCCCTGAACCAGTCTTTGTTTATAGGGTTAAATTTATAATCATATTTTATTGTTTTATGAGCGACGTAATCTTCTGGAAAATTTTTAAATGGATTAGTTATTTTATGGAAACTGGGATTACTACAAAGAATTAAAGAATACTCATTAATAAAAAATTTTTCTAAGTGAATAAGCTCATGTAAAATATGCACTTTGTTTATAGAATTGCAATGTAAAATCTTAGGCAATTGTGCCTTATCGTGCCAATCGGGCCAATTAATACAGGCGCCAACGGTGTTATTTTCTTGTATTATTACTTGATTTCCTGTTGTTTCTTGGATTAATTTAATTTTTTCTTCTATTATTTCTTCTATTTCCATATCATTATTGCGGTATATCCTCTTTTATTTATTTTTCCCCAAAATACTTCAAATAAGCTTCCCAAAAAAACCTTAAATATTCTTGAAATTTTATTCTAATATCTCCCAAATATTGAATTTCCGTTCTATCTTTATTCCTATGTTTCAAGCCACTTAAGGAAGCAAATGCTTCGGAATTTTGTTCTATTAAGTTAAACCAGTGTGCCTCGTGAATAAATTCATTTCTCATATCATATAGTATTTCCCAAAATTCTAATTGGACAGGGATTTTGGTCAAAGATCTCGCTGTTATTGCTTCATTTAATGCCTTAATATTATGTGTTGAAAAATATTTTATGAAATCTTTTATTCTCTCCCTTGGTGATTCTGTCTCTTTATTAAGGTATTCTATTATAGAAAGAGTTATCTGATACATAAAACCATCTATGTTTACAATCCTTTCTTTGTCGGGAATTCTATAAAGATCGTGAGTATAATAAAAGAAAATTGTATAAAGGAAGTCTTCAAATTGATCTTTAGAAGTTTGCTCTAAAAAAACAAAATATTCATTTTCATCACTAAAATACCCCTTTAAGTATTCCCAGCCCCTTTCTAATATTTTTGGGATTCTGCTTTCAAATGTGCCCTTATTGGTTTTTTCTAATAAAATTTTGGGAACGATCATCTTTTATTATTTTAATAGACTAATTTCCTATTTTTTAGATTAGTCCTTTTCAGAAAAATGGCAAGGCGAACGCCTTACAACATAGATTGATCGACGCGCTATTATTAATCAAAAAGCCCAATTATGGGCTTTTTGCTTTTCTTAAAGATTTACTTTTAAAAGTTAAAATCCTGTGAAAGTTTTTATTTTTTGGACGGGGACGGAAAGGATTTTTCCGTCTGAAGAAAGATAGTTTAGGCCGACGACTTCTCCGTCGATATTAAATAAAGTTGTTCCCGGCGCGAATTTTCCTTCGGAAATGTTTGTTTCAATCAGATTCGCGTCAAAATTCTTAATAATACCTTCGTTTGTGAATTTTATAAACTTATCAACGCTGAATTTTTCGCCGAGTAAAAATACTCTGTCCCCCATTTTTATTTTTGTTTGGTCGGCGAAACTACAGACAGACAAATTCCCTTTTTCAATTTTCAGCAAAGCTAAATTGTTTTGAGTGTCCCTTTTCAAAATTTTTGCGGGTAAAGTTTCCCCCTCGTAGAAAACTACGGCGTTTTGCGAAACAGTATTGGATAAAGTTAAAATCAAGCCGTCGTTGGTAATAATCAATCCTGAGCCGTTAAAAAGGTTTTTTACTCCGCTTTTCGAGCCAATTCCGACAACTGATTTTTCAACTTTTTCAATTGCCTGGGTCAAGGCAGTATTCTCCTGAATGCGAACTTCTTCTTTTTGGATAACTTGAGTTGGCGTTTCTTGTTTTTTCCCAAAAAGCGGTTTTTCGGCAAAATAGGGAGCTGTAATTTGAGCAGCCAAAATTCCGCCGATGGCACCCGCTACTAAAACTGCTAAAAATTTTAAAAGTGTTTTCATAAGATTATTTTGTTAATGTTTTTTCTAATTTTCTTATTTTTGTCGCCTTTACTAAATTTGCCGGCAACTGAAAAATAATTTTGTCTTCTTCGGCATCAACTAAAACCCTTTCTCCCTCTTTGATTTCGCCCGACACAATCTTTTTTGCCAAAGGATCTAAAATCAATTGCTGAATTACTCTTTTTAAAGGCCTTGCTCCCAAATTTTGGTCGAAACCTTTTTCAGCCAGCAATTCTTTTGATTTTTCGGAAAATTTCATTTCGATTCTTTTTTCTTCCAGCCGTTTTATCACTCTTTCCAGCTGAAGATCGACAATTTCTTTAATTTCTTTTTTGCCAAGATAGTTGAAAATAACAATTTCATCAACCCGGTTTAAAAATTCTGGACGGAAATTTTCCTCTAAAGACTCCATTACTTTTTCTTTTAAAGATTCTTTTTGGGAAAGAGCTTCTTCTTTCGTCACAAAACCCAAAGTTCCCATTTTCGCAATGTATTCAGAGCCAATATTTGAAGTCATAATCAAAATCGCGTTTTTAAAAGAAGCTACTCTGCCTTTGGCATCGGTTAATCTGCCATCTTCTAAAATCTGAAGTAAAATATTAAAGACATCTGGATGAGCTTTTTCAATTTCATCAAGCAGAATAACACTGTAAGGCCTTCTGCGAATCTTTTCAGTTAATTGGCCTCCTTCGTCATAGCCGACATAGCCTGGCGGACTTCCTATCATTTTTGAAACTGTGTGCTTTTCCATATATTCTGACATATCAAGACGAATCATAGAGTTTTCGTCATTAAATAAAAATTCAGCGAGCGCCCGCGCCATTTCAGTTTTCCCCACGCCGGTCGGACCCAAAAACATAAAAGAACCCAAAGGCCGATTTTCTTCTGAAATTCCAGCCCGCGACCTTCGAATGGCGTTGGAAACCGCGTCAACCGCTTCTCTCTGGCCAATCACTTTTTTCCCCAAAATTTCCTCCATTCTGTCCAATTTTTTCGCTTCTTCTTCAATTAATCTGGTTACGGGAATTCCTGTCCAGCGGGAAACGACTCTGGCAATATCTTCTTCGGTCACTTCTTCTTTCAAAATCCGGTGGTTTTTTTGGACCCTGACTAATTCTTTTTCAGCTGCTTTCAATTCTTTCAAAAGAGTTGGGATTTCGCCGTATTTTATTTCCGCCACTTTCTGAAGATTTGCTTCTCTTTGAAAAATAAGGGATTGGGCGGTTAATTCTTCTATTTTTTTTCTAAGATTTTTAATTTTAAAAATCGCCTCTTTTTCAGATTTCCATTGGGCTTCAATAACACCAGACTCTTCTTTTAAATCAGCTAAAGATCTCGCAATCGCCTTTAATCTTTTCAATGAATCTTTATCTTTTTCTTTTTTCAAAGCTTCTCTTTCTGTTTCTAATTTAAGAATCTCTTGTTTGTATCTATCAAGATCTGTTGGCTCTGATTCGATTTCCAGCCTCAAAGCTGAAGTTGCTTCGTCCATTAAGTCAACTGCTTTGTCCGGCAAGAATCTGTCGGAAATGTAGCGCGAAGCTAATTCGGCAGCTGCGACTAAGGCAGAATCTTTTATTTTTACTCCGTGATGAACTTCGTATTTCTCTTTTATTCCGCGCAAAATAGCAATTGTGTCTTCAATTGAGGGTTCTTGAACATAAATCGGCTGGAATCTTCTTTCCAAAGCTGGATCTCTTTCAATATATTTTTGATATTCTTTCAAGGTTGTTGCGCCGATCGCCCGGAGCTCGCCTCGAGACAAAGCTGGCTTTAATAAATTAGAGGCGTCAATCGCTCCCTCGGCAGCTCCAGCGCCAACTAAAGTGTGAAGTTCATCAATAAATAAAATATAATGACCGGCTACTCGATTGATTTCTCGAAGCAAGGCTTTTACCCTATCTTCGAATTCGCCACGATATTTAGTTCCGGCAACTAAAGCTCCTAAATCTAGAGCAATAATTTCTTTGTCTTTTAAGCTTTCGGGCACTTCGCCTTTTATAATTTTTTGGGCTAATCCTTCGATAATTGCTGTTTTTCCTACGCCAGCTTCTCCAATTAAAACCGGATTATTTTTTGTCCTTCGAGATAAAACCTGCATTAACCTTCGGATTTCATTTTCCCGGCCAATTACCGGATCTAATTTTCCCTGACTGGCCAAGTGGGTCAGATTTCTTGCGTATTTTTCAATCACCTGATATTTTGTTTCTGGTTCGGGATCGGTAATTCTTTGGCCGCCGCGAATTTGAGCTAAGTTTTTCAGAAAAGTTTCGTAATTAAGTTTTTCCAAAGACAAACCCGTTTTCCCCGGCTGGATTAAAGATAAACTATCTAAAATATCCTTTGCCCGAGAAGGAGTATCGATTATCGCTAAAAATAAATGCTCAACGGAAACAAATTCGTCTCCCATTTTCAAAGCTTCTTTTGCGGCCCTATCGAGAACTCTCGCCATATCCTGAGTTAGATAAAACTGGCCGAAAGCAGGACCGCCGGTAATCGTTGGAATGTTAGTTAATTCTTTTTGGACTTTTTCTTTCAGTTTTTCAATATCAATTCCCATTTTCTTTAAAATAGTTAAAAGCACGCTTTCTTCTTGAGACATTAGCGCAAATAAAAGATGTAAGGCGTCAATCTGCTGCTGACCCCTTTCCTGGGCTAGAGATTGAGCCGTCATTATCGCATCTTGGGCTTTGTGTGTAAATTGGCCTCCATTCATATATTTTATTGTACCAAAATTTTCATTAAAAAATCAAGTCCCGAAAAGGGACTTGATAATTTTTATATTAATCTATCTCTACCACGGCACAATCTCCTGCCAGACAGGAGCGAAGATGCCGACGTTAATGGTTTTAGTGATAGAGCAGGAGTTGTTATTAGCGTCCCAGACAGTCAGGTTGACTAGTTTGATGCCTTCTGAGGTGAAGATGGCGATCGGGTTTTTCTTTGAAGGGTTGGTGGTGACGTAGGTTTGAAGGATTGGCGTCTTGGAAGGTCCAGGACCATTTGGCAATATTTGTGGCTCCTGTTGAATCGTCAGCAAACAGGGTTGATTGGTTTTTGGCTGGTCTTGGGGGATTGGCGGTAAAGGCAGGGGTGGGATATTCATTGGGTGGAGTATTAAGGGTTTGGGAGGAGGTTATCCAGCTTGAGCTCAGGCCTGCTGGATCCCAGACCTTTACTCTCCAGTAATATGTGTTGTTGAATTGCAGTCCTGAGCCTGTGGCTGGGATGGAATATGCTGGGATATCGTTTGATACTTTTCCTGAGTCAAAGGTTATGGTTGTGAAGCTTGAATTGGGAGAGACTTGGACTTGTTTTGCTCCTTGGGTGTCATTGTCTGGGTCTGAGAAGGTCCAGTTCATTCTGAATTGGAAGGGATTGGCGCACCAGTCGCAGTCGTCTCTGTAAAGGTTTGTGGCTGTGGGAGGTCGGTTGCAGGGTTTAATACAATAACCAACTACAGATGTGGGCATCTGGCACATACATAGAATTGCGAGATTTGATCCACCAGTGACGTACTGGTTACAATCATAGCCGGCGTATGGAGCATATGTATAAGGAGGAATGCTGTAGGGCTTATTAGGACATTGACCATTTACACAAGTACCTCCTTGACTAGAACACCAGGTATGGCAGCTATTTCCGCTAATCCTATAGCAAAGATAGCTGTATTGTGTGGTTGTACAGCTTCCGTATGAACAATATCCTGTGGGAATAGATAGACTGTAGGTTGTTCCTGAAGGACAGCTACATCCAGAAGTGCCACCTCCTCCACCTGTACCGCCCGTACCGCCACCCCAGAGTTTGATATAGTTATCCCTGTAGTTACAAGACCATTTGAGGTGCTTACGGTAACGACGGCATGATTGCCGCTTAAAGCATCAACTGATATTATTTGTCCGGTTACCGGACCATTTGGAGTATTGACTGTAATGCTTTGACCAACTTGGGGAGCGCTTTGAGTAATTGCCGTAGCTTCAACGTGCGTGGCTTCCTCCTCCTATTGAAAATGATATTGAGCCTTGTCCCGGACCAGTCATTGTGTATGTGTTGATGGAGACCCCGCTGGCACTGTTGTTACGCTAACGTAACCGACTGCTTGGCCGTAAGCATTGTTTATAGCACTAACAACGGTGTTTACACCACTGACTACGGCCTGAACAGCGGCAGCAATAGCATTGCTTATACCACTGCTAGAACTAGTAGCAGAAGCACTTGTATCTCCGCTGCTCCCTCCGCCGGTAGCCAAAACCATTGCAGCGGGAGAAAAAAGTATGATTAAAGAGGTGAAAGCAACAGAGAAAATAACTAAAAGAAAGGTTATTTTTTTCATAGTTTTAAAAATTGAATTTCATCCTAATTCCATTATATCAAAAAGAGCTGTCAAGTAAATATATGGGGAAAATATTTAAAGAAATCGGAGGCGAAACCTCCGATTTTTGATTTATTAATTAAAACAATCTCTACTCTTTCCTTTCGCCGAGGGTGAGCTGAAAAAACTTTTCATCTTTGCCTCGAAGCACTTTTAAAGTAATTTTGTCTCCAGGATTGTATTTTGAAATAATTTTAGCTAAGGAATTATCAATAGTGATTTTTTCGGCATTAAATTCCAAAATTATGTCATCTCGTTGAAGCCCAATACTTTCAGCAGGAGAACCACTCAAAAGCACTTCTTTGGAAGGATCACCATTTTTATCCCTTCCGACCCAGGCACCGTAATCAACCGCCAAATTATATTTTTCTTTAAGCTCGGGCGTAATCAAAGTGTAATAGATTCCTAAGAATGGATAGCTAATTTTCCCTTGGTTTTTAACCTGTTCAATATCTTTTTTCGCCAAATTTATAGGAAGGGCAAAGCCAATATTTTGAGCTCCTTGCACTGTTGCTGTATTAATTCCAATAACTTCTCCTTTTAGATTTAAAAGAGGCCCTCCAGAATTTCCTGCATTGATTGCTGCGTCTGTTTGAATAACATCTTCTAATGTTTCTACTAAATCTCCGCCCGAAGCAGTAATTGTTCTACCTAGACCAGAAATTACTCCGACTGAAACAGTGTTTCTAAATTCTCCTAAAGCATTTCCAATAGCAATAATAGTTTGACCAATTTGTAAATTTGAGGAATCTCCAAACTTAACGGACCGGAAAGAACCCGCTACTGCATTATCTATCTTTATTATGGCAATATCTTGGGCCGGATCTAATGCTAAAACTTTGGCTGGATATTTTTTCCCCTCATTGGTTAAAACAGTATATTCAGCCGTCTGGTCTGAAACAACGTGTTTGTTAGTCAGTATCATTCCATCTTCAGAAATAATAAATCCTGAACCGCCGCCGACTTCCTGCTGCTGGGTTCCTTTTTGACGAATCTGAGGAATTTCAATATTAAATGGCGAACCTTCTCCAAAAGGATTAACAAAATATTGTTCGTATACTGGCAGATTTTTAGTAATGATAATACTTACGACCGACGGCGACACATCTTTCACTACTTTAATTACCGCTTCCTCCTGGCTGGTTTGGGGGACATATTCTTTTTCGACAACCCTTTCCTTTTCAATAATTTGGGACTGGTTAGAAATTATCGGTAATTCAATTCTTATTTTTGAGAAAAAATCTCTTATTTGGTTATAATAATAGCCACTCGAAGCAGTTCCGGCCGCAAAACCAAAAAGAGCAGCAATTATTATAAAACAAACCACAAGGAAAGTTTTATTCTTCCAAAATTTTGGAATATTAATTTTTGGTAAAGATATTTTCATAGTTTTGTTTTTTAATTCTTTAATAATTATGACCAATATTAAATTTTAATATTCTGTTTATAGTTGTCAATAGCTGATTTCAAAGCCTGGTTAGCTAAAACTGAACAATGAACTTTAATTGGAGGCAATTCGCCAAGCTCTTTTATAATATCTTTAAAATCTATTTTTAGGGCCTCTTTTATAGTTTTATCTTTTACTATCTCGCAAATCATATCCGAAGAAGCAATAGCAGCGGCACAACCCGTGGTATGAAATTTTATATCTTTGATTTTTTGATTTTTGGGATCAACTTTTATATAAAGCTCCATTAAATCCCCACACAAAGGATTACCTGCCTTGCCGACGCCGTCAGCGTTTTTAATTTTTCCGAAAAACTTTGGGTTAGAAAAATGTTTTAAAACTTTTTTAGAATAAATCATATATTTTGAATTAAGCTTTATTATAACCAGATATATCTCTTAATTTTTGGATAACATGGGGCAAGATTTTTAAAACTCTATTTATTTCCCCTTCTGTTGTATAACGGCCAAAAGAAAATCTAACTGAACTATGAGCTTCTTCTACACTTTTACCCAAAGCCAAAAGAACATGCGATGGCTCTAATGATTTTGCCGCGCAAGCAGAACCAGTAGAAACGCAGATTCCTTTCTGATCCAAAGCAACAACAATTGCTTCTCCTTCCACTCCTTTAAAACTAAAATTAGCGATGTTGGGTAAGGAATTTTCAAAAACACCATTAAATTGCGAATCGGGAATATTTTTTAGAGTTTCTTTAATGAATTTTTCTTTTAATCTTTTTATTTTTTTATTTTTTGCTTTTTGTTTTTTAATTTGTTCTATCGCGTTTCCAATACCAACAATTCCGACTACATTTTCTGTTCCTGACCTTAATCCCTGTTCCTGACCGCCGCCTAAAATATGGGGGCTAAGAGGTATTCCTTTTTTGACATAAAGAACTCCTATTCCTTTCGGTCCGTAAATTTTATGACCGCTTAAGGTTAATAAATCAACCCCCAATCTTTCAATATTACAATCCAGCCAATTCGCCGCCTGAACAGCGTCGGTATGAAAAAAAGTTTTCTGGACTTTTGATTTTTCTTTAATCCGGTTGATATTTTTTAGCAATTTCCCAATCTCAATCATTGGCTGAATAACACCCGTCTCGTTATTAGCATACATTATTGAAACTAAAACCGTATTTTCTTTAATTTTTTTAGCTAAATCGGAAATTTTAATCCGTCCTTGGTTGTCTACTGGCAGATAAGTAACTTCTATTCCTTCTTTTTCCAAAGCATTACAAGGCTCTAAAATTGATTTGTGCTCAGTTTTAGTGGTGATAATATGGGCGTTCTTGGCTTGAAAACTATAAATTGATGATTGTAGATTTCTAACTAATCCTTGGATTACAAGATTGTTTGCTTCGGTAGCAGACCCTGTAAAAATAATTTCTTCGGGAGCGCATCCCAAAAACTTAGCAATTTTTCCTCTACTCTCGTCAACCGCCATTAAAGATTTTTGGCCAAAATAATGGATAGAAGAAGGATTGCCAAAATTTATTTTTAAAAACGGTAACATCGCCCGAAAAACTTTCGGGTCAATTGGCGTGGTTGAAGAATAATCAAAATAAACTCTTTTTCGCATAATAAGATATTTTACACCCAAAAAAAGAGCACATCAAGTAGCGCAAATTGGCGTTAGTGTTTAATCCTTTGCTTTTTTATAATGGTTGAATTTATATTTTATAATATCTGATTTTATTGGTCCAAAAATAAAAATAAAAAAATTGGCGAGAAGATATTTAAAAGAAGATCTTAACCAACCTTCTTCTTGAAATCTTCTTATTGAAACTAAAATTTTAGATGATCTTAAAAAAGCGAATTTACCAAATTTCGAAGCTCTCACAACATAATCAACATCTTCACCAAATTTTATTTTTTCATCAAATCCTCCAATTTTTTCGTGGATAGTTTTTTTAATCATCATAAAATTCATTGCTGAAGGACGAATCTTTTCCAATAATAAAATAGTTAGGTTATAAACAACATTATACACAATAAAGGAAAGAAAACTTTTCTTTTTTGGTGTTACCAAACAAGAGGCGACATCTAATTTTTTTTCTTCAAATTCCTTTAAAAATTTAAAAAGAGTGCTTTCAGGCAAAATTACATCTGCGTCTAAAAATAAAAATAAATCGCCTCTTGCGATTTTTGCGCCTTCGTTCCTTGCTTTTCCTGGTAATCCTCCACTAGAAATTCTACAGCCATAATTTTTAGCAATCTCAACCGTCTTGTCTGTTGAATTATTATCAGCGACGATTATTTCATAATCATTAAAATTCTGTTTTTTAATTGATTCGAGTAACAAAGGAAGATATTTTTCTTCGTTTAAGGTCGGAATAATAATTGAGAACACAATTTTTAATTTCTAATTTTTAATTTATAATTTTTAATTTTAAAACTAAAATAGTTTTTTTGCTTCGTTCCAGATTTCGGACTGCCCCTGTTTTTCTTTCATCCAATACCACCACTCCCCTCCCCACAAATAAAATTCTTTTAGACCTGTATTTTTGAAAAATTCAATATTTTTCCGGAATTGTTCTAAATTCATTGTTTTTTGTTGTTCTGCTAAGGAACAATTAGAAGTGAGGTGGTGCGGACACCATGGTTCTACTTGGCATTCAACGCAAATCACATCTTTATTGAATATTTTTTTGATAATCTGGGCTTTACGATTATAAAAAGTTGGCGGAAAGGGATAACGAAGATAAAACCCAATTTGCCGAAACCAAACTTTTTTATACATAGTAGTGCCGACAATATCGCCAAAATGAGCAGCTGAAATCCAGAACGAACCCTCTCCGCTATCAGAAATTAATACCGGCCTTTTTAGAGAATCAAGATTTTTTACTAATTCTATTTCTTTTTTTAAAAATTCTTTATCAACCCAGGGGCATTCTCCAAAGGGGAAAAATGGCTCGTTTTCCACCTGCCAAGCCCATATTACTTCTGAATTTTGGTATTTTGAAACAATTTTTTCAATCAAGCTTAATATTCTTTCCTGCTGGTCTTTTTTGTTTAAATTTTTCGCCCATTCGGGAATATGGCATTCTGGCCAGCGCGGACTTTTCATCCCAATTACCAAAAGAATATTTACTCCTCGATTCTCTGCTTCTTTGATTTGCCAATCCAAATCATTAAATTGATACTCCCCTTCTTTTTGTTCAATCAAATCCCAATAACTGGCTAATTTTAAATTCTTTGCCCCTAAATCATCCATTAAAGCTAAATAAGTTTCTTTCCAATCTAAACCTAAATTTTGCGCCTGTTTTTGGGAGAAATTTACGCCCCAGGTAATTTTTTCCGCTGGTTTTGTTTCGCCAATAAAAAAATAGCTGACAAAAATTAAAATAATAATTAAAAATCCAAATAAAGTTCGTTTAATAATTTTCTTGATCATCTTACCTTAAAGCGACTAAAACCAAACCTCCTATAATTAATAAAATGGCGAATATTTTTTGGAAAAGAATTTTCTTTGAAGTTTCCTCTTTTAGGATTTGAGGAAATTTAATAGAAATCAAAATGCTAAAAATTAATACGAATATGTATTTGGTTCCTTCTAAAGCATTGATAAAAGGCAGAAAGCTTAATGGGACAATGGCAATGGCCCAGTTTTGCAAAAGAAAAGCAACCGATCCAACAACCTGATTCCCAAGAAAAATGGCACCTGTCTTTTTTTGGAAAGTGGGTTTTCTCCTAAAAATTTCGTCTCTCACCTCTTTGCCAAAAAGAAAGAAAAGGGCTGTTAAAAAACCACCGATTCTCATCCAAATAAAGCCCGTCCAAAACGGCTGATTCATATAAACATATTTAGTTAAAACAAAGGTAATAGCAAATAAAAAAGCTGCCAGGGCTGTAATTTTAAGGCTCTTAAGAGAAATGGATTTCTTTTTTTCGAAAGTAATAAAAATACTCCCCAAGATAAGCAAAATGAAGGCTATAATTTCTCCGAAATTCAAGACTTGTTTTTCTCCCGAAACAAAAAAGACAAATCCAAAAGTAAATAACGGCAAAAATCCACCGATTGCCGGCGCCACTTTTGAAACTTCAAAATGTTCTAAAGCGGTATAATAACAAAAACTAGCAAGGATTAAAAAGGAACCTGCTAAAAGGCTTAAAATGATTTGAAATAAGCTCGGAATTGAAAAACCTACAAATGGTATTAAAAACAAAACCAAAAGCCCTAATATCCCCACATAAAATGAGTAGTTCTTGGGATTGGGCGGACCATTTAAAAGATATTCATCGCCCAATGTAGAAATAGCTAAAAAAAAGTAGGCTAAAATTATAATTATCAACCAAAGCATAAAATTATTTTTAGGTTATAGGTTTAAATAATTATTTTTACAAATTTCGGCATAGTAAAAAGCATGATGGACGCGGCTTTCTTTCTAGGGTTTTGTAATCAATCCCAATTAATCCAAACTCCGGCTCAAATCCCCTGTGCCATTCTAAATTATCCATCAACGACCAGTGAAAATAACCACGAACATCAATTCCTTCTTCAATAGCTTTATGTGTCCAAAATAAATGGTCTTTTATAAAATCTTTTCTTAGTTTGTCTTCTTTATCAGCTAAGCCATTCTCGGTGATATAAATTGGCTTTTTATATTTTTTTAAATTTTTTAATACGTGATAGATGCCTTCTGGATAAATCTCCCATCCTAAATCTGAAACTATTTTATTTTCATTTTGGTTGAATTTGAAACCTTTTATCCGATTATGAAAATAATAATTTAATCCGATAAATTCTAAATGATTTTTAATTCTGTCTAAGATGTAAAAATGATCTAATCGCTCGACAATAATTTTTACTAAGCGACTCACCGGATCGTTAAAAGCTTCATAACAAGTATTATTTGTGGCAATCCCCACTTGTGCATTCGGTTGTATCTTTTTAATTATTTTATATGCTTCTCGATGGGTTTTGATCAGGTTATTTAACACAACAAGAAAAGAAAAAATATTCTTCTTCTGAGGAGGCCAAATTCCTTTAAAATACGAAGAAGTAGCATATATCTCTGGTTCGTTTATGGTAATCCAAAATTTTACATTATCTTTCAGAGAAGAGACGATTTTCTCTACATATCTTGAAAAATAGTAAGCAATTTTTCTTGATTCCCAATTACCTTTATTTTTTAGCCATAAAGGATTGGTCCAGTGCCACAACCCAACAAATGGTTCAATGCCACGTTTTCTTAGAGCTAAAATTACCTGCCGATAATGTTCAATTTCTTTTTCATCAAATTTTCCTTCTTCTGGTTCAATCCTAGACCATTCAATTGAAAATCGGTAAGTGTTTTGATTTAGGGATTTTAATAAATCGAAGTCTTCTTCATAGCGATTATAATGATCACAAGCTTGGCCTGCTGGAAAGTCTTTTGACCAATCGCAATTTTCGATTCCTCCTTCAACTTGATAGGAAGAAGTAGACGATCCCCAAAGAAATCCCGCGGGGAATTTTAATAATCTATCCATTTTTTGAAATTTTATTTAACGGGATGAAATTATTTTTTCGATACTTAGGGTTCCTAATTTTTCTCCTTCAATAAAACCTTGGAGAGCGGCTTCGGCAAGATATCCTTTATTTATCCAATCAAAAAGCCATTCTTCTGTATAATTTGTGTCTTCTTGAGATAATCCAAAACCTGATTTTAGAAGCCACCTCATATTAAAATCCTCCTGGGAGCCGATTGGCGGAGCAATAATAATTGGAATTCCCAAAGCAGCGTAAAAAGAAAGTTCTGATGGCTTTGTCCATAAAATGTCCGTTTTTCTTAATTTTTGGTTAAATGTTTGAAAATAATTTTCAATATTTTTCTCAAATAATATTTCAATGTTTTGACCCAAGTATTCTTTTAAGTTTAATTTTTCTATGTTTTTCTCAAAATATCCTTTAACTTTTTCTCTAATGCCAGCTGATAGAATTATTTTAATCTCGCTGTTTTTAATTTTTTCAGCGAGACCTTTTAGAATATTTATTGCCAGTCCTTTTTGGGCTCCGGCACCGCCGACGGAAAACATTATTGTCAAAGAATGATCTGATTTTTCGGGTAAATTGCCTAAATTGGCGTCTATAAGCGTTTTATATGTTTCAAAATATTTTCTTTGGGGATCTAAATTTAAAATTCTATATTTTAAATCTTCTTTTATAATTTCTAAATTTCCTCCCCCAACATTTTCTAAAGGTAAGGGATAACCTGTGAAAAAAATATTTTCTGGCTTTACTCCATAAAGTTTTAATCTTTCAACCACTCTTTCGGTTGGAGCGAAATATTTAATTATGCTTTCTTTTGGATTTAGGGGAGCCCAAGCCCTGGAAATATCAGCATCGCAAACAACGCAAAAAATTTCTCCAGGATATTCAAAAGTTTCTGCCATAAATGCTGGAATAAAAAAAGTAGAGATAATTGGTAAATCCGTTTTGAGTTTTGAGTTTTGAGTTTTGAGTTTTTCAAAAAGGTCTCTTCCCCATCCTTTTTTAATTAAAGAATATGCTTGTTTCAACTGAAAGCTTGATTTTGACAAATCTCTTTTCGGATAAAAACTAAATATTTTTTGAAATCTATCAAAAATAGCAAAAAAAAGTTTACCGACAAAAGAAGTCTGATAGAAACTGGAGATAAATTCATAAAATTTCCTTTGGCTTTCCCAAATTTTTCTGTCTTTTTTAGGAATTCCTTCATAATCATTAGCATTAATAACGGACCCTGACCCGATATATCGCCGTTCAGGCGTTATAATTTTATCTTCTGGCGCTAAATATTTTAAAGGAAAGGCTGTCCTCTGATGCCCGTAACCCATATTAACTGAAATAATCCAAGCTTTTTTGTTAGTTAATTTATCCATAATTCGATTAAAACAAGAATTATATAGTTCTTGCCGAAGGCAAGGTTTATATATTACAATAATTTTATCATATTTTCTGCCTTAATACTAAATCAATAATCTAGAAATTTAGGACTTTGTTCCTATTATAGTTCGATTCTCTTGAGTCCTTGAGCCCTCGGTGAAATTTTTTCGTAGGAGGCTTTTTTCTTTTTCTCAAAAATAAAAATTGCTGAGATTATTTCTCAGTTAAAAATTAAATTTAAGTAAATTAAGAGTTTACCTTATCTGGCAAACTTCGAAAAATGGTGAAATAGCTTTTTGAATTTCTAAAAGATAGCTTTCAGGATATGGTTGGATTTTTTCAAAATCAGAATCAATTGTTTTTTGGGGTTGGAAATTTTGTAAAAAATATTTTGGAGCAGGCTGTATCCAACGGGCAATTTCTAAAACGTCTTCCTTGGTTAACAGGAGAGGAACTATCGTCGTTCTAAATTCATAATCAACTCTTTTTTGATTTAAAATATCCATACTCTTTTGAATGTTTTCAATAATATCCAAGGCGCTATTGATATTTCCAATAAGTCCCTGATATTTCTCTTTAGGAGCCTTGATGTCCATCGCCACATAATCAACTAAGCCATTTTCAATTAAGTTTTGCAGCATTTCAGGATTTGAACCATTCGTATCAAGCTTAACAAAATATCCTAAATTTTTAATTTTTTCAATAAAATCCGGCAAGTCTTGATAGAGTGTAGGTTCTCCTCCCGAAATACAAACTCCCTCTAAAAGTCCTTTTCTTTCTTTAAGGAAAAAAAATAATTCTTTTTCAGAAATTTGGGGTTGTTTTTTTATTTTTTCCGGGATCACGAGCTCGCTGTTTTGACACCAAGGACATTGAAAATTACAGCCAAGACAAAAAACCGTAGCGGATATCCGCCCCGGAAAATCAATTAAACTAAGTTTTTGAAGACCTCCAATTAACATCTAATTAAACATTAACTGCTATTGATTTGCTAATTTTAAATTCTTTTCTCTGTCGAAATTCCTCTTGTTTTCCAAGATGCCATTGCTGGACTGGCCTTAAATAGCCAACGATTCTGGAATAAACTTCGCAAGGTTGTTTAATTGTGCATTTTGGACATTCAAAATGTTCGCCGTCCAAATATCCGTGAGTAGGACAGATAGAAAATGTGGGGCTGATAGTGATATATGGCAAATGGAAGTTTTCAAAAGTTTTCTTAATTAAATTTTTTACGGTTTGAATATCAGAAATTCTTTCTCCTATAAACATATGCAGAACCGTTCCGCCAGTATATTTGCATTGAATATCGTCTTGAAGTTTAAGTGCTTCAAATACATCTTCGGTGTAATTAACTGGCAGTTGACTACTATTCGTATAATATGGCTCTTTTTTACCAGCAGTAATAATATCTGGATACAGTTCTTTATCTTTTAAAGCTAACCTATAAGAAGTTCCTTCGGCTGGCGTTGCTTCAAGATTATAAAGATTCCCAGTTTCTTTTTGGTATTGCACTAATCTATCCCGCATGAAATCTAAAATCTCAATTGTAAAAAGTCTGCCTTTTTTAGTAGCTATAGTTTCGCCAATAAAATTTAAAATTGCTTCATTCATTCCTACTAATCCAATCGTAGAAAAATGATTACTGAAATACTGACCTCTCATTTGTTTTATTCCAAATAAATAAAATTTGGAATAGGGATAAAGACCTTTGTCTATAAAATTTTCCAAAGTTTTTCTTTTTATTTCCAAACTTTCTTTTGCTAAATCCATTACTTTTACTAATCTTTCAAAAAATTCTTTTTTAGTTTTTGAAAGGTAGCCAATTCTTGGAAGGTCAACTGTAACTACGCCTATTGAGCCAGTTAAGGGATAAGAACCAAATAAACCCCCTCCTCTCATATAAAGTTCTTTATTTGATAGCCTTAAACGGCAACACATAGAACGAACATCTTCTGGCGCCATATCAGAATGAATAAAATTGGAAAAATAATTTACTCCATATTTTGCTGTTGCCTCCCACATCAAACTTAAATTAGGATTATCCCAGTTAAAATCTTTAGTAATATTCACGGTTGGAATTGGAAAAGTAAAGGGCCTGCCCTTTGCATCTCCTTCCATTAAAACTTCGTAAAATGCTTTATTAAATATATTCATTTCTTCCTGGAATTCCCCATAGGTTTCTTTTTGCGGCTGGCCGCCAATGATTACTGGTTGTTTTGCCATAGTCGGGGAGGGAGTAATATCTATAGTTACATTTGTAAAAGGGGTTTGAAAACCAACACGAGTCGGAATGGCGCAATTAAATATAAATTCTTGCATTGCCTGTTTTACTTGGGCATAATTTAAATTATCGTATCTAATAAAAGGAGCTAATAAAGTATCAACAGAAGAAAAAGCCACAGCGCCAGCTGTTTCCCCCTGTATTGTATAAAAGAAATTTACCATCTGTCCCAAAGCGGTTCTTAAATGTTTTGGTGGTTTTGATTCAACTTTTCCAAAAACTCCGCGAAAACCTTTTATTAATAAATCATAAAGATCCCAACCGCCACAATAAGGTGCTAAAGCGTCTAAATTATGAATGTGTAAATCTCCTCCTTGACTAGCTTCTCTAATTTCTTTTGTATAAATTTTATTAAGCCAATATTTTTTAGTCACAGCTGATTTAACATATTCATTTAATCCCTGCAAAGAATAAGCCATATTTGCATTTTCTTTGATTTGCCAATCGAGTTCTTGAATATATTTATCAACCATTTCCACTGATTCGTCTATTGCTCCAATTGCTTCTCTGATTTTTCTTCTTTGTTCACGATACAGAATGTAAGCCCTTGCCGTTTCAACTAATCCTTCTAAAATTAAAACTTCTTCAACGATATCCTGAATTTCCTCAACCTTTGGAATTTCGTCTTTTTTAAATCTACGATTTAAAAAAGAAACTACCTTATCGGAAAGTTTCTTAGATTTTTTCCCATCACCCTGTTTAGTTGCGGTCAGGGCTTTTAAAATGGCTTTTGTAATTTTCTCTTGTTCAAAATCAACAATTGAACCGTCTCTTTTTTCAACTTTTGTAATTTTGTTTTCCATTTCTTTTATTGGTTATGAGTTTTTAAAAATTTCGACTGTTGTTAATTTTTGAGCTTAAGTGAAGCAAAAATTCTTAAATTTCGACAATTAAAAACGAATTATAAATTCGTTTTTAATTTTAATTTGCTGATATTACTTCATTTTATGAAAACAAAAAAGGCTGGTCAAGACCAGCTGTCAAGTCCTTCACCTTTTTATCCTTTTAAAGGGTGAGGGTCAAGCCTTTTAAATGAAAATTTCCCAAAAGAGGGGCTAAATTTTCTACTTTTTCCCTTTTTTTCTTAAAAAAGCAGGTACTTCCCACTCTTCTTCTTCAGAAGGGGAAGTTGTTTCCGGTTTTTTTTGTTCTACAACCTGAATCTTTTTAGATCCTTCAAAGATTTTAATATTTTTTGGCGAGCTTTTTTCAAAACCAGTAGCGATAACCGTAACTTTTAATTCTTTTTTTCTTAATCTTTCGTCCTGAACCGCGCCGAAAATTACTTTTGCGTTTGAATCAACTGCTTCGGTAATGACTCTCGCAGCTTCATTAATTTCAGCCAAAGTCATATCTTCTCTCCCCGAAACATTAAATAAAACTCCTTTTGCTCCGTCAATTGAAATATCAAGAAGAGGAGAGTTGATTGCGGCTCTGGCAGCTTCCACTGCTCGATTCTTTCCTCTCGCTCTACCTACTCCCATCAAAGCAGAACCAGAATTTTCCATAATCGCTCTGATGTCGGAAAAATCAATATTAATAATTCCTGGTAAAACAATTAAATCAGAAATTCCCTGAACAGCTTGACGTAAAACCTCATCACAAATCCAAAAAGCATTTAATAATGAAGTTTTACTATCAATAATTCCTAAAAGTTTGTCATTAGGAATAATCAACAAAGCATCGACATGATCTTTTAATTGGGATAATGATTCTTCTGCAATCTGGGCTCTCTGGGAACCTTCAAAAGAAAATGGTTTTGTCACAACAGCAATTGTCAAAGCTCCTATTTTTTTCGCTTCTTCTGCAACAATGGGAGAAGCACCACTACCAGTTCCGCCGCCCATGCCGCAAGTAATAAAAACCATATCAGCGCCCTGTAAAATTTCGGTAATCTCTGCTCGATTCTCTTCAGCCGCTGCTTTTCCGAGCTCGGCATTCATTCCAGCTCCTAACCCTCCTGTTACAGTTTTTCCAATTTGAATTTTTTGATTTGCTTTTTTAAAATGAAGATCTTGCGCATCAGTATTTATAGCAATCAAATCAACTCCTTGAAGATGACATTTCATCATACGGGAAATCGCGCTGGAACCTGAACCACCAACGCCCACTACTTTAATTTTTGCGAAAATTTCATTAGTTGGTTTTACCATATTATGGTATAAAATTCTTAAAAATTCTCTTTATATTAGACATTGGACCCTTTTTAAAGAAAGATGAAGGTTTTTCATCTGTCGAATCTTGGCCCCATAAGGCAAGACCGGCGCAAACAGCAAAAGAAGGGTCTTCAATCTCAACTGTAAATCCTTCAGGAGAACCTATTCTTGACGGCAATCTTAATTCCTTTTTAGCAAGTTCTTTAATTTTTGGCAACTTCGCTCCTCCGCCAGTCAGAACAACGCCTGCTGGAAGTAATTGTGCCCTAGCAATATTTTTTAATTCTTTATTTACCAAATCAAAGATTTCTGACAATCTCGCCTCAATAATTTCCGCCAATTCTTTTCGCGAAAAAGATAACGGCTCTCCTAAGGTCTCTGATAAATCAATCATTTCTTTTTTTTCAGCATTCTGAGGCGAAGCAATTCCAAATTCTAATTTTATTCTTTCAGCTGTATCAATATCAGTTTTTAAACCAATAGCAATATCATTTGTAATATGAGAAGAGCCAATCGGCAGTATCGCCAAGTGTAATAAGTCTCCTTCTTCAAAAACAGCCAAGCTCGTAGTCCCTGACCCAATATCAATTACTATCACTCCTAATTCTTTTTGTCGCGGAGTTAAAACTGCCCGAGCGGAAGCCAAAGGAGATAAAACTAAATCTTCAATTTCAACATCGGCTCCCAAAATCGCCTGAGTCAAGTTTTGAATATAGGGAGTGAAACCACCTAGAATTAAAGTTTGAACTTCTAATCTTATTCCTTTCATCCCCACAATATTTTTTATCCCTCCTTCGCCATCGATAATAAATTCTTTTGGCAAAATATGTAAAATTTCTTTATTTGGAGGCAAAGAAAAAGCTTGAGCGGCCACCATTGCTCTATCAATATCTTCTTGAGAAATTGTCTGGTCAGCTCGTGAAACTGCTACTACTCCTTGGCTCGGAGCAATAAAAATATGACTACCACCAAGGGCGCAATAAGCTTCTTTGATTTTTTGGTGAGATAATTTTTGGGCTTCGCCGATTGTTTCTCTTATCCCTTTGGAAACTTCTTCAACATCAAAAACTACCCCTTTGCGAATTCCTGAGGAAGGCCAGGCCAATTGTGTAATAATTTCTAATTTTTTCTGGTCGGGTTTTTTAAAGGCTACTATTGCCTTAATTTGGCTAGTGCCTATATCCAAACCAGTGATAATAGAGCCTTTCATTTTATTATTTTTTTAAGATAATAATTCTGCTTTTCTTCCATTATTTTAACATCTTTTCCGCCCTTTTCGTGATCATATCCTAATATATGTAAGATGCCGTGGATTAAAACTCGCACTAATTCTTTTTTAAAGGTTGAATGAAATTTTTTCGCATTTTCCTTAACCACTTCGGGGCAAATAATTATTTCATTTATGTCTTCAAAAGATAAAACATCTGTTGGTCGGTTTTTCTTTCTGTATTTTTGGTTCAAATTTTTTATTCTCGCCGCACAAACTAATGCAATTGATAAATCTAATTCTTTTTTTTCTTTGCCCTCCGAAACCTTGGCGAAGGAGAGTCTTTCTTTTAAAACTTTTTGGGTAATCTCTTTTAAAAATTTTTTATTAATCCGAACAGTAGTTAAATTATTAATTTCAATCATAATCTTATCAGTTTTTTGGAGTTAGCAAATCTTTTACAATTTTACTTACTAAACCGCCTTCGGCCTTACCCTTAATTTTCGGCATTAACTCTCCCAATACTTTCCCCATGTCTTTAATTTCTTTAGCTCCGGTTTTTTCAACAGCCTCTTTGGCTAATTCTTTAATTTTCCCCTCAGATAACTGTTCGGGTAAATATCTTAATAAAATCTCTAATTCTTGTTTTTCTTTTCCAGCTAAATCTTCCCTTTTTCCCTTTTCGAACTCTATAATCGCTTCTTTTCTTTTTTTAACTTCAGAAGAAATCACATCAATAATCTCCTCGTCAGAAAGCTTTGATAATTCTTCTAATTTTTCTACAGGTTCTGATTTTGAAAATTTAGTCCTTTTTTCAATCTCTTTATTGTGTAGGGCAGCATTTAAAAGTCGTAAAACCGAAATCAAACCCTCTTCAGATTTTTTAAGAGCTTCTTTTAAATCTTGTTGAATTTTTTCTTTTAATGGCATTACTTTTCTGATTTACCCATTTTTTTTAGTTTCTCGTATTTTTTTTTAATTTCTTCCTTTCTTAAAGCTGCTTTTTTCTTAGCCCCCTCGCTGATTTTTGAACTATAAAATCTATTCTTTCTCGCCCTAACCAAAATCCCGCTTTTCTGGACCCTTTGGGTAAAGCGACGAATCAAACTTTGAGCTGTTTCTTTATCTTTTTTTCTTGCTTCTAAAGCCATATTAAAATTACGGCCAGCGGGATAATTCCCCACTTACCAAATGAAGATGTAAATGAGGAATCAATTGGCCGCCTTTTTCGCCTACATTAAATAATAATTTATAGCCAGAATCGACTTTTAAATCTTTGGCAATTTTTTTCGCGATTAAAAAAATATTTCCTATCATTTCTTTATCTTCCTCGCTGATATCGTTAATGGAACCGATGTGTTTTTTGGGCACAATTAAAAGATGGACTGTAGAAGCTGGATTAATATCTTTAAAACAAACTACTGTATCGTCTTCATAAATAATATCGGCGGGCATTTCTTTTTTCGCAATTTTACAAAAAATACAATTTTCCATTTTTTATAATTACTTTTTTAATTTTCTTTTCATCTCTTTTATCACCTTATCTAATTTTATTGTCTCCTGTTTGCCAGTTGTCATTTCTCTAACAATAATTGTTCCATTTAGTGCTTCTTGTTGTCCTAAAATCAAAGAATATTTAACCCCCAACCTGTCAGCGCTTCTTAGTTGGGCTTTTAAAGAATCTCTACCAAAAGATTCTGCCACAGAAATTCCAGCTTCTCTAAATTCTTCAAAAAGCTTCAATCCCTTTCTTTTTGCTAAAGGACCTAATTGCGATAAAAATATTTTTGGCTGCGGTGAAGAAGTTCGGAATTTAATTTGCGAATTCTTTAACAATTCAATGATTCTCTCAATTCCTCCTGCTCCGCCGCAAGCTGGTGTTTCTTTCCCTCCTAAAATTTTTACCAAATTATCATAACGACCACCTCCCACCAAAGCGATTCTCGGCAAAGTTTCTTCTAAGGATATTTCTTCTTTTTTTGTTTTTTTTCTTTCTCCTTCTAAAAAAATTTCGAAAACAGTTTTGGTATAATAATCTAACCCCCGAACCAAATAAGGATTTAAATGATAGGGTAATTCTAATTCATCTAAAAATTCTAAAACTTCTTTAAAATGATTGTGGCATTCTTCGCATAAATGATCAATTATTTGGGGAGCTTGGGATTTTACCGGTTGACATTTTTCTTCTTTACAATCCAAAATTCTTAAAGGATTTTCTTTTAATCTTCTCCGGCAGTCCGAACATAAAGAAACTTCCCGAGATTTAAAATAACTAACCAACATTTTTTTATAATAAGCCCTGCAGGAAGGACAACCAATGGAGTTTACTTCAACAATTAGGTTCTTAAATTTAAGCTCCTTTAGAATGTTGTAGAAAATCTGAATTGTTTGGGCGTCAATTACTGGGTTCTCCTCACCAAGGATTTCAAATCCGAATTGCCAAAACTGACGGTACCTGCCAGCCTGAGAATGTTCATAACGAAAATAAGGACCGAAGTGCCAGAGCTTCACAGGCTGTGGTAAATTTATCATGCCGTGTTGGATATAAGCACGAGCTATTGATGCGGTTTCTTCTGGTCTAAGAGACATGCGATCTCCTCCCTTGGTCCTGAAGTTATACATTTGTTTTTCAATAACATCAGTTGTTAGGCCCACCCCTTTTTCAAAAAGTTCAGTATTCTCAATAATTGGAGTTTCAATTCGGGAAAAACCATAAAAATTAGCGGTCTCTTCAACCACTTTTTGAATTCTTTGAAAATAGTCCCAGTCTTCTGGTAAAATATCGTGCATTCCTTGTGGCGTCTGAAATATTTTTTTGGGTCTGCCAATTTGGTTCATCTTTTTTTAGTAGGCTGGCGCTTCAAATTTAGTTAAAGTAGCAAATGGCCAAGTCCTAAGATAAACGCGACCGACAATATTTTCTCTCGGCAATGTCCCCCAACGCCTCGAATCAGAAGAAGCTAATCTATTGTCGCCCAGCACAAAATATTCTTTATCTCCTAAAACAAATTTTACCAAACCAGGGGTGGGCGTATCGGTGGACAAATAACTGGATTCGTCTAAAACTTCGTTCCCAATAAAAACTTTATTGTCTTTAACCTCTACTGTCTCTCCTGGCAAGCCGATTATTCTTTTAATGTAGCGCTGGGAGGGATCATGAGGATATTTGAAAACAATAACTTCTCCTCTTTCGGGATTTCTAAATCTATAAGACAGTTCATCAATAATTAAATACTGGCCGTCGTCAAAATTCGGCTCCATCGAAGCTCCTTTTACAAAAAAGGGCTGAAATAAAAAATACCTAATAGGAAGAACTATCGCCAAGGCAATAATTACTATCTTAAATGTTTCCCAAAGAAAAGAGAGGAAGTTTTTCATGCTTTTCTTATTATACTATTTTTTATTTTAAAAGCAAATGTTAGAATGGAATAATGATTTTAATTGTAGGTTTAGGAAACCCTGGCAAAAAATACGAAAAAACTTGGCACAATCTTGGTTTTACGGCATTGAATAATCTGCAATCAAAAATTGAGAGTTTTTTGAATTGGAGAAAAGAAAATAAATTCATGTCAGAAATAAGCGAAGGTAAAATTGCTGATGAAAAGATAATTTTAGCAAAGCCTCTTACATATATGAATAATTCTGGACGGACCGTAAAGTCCTTAACCAAATATTATAACGCTTTAAGCGATATATCGAGCGAAGCTCATTATAAACTAAAAACTTCGAACTTATTTGTGGTTCACGATGATATTGATTTGTCTTTTGGTAAAATAAAAATAGTAAAAGGCCGCGAAGCGGCCGGACACAAAGGTGTTGAATCAATAATTGAAAATTTGGGAACGAAAGACTTTGTCAGATTCAGGATTGGTATCCAACCACAAAAAGGAAAACCGAAAAATGTAGAAAAATTTGTTCTTCAAAAATTTAATAAGGAAGAAGAAAAGATTGTCAAAGAAGTTATTGAAAAAACAGTTCAAGCGGTTGAAATTGTGATAAAAGAAGGGGTAGAAAAAGCGATGACGAAATATAATTAGTGGATAGTAATTAAAATAAAAAACTGAGGAAACGACTTTAAAATCGTAACCTCAGCTTTAACGCGGCAGAAATCTCTTAACTTTTCTGAGCTATTGGTCTTATTGGTTCCCCTTGTCTTTTGTGCTCTTCAGCTTCTTTTTTCTTTCTGCAATTTTTACAATTACATTGAGACTCTTGGCAAACGCTCATTGGAGCATCGCAGTAATACCATAAAAATCTATTATCAAACACCTCTATTTCTCCTTTTTATTTATAAATAGTAAGAGCAAAAAATTTCTGCCCTTCAGTCTATCTGTAAGCGCTATGGAATTATCCCGAAAACGGGTAAACCATAAACTTCGGCTCCCAGGCTTTAAGGAGGGATTGCCTGAATTTTTACCATTCACTTTTGTAAAACAAAGGCGAAAGGTAAGCCACTTACAGATAGACTGAAAAGCAAAATTTGAATGAACCTTCACAATAGTGTATTATAGTATATTTTAATAAAAATGTCAAGTCTTGATAAGATTTTAATTGTTGCTATCACCCCCTACTTTTTGGAAAAGGGGAATTTTTGGTTTAAAGAAAATATAAAACAAATTCTTGAAATCAGAAAAACCCAATCTTTTTTGAGGACAATCTTTTATTTTTAGAAAGAGATAAGGCAATAAATTTCTCTGAATTTTTAAGAAAGTTGGATGAAATGGGTTATGAAAGGGTTTGGCAAGTTTCTGAACCCGGTGAATTTCGCCAACGAGGAGGAATTGTTGATGTTTTTCCAGTTAATTTAGATTATGCTATTCGTTTTGAATTTTTGGGAAACAAAATTGAAAATATAGAAAAATTGCCGGTTGAAATTAGTGATGAAAAAGCCGCAAAAGAGATTTTAAAAAAGAAATTAAAATCCCAAAAATTATTTTCCGATTTAAAAGGATTGAAATCCGGGGATTATTTAGTTCATCTTGACCACGGAATATGTATTTACAACCAGCAAATAAAAATTGGGTGTCAACAATATTATCAACTTGAATATGCGTACGGCGATAAGCTATACGTCCCTTTTGGGTTGGAAAGAAAATTTTCTCGTTATATTGGTTTTTCTGAACCAAAAATTTCCCGACTTGGCTCTTTTTTATGGCAAAAAACAAAAAAGAAGATAAAAGAAGATGTAGAAAAATTTGCCAGAGAACTTTTAGAAACTTATGCTAAAAGGGAAATTGCTATTCGGCCGCCCTATATACCGGATGAAGAAATCCAAAAACATATAGTCGGAACTTTTAAATACGAAGAAACTCCAGATCAATCACAAGCGATTGAAGATATTAAAAAAGATATGGAAAAAGAAGAACCTATGGACAGAATAATTTGCGGTGATGTTGGTTTTGGAAAAACCGAAGTGGCTTTAAGAGCAATGATAAAAGCTGTAATTTCCGGCAGACAGGTAGCAATGATAAGCCCTACAACAATTTTGGCTAATCAGCACTTCCAAAATTTTAAAGAAAGACTAAAAAATCTGCCAATAAAAATTGCCATCTTATCACGACTACAATCTAAAAAAGACCAAAAAGAAATAATTGAGGGGTTAAAAACGGGAAAAATTGATATTGTTATCGGCACTCACCGGCTTTTGTCAAAAGATATTCAATTTCAAAACTTAGGACTTTTAGTTATTGATGATGAACAAAGATTTGGTGTAAAACAAAAAGAAAAATTTAAACAGTTTAGGTCTTCTTTAGATGTGTTATCTCTTTCCGCTACTCCTATCCCTCGCACTTTATATATGGCTTTATCTTCTCTGAAAGAAATTAGCTTGATTCAAACTCCTCCTCTCGGAAGATTATCAATAAAAACTTTTGTACTCCCATTTTCAGAAAAAATAATTAAAGAAGCTGTTGAAACAGAGGTTTCTCGCGGTGGCCAAGTTTATTATTTGCATAATCGGGTGGAAACAATTGAAAAAACAAAAGAATTTTTAGAAAATTTAGTATCCAAAGTAAAATTTGGAATAGCTCACGGAAAGATTAAAGGAGAAAGAATTGGTAAAGGTAATGGAAGATTTCCAAAATAAAAAAATTGATGTTTTAATCGCAACTACAATTATTGAAAATGGATTGGATTTGCCGAATGTTAATACTTTGATTGTGGCTGATAGCACCCGCTTAGGGCTTATCACAGGCATATCAAATTAGAGGCAGAATCGGCCGTTCTTATATTCAGGCTTTTGCTTATTTTCTCTATCCGCAAAAGTTATCACCATTAGCGAAATAAAGATTAAAAGCTTTAAAGGAAGCTGAAGAATTGGGTTCTGGATATAAAATCGCTCTAAAAGATTTGGAAATTCGAGGAGCCGGCAACATTTTAGGCAAAGAACAATCAGGAAATATAAACCGGTTGGATTCAATCTATATTGTCAGATACTAAGCGAAACAATCTCGAAATGAATAAAGAACCTCTCCTGCGACGAGAACCTTGTTTTCTCACTAGGTTTGAAAATAAAAAAAAGAGTCTCGCTATTTTTTGTGAGTGAGACTCTTTGTTTATCAAACTATTATAGGTTCAATTGTGTTTTTGAGTTTTAACTTTCTTCACTATAATTTCAAAGTGATCATCTGGATTAAAACTTTTCCTTTTTCCATCTGCACCCCGACCATAGAGATGTTGGAGAGCGGGTAATTTAAATTCTAACTGTATACCTTTTCTCATCCCTAGCGTGTTTAGGGCTTGCCCAAAGCATGCTTCAAGTATTTGAACATAGTAAACTATTGCACGTGCCCGGTCTTCAAGTTTTTTAACACGCTGCTCTAGATTAGTATTATTTGATTGCCGTGTTTCACCCAGGGACTTTTCTATAACCCTGGTTCTTTTTTCTAATTCCGCAATATTCTTTTCTAAGGGTTCAACTTTTTTGCTATTTTTAAGTAATAGGCGCAGATATTTAGAAACCGAAAGAATTATATCAGGAAATTTTTCAACTTCTTTAAATTTACTATCCTCAATGGAGGTTGCTGTAGGTTTAGTCTTATGGTGAATTCTTTTGCCCCATGTAAAACCCATCTCTCTTAGTTTTACAGAACCGACGTGGTATTTTTGTTTTACAAAACCAACACCGTAATTATCTATATCGGCTTGAACCTCTGTTTTTTTGGTTTCGATGTCGGACCGTTTGATTTTGGCTATAGGTTTTTTCCCGATTCCTTTAGAAACAATATTAAGTCGTTGCAACCGCCGGAAATCCACGCCGACTTCTTTTTCAATCCATCTTCGGGATTTTCCTTCTTTTAACCACCTTCTTATTTTAGGACCAGACTCAATAAGTTCTGAATTACTCTTTGGCAAACGTTTGGACTTAAGCTTTTTATCTTTTTTTACCATGATTCCTCCTTGTTTTTTATTTTTCTTTCAGAATATTAAAATTTGAGGTGCAAATCCTCTTTTTTATATAAGATGTAATTGTCTAATGTACAAATATTTTATATTTTAAAATACAATATTCAGTCAAAAAAGTCAAATCTTTTTATTTTTAAAAAGTATTTTTATAAAAAATTTTTGATATATCAAAATAGATTTGATATAGTTGAATAATGTTTATAGAGGAGATAAAAGAACTTTCTATCAACGACGGAAATTATCCGAAACTCTTGCAATTTTAGAAATAAGGGGTAAAGTAAAAAACTTAGGAGAAAATGTTTATGCAATTAATCATCGTTGAAAGTCCTACTAAGGCAAAAACAATTGAAAAATTTTTAGGCAAAGAATACAAGGTTCTTTCTTCTTATGGCCATGTCCGCGATTTACCAACGGATGAATTTGGTATTGATGTAAAAAATGATTTTGAGCCAACTTATATAATAATGTCAAAAGCTAAAAAAATAATTAAGCTTCTTAAAGATTCTGTAAAAAAATCAGATGCTACGATTTTAGCCACCGATGAAGACAGGGAAGGAGAAGCAATTTCTTATCATTTGACTAAAGCTTTAAATTTAAAAAATTCAAAGAGAATTGTTTTTCATGAAATTACAAAACCAGCGATTGAAGAGGCTCTAAAAAATCCTCGCGATATTGATATAAATTTAGTTGATTCTCAACAGGCAAGAAGAATTTTAGACAGGATTGTTGGTTATAAATTATCACCATTTTTATGGAAAAAATTAACTCGAGGATTATCAGCGGGAAGAGTCCAATCTGTAGCAGTAAGATTGGTGGTAGAAAGAGAAAGAGAAATCCAAAATTTCAAACCAGAAGAATACTGGACAATCACGGCCTTATTAAAAAAACTTTCAGATAAAGAAACACAATTTGAAGCGATTTTAATTAAGAAAGATGAAAAAGTTATTCCGAAATTGGGGATTAAAACAAAAAAAGAAGCTGATAAAATTGTGAAAGATTTAAAGGGGGTTGAATACAAAGTTGCGAATATTGAAAAAAAAGAAACAAAAAGAAATCCCCTACCGCCTTTTACAACCAGCACTCTCCAACAAGAAGCCTGGCAGAGATTTAGATTCCCGGCAAAACTAACAATGAGCATCGCCCAAAATCTTTATGAGCGTGGTTTTATTACCTATCATAGAACAGATTCTTTGAATTTAAGCGATTTATCTCTTTTTGCTGCTAAAAAATTTATCATTAAAAAATATGGTGAAAATTACTGGGCAGGATTTTTAAGAAAATATAAAACAAAATCAAAAGGCGCCCAAGAAGCTCATGAAGCAATAAGGCCGGCTTATCCTAACAAGGAACCTTCTTTTCTTACTAAAACCTCGAAAAATAATAATAAATTAGACCAGAATCAAATAAAGCTATACGATTTAATTTGGCGGAGATTCATTGCTTGTCAAATGGCAGAAGCTCACTTTGATTCAACTACTATTAATGTTTCTGCTAAAGAATATATTTTTAGAGCTACTGGCCAAATTTTAAAGTTTGATGGATTCTTAAAAATATATCCTATTAATTTTAAAGAAAACGAACTTCCAATATTAGAAAAAGAGGAAATCTTAAAATTAATCAAACTAATTTCTTCTCAGCATTTTACTGAACCTCCGCCACGATTTAATGAAGCAACCCTAATTAAAGCTCTGGAAGAATACGGAATTGGCAGGCCTTCAACCTACGCACCAATTTTGGCAACAATCCAAGAGAGAAATTATGTCGGAAAAGATGAAAATAAAAAATTTCAGCCGACTGAAATTGGATTTTTGGTAAATGATATTTTAGTTGAACATTTTCCAAAAATTGTCGACGTGGGTTTCACCGCCGAGATGGAAAAGGAATTAGACGAAATTGCGCAAGGGAAAGAAAAGTGGGTTTCAGTTGTTAAAGAATTTTATACTCCTTTCGCGGAAAATTTAAAAATAAAAAATAAGGAGGTTTTAAAAAAAGAATTAAGCGAAGAAAAAATTACTGAGACTTGTCCTGAATGCAATAGTCCTTTAGTGATGAGGATAAGCAGATACGGAAAATTCTATGCCTGTTCAAAATTTCCCAAATGCCGCTACAAAAAAGACATCCCAAAACTTTTGGGAATTAAATGCCCAAAATGTAAAAGTGGCGACATTATTGAAAGAATAACGAAAAGGAGGAAAATCTTTTATGGTTGTTCAAATTATCCAAAATGCAATTTTGCCTTATGGGACAAACCAACAGGAGAAATTTGCCCGAAATGCGGTTCTTTAATAGTAAAAACAAAATGGGGTAAGATTAAGTGTTCAAACACCGAATGCCTTAAGATTGCTTAAATTTCTTTTTTGTGATATAAAAAAATATCAATTATATGGAGGAAATTCTCCAAAAAATTAAGCAAAAAGTAAAAGAGCCTGATTTGATTTTGAAGGCTTTTAATTTTGCCCAAAACGCTCATTCTGGTCAAAAAAGATTTTCTGGAGAGGATTACGTTATTCACCCACTTAAAGTAGCTCAAACATTGGTAAATCTTAATCTTGGTTCTAAGACAATTGTTGCTGCTCTTTTACATGATGTTTTTGATGATTGCGATATTCCTTTGGAAAAAATTAAAGAGGAATTTGGGGAAGAGGTTGCTCTTTTAGTTGAAGGGGTCTCAAAATTGGGAAAAATCCGTTATCCTAAAGAACCTCTGGTAATCCAATCTATTGAAAAAAGGGAAGAAAAACCGATTGATCTTCAGGCTGAAAATTTAAGAAAAATGTTTTTCGCTATGGCTAAAGATATAAGAGTTGTTCTGATAAAATTGGCTGACCGACTTCATAATATGGAGACATTAAACCATATACCAGAAGAAAAACAGAAAAGGATGGCTTTAGAAACTTTAGAGATTTTCGCGCCCCTAGCTGATAGACTGGGAATTGGAGAAATAAAATCAAAATTGGAAGATTTGTCTTTCCCCTATCTTTATCCTAAAGAATTCCAGTGGTTGATGGAAAACGTTAAAGAAAAATATGAAGAAAGAGGAAAATATCTTGAAATAATAAAACCCATTGTAAATAAAATATTAAAAAGAGAAAAAATTAAAGTTATAGATATTCAAACTAGGCCAAAATCTTATTTTAGTCTCTACCAGAAATTATTGAAACACGAAATGGATTTTGAAATAATTTATGACTTAGTTGCTTTAAGAATAATTGTTCCCGATGTTAAAACCTGCTATCAGGCTCTTGGTGTTTTGCATGAATATTGGAAACCTTTGCCCGGCAGAATAAAAGATTATATCGCTTTCCCCAAGCCAAACGGTTACCAAAGCTTACATACAACTGTCTTTTGTGAAGGCGGAAAAATAACCGAAATCCAAATTAGAACGCCCGAAATGCACCAAGAAGCAGAATACGGAATTTGCGCCCATTGGGCGCAAAAAGAAAAAATTTCTCTTGTTTATCAAAAGAAAAAATTTGAATGGGTGAAAAATTTAAATGGTTGGCAGAAAGAAATTTCCGCCCCTAAAGAATTTTTAGAAGGATTGAAGGTTGATTTCTTTAAAAATCGAATTTTTGTCTTCACTCCAAAAGGAGATTCTATCGACCTTCCCGATGGCGCCACTCCTATTGATTTTGCTTACCACGTCCACACTGATATTGGCAATCACTGTGTCGGCGCAAAAGTTAATGGGAAAATGGTCTCGGTTTCTACTCCTTTAAAAAATGGCAGCGTAGTGGAAATCCTACTTGATAAAAAAAAGATTCCTAGTAGAGATTGGCTAAAATTTGTTAAAACTAATTTAGCCCGTTCTCATATCAAAAAAGTTCTTCAAAAAGGTTTTTTAGAACAAGTTACAGAAAAAATTTCGCCAAGAAAAATAGTAAAAGAATTGTTCAAAGAAAAAAAACAAAAAGTTTCGCCGATAATAATTCCAGTAAAGATTGAAAAAATTCCCAAAAGCGTTATTATTGGCGGTGAAAGCCGGATTTCCCTTTCTTTCGCCAAATGTTGCAATCCCCAGCCAGGAGATAAAATTAAAGCTTATATAACAAAAGGGAAAGGCGCTTCTATCCATAAAATTTCCTGTGAAAATTTCAAAAGAGCTGAAAAAAAATGGCCCAATAAAGTAGTTGAGGCCGAGTGGCGACAATAGCCCGGGCGAGTGGCGGAATGGCAGACGCACAGGTTTCAAAAACCTGCGAGAGTAATCTCATGAGAGTTCGACTCTCTCCTCGCCCACTTATTAAAGTTTAATAAAAAATCCGCCAAATGGCAGATTTTTTTGATTTTGATATGTTTTTATGATTTGAAAAGTTTTCTAAAAATCTTATTTATCAACCATCCTGAAAAAATACCGACGATTAATCCTCCCAAAATATCCGTAGGCCAATGGACTCCACAAAAAACCCTTGCCAAAGAGATTAAAAAAGTACCAATAAAAAACCAAATGCCTATTTTTTTATTATAAGAGAAAATAATTGTTGAAATTGCGAAATAAAAAGCTGCGTGACCGGAAGGAAAAGATGGAGTTGTTTCGTGGGGCAAAAGTAAGTTCACTTGATTTTCTATGAATGGTCTTGGCCTTTCCCAAAACCAACGGATAAGATTGGTAATAACAAATCTTGATAAGATGCCCGCGAATAAAGCCTGAATAATCACAGAAAAACGCTTCTTAAATTTTTTAAAAAGAAAAATAATTAAAAATAAAATCAAAACATACCCAAAATATTCTGCAAAAAATATTGCTAAATTATTTAACAATGGCCATTTGCCAGCAAATTGGTTAATTTGTTGAAAAAGATAAAAATCTATATTCATTTCTTTTTATTAAGAATAAGTAAATTCTTAAGTAAACATGCGACGGTCATCGGACCTACGCCACCGGGAACGGGCGTAATATAACTTGCCTTTTTTGAAACCGTCTCAAAATCAACGTCTCCTTTTAGCTTTCCTCTATAAACGCTTGTGCCAGCATCAATAACTATTACTCCTTTTTTGACCATACTTCCTTTAATTAAATTCGGTTTCCCCACTCCAGAAATCAAAATATCGGCTTTTTTCGTTATAGAAGGAATATTTTTAGTAGATTTATCTACTACTGAAACTTTATATTTTTTTCTTGAAAGCCAAAAAAATAAGGGTTTGCCGATCAATCTGCCGGAACCGATAATAATAATTTTTTTCTTTCTTGCGGGTATTTTATATTCCTTTAAAATATGGGAAACCACGCCAACAACTGGCGGAAGGATAAAAAAATTACCGCTATAAAATCTTTCAGCGCTTTTATCTGACAAAACATCAATATCTTTTTTTGCTGGAACAAGATTTAAAATTTCCTGAGTATTAAAATTTTTGGGCAAGGGTAATTGAATTATTGCTCCCGAATTAGTTGGATTTTTTACAATCTTTTTAATTTCTCTTTTTAGTTTTTGGGTGCTAATTTTTACTGGAAATTTAAATAATTGGAAGTCTATCCCAACTTTCTCACAAGCTTTTTTCTTTTGATTAATATAAATTTTTGAAACTTGGTTATTACCAACTAAAATTACCGCCAGTTTTAATTTCAAACGGCGGTTTTTTATTTCTTTTTTAATATTATCTAAAATTTTCTCGGATAGCTTTTTCCCATCGAAAAATTTCATATTATGGAATAGGGAATTTTTTACAAAGTTTTTTAACTTCTGTTTTTACTTTTTTTATTGATAAGGGATTGGATATTACTTCGTTTATCCAAAAGGCAATTTTTTTCATTTCTTTTTCCTTCATGCCTCTTGTGGTAATCGCCTGAACGCCAATCCGGATTCCGCTTGGATCCATTGGTTTTCTTGGGTCGTCAGGAATCACGTTTTTATTAAGTGTAATGCCGGCTTTATCCAAAAGGGTTTCGGCTTCCTTACCGCTGACTCCTTTTGAACCGAAAACATCAATTAAAATCATATGGTTTTCGGTCCCACCGAACATTAATTTAAATCCGTAATTTTTAAGTTCCTTTTCTAAAGCTTTAGCGTTTTTCAAAATTTGCCTGGCATAAGCTTTAAACGATGGCTTTAAGGCTTCTCTTAAAGCCACTGCTTTGGCGGCAATATTATTCATATGAGGACCTCCTTGAAATCCCGGGAAACACGCCTTATCAATAATTTGGGCGAATTCTTTTTTACATAAAATCATCCCACCTCTCGGGCCTCTCAAACTTTTATGAGTTGTTGTTGTAACAATGTCAAAATAAGGAACAGGGTTTGGAATAGCTTTTCCGGCAATAAGGCCGGCGATATGAGCCATATCAAACATGGTTATTGCTTTTACCTTTTTGGCAATATCACAAAACTTCTTATAATCAATCTGTCTTGTGTAAGATGAAAATCCAGCAAGCATTAATTTTGGCTTTTCTTTCTTAGCAATCTGTTCAAGATCTTTGTAATCAATTAAGCCGTCTGTTTTTGTTTTGTATCGAATAAAATTATAAATTTTAGCGGGAAAAGTAACTGGATGTCCGTGCGTTAAATGTCCGCCGTGAGAAAGATCCATCCCTAAAACTTTGTCCCCCGGCTTTAAAATGGCGCTGTAAACTATTATATTTGCCGGAGCGCCGGAAAGCGGCTGAACATTGACGTGTTCCGCTCTAAAAATTTTTTTCGCTCTCTCAATTGCTAACTTTTCAACCGCATCTGTAAATTTTTGTCCCCCGTAATATCTCTTCCCTGGGTAGCCTTCCGAATATTTATTTGTAAAGACCGACCCAAGAGCTTCAAGCACCGCCCTGGAAACATAATTTTCCGCGGCAATTAGCTCCATCCCCTCTTGTTGCCTTTTCTCTTCGGCTTTTATTAAATTATAAATTTTAGGATCTGTTTTTTTAAGCATGTATTTTAAGATTACCATCTGCTTTAATATTTTTCAATTTTTTAATTTTTCCTGTTTTTTGATTAAAAAAAGCTGTAATCGCTATCATTGCCGCATTATCAGTGCAGTATTTTATTTCTGGCAGCAATAGTTTTGTATTTGTTAATTCTTTTTGAACCCTTTCTTTAAATTGTCTTCTCAACTCCTCATTGGCAACAACTCCTCCGCCAAGAATTATTGTTTTTGCTTTAAAATCTTTAGCAGCTTTTAATGTTTTTTTAATTAAAACATCAATTATTGATTGCTGGACTTCAAAACAAATTTCTCGCTTTTGTTGAATTGTTAATTTCTTATTATTTGTTAATTGTTTTACTAAATATAAAACTGCTGTTTTCAGACCGGAAAAACTAAAATCATAATCTTTTGTATAGATCATCGGCCTCGGCAACTTAATTTCGGATTTCGGATTTCTGGATTTCGGATTTCCACCGTGCAGCAAGTTGCGCAACGACAGGTCCTCCAGGATATCCCAACCCTAAAATTCGAGCCACCTTATCAAAACATTCTCCAGCTGCATCATCTCTAGTTTCACCTATTAGTTTATATTTACCAATACTTTTTATTAAAACAAGCTCGGTATGTCCACCACTAACTACTAAACATACTGCCGGAAATAATTTCGGATTTCGAATTTCGGGTTTAGAATTTCCACCGATGAAGTTAGCAAGGATATGCGCTTCAATATGATTAACCGAAATTAAAGGTTTTTCTATTTTTTTAGCTAAATATTTAGCAAAATTTATCCCTTGCCATAAACAAGGTTCTAATCCCGGCCCATCCGTAACGGCGATGAAATCAATTTTTGAGACATCAATTCTTTTTACGACATTTTTAAAGACCATCGGTAAATTTTTTTCGTGTTCTCTTTTCGCTAAAAATGGATAAACACCGCCGTATTTAGCGTGGAGTTTTACCTGTGAGGAAACAATATTGGAAAGAATATTAATTTTTTTGTTTTTTACCTCCAAAACGCTAATACAAGTATCGTCGCAAGAGGTATCAATTCCGAGAATAATCATGGTCGTAAGATTTTTGGCGGAAAAACCGTTATGTCAATAAGTTTTGATTGCTTATTTTTCAATATTCCTCCGTCAATTATCAAATCTGGTTTATTTTTCTTTTTATTAAATAATTTTAATGCCTCCTCAATATTATTTATCGGCGGTCTACCGGAAATATTTACCGAAGTTTGGACTAAAGGGAAATTTAATCTTTTTAATAGAATATTAAGAAAGTTAGTTTTTGGAATCCTCAAAGCAATTGTATTTTTATCAATGCCGTATAATTTAAATTTACATTTTTTACGTTTCAGCCTGAAAGTTATTTTACCTGGCCAGGAATTTTTCAAAATTTTTTCCTGATTTTTGTTAATTTTTGCTATTTCTTTTGCTATTTTAATATTTTTGACGAATATAGGAAAAAATTTTTGTGATGGTCTTTTTTTAATTTTGAAAATTTTCTGAACAGCTTTTTTATTTGTAGCGTCGCAAAGCAGACCATAAACGGTGTCTGTGGGAAAATTAAAATATTACCATTTTTTATAAATTGTATGGCTGTTTCTAATTATTTCTTTTAGTGTTTCCTTTTTCAATCCACAACAAGCTCCATATCTTTATTTTAAGCACAAAAATCTGAATAAAAAAGCTGACGACTTTCGCCGTCAGCTTTAAGGTTTTGTGTGTGGCACTTTTTGTTATCTTAGTGGATTCAGATAAGGATTATTTATCGGCCAGGGATTATAAAATTGATCCGGGAAAGAAGATGGAACTTGGGGCATATTGGTTCCAAGGTAACCACCCGGCCCGCAACATCCGGACCAGTCAGGATCTTTGGGATAAGAAGGCGCTGCTATTATTGGACACGTTTTTTTATCGTATCCGTTCTTTTCCCCCTTCTCATAGCCGTCATTGTATGCCTTATCGACAACCTCATTAATAGTTTTTTGGGTTGTTTCAATACCATCTCTTTCCCCCTTGTTATATCCCTCGTTATACCAGGTGTCATGCCACATAGCGCGAGCCTGTTCTGCTGTGTATTTTGGGGGTCCGCAACCCAGATTGCCGACCAAGAACAATCCTAAGCAAAGAAAAACGATAACAAACCACTTCTTCATTGAATTTCCTCCTTTTTTTATTTTTTGTCCTTTACAAACAGTGTTAATCTATATTTCACCTCCATTTTTGAATTATAAAAAATTTGCTATTTTAATTTTAGCATATTTTAAGATTTTTGTCAAATAAAAATAAGCTGGGATTTTACTTTTTAGGTAAGATAACCCAGCTTATTATTGGGTTTTAGTTGTTTTATTCGCCACTAAGATTGAAGATAGGAACATTCTTCCATTTGGTTTCGTTGCGTAATTTCATCACTTGCCGCTGTTTCTGCACAATCCTTTGGTTTATAACTTGTTTCTCTTTTTCCACATACCTGATTTTTATTACATTCCTAGTTTCTGTTACCTGTTGACACGCATTATAATATTCTATCCCTGTGCAATACTGTGGAACTGTTCGATTATCAGAAGTCCTGTAATAACCGCAAGGAACCGCTACATTATAAGGAAATGGGTGAGGAATAAATTTTGTATAACTCTCAGTAGCTTCATAGGGCTCTGGGTCAGTATAGGTTTCTGTAGTATAATACAATTCCTGCTCTGGGTAATATTCGACATCTTGGTACACTACTGAAACAGTATACGGTATTGTTTTGAGCGGCAAAACGCAAAAGATAATTACAAACAAAAGAATAAAAGCGAGTATGATTGCAAGAATATTCCCTGTATTATTTTGCTTCAATTTATACCTCCTTTCTTTAATTGATTATTGAGAATAATTATTTTGCTATTTTTAATTTTATATGTGCTTTTTTACCTCCCTTTTTAGAATTATTTGTTCTGTTTAGATAATAAATAATTTTAGAAAAAAGTCAAATAAAAACCCCTCGTTACTTTCAAGAACTTTGTTTTTCGCTTCGCTCAAAATAAAAACAACTCTCTTTTGGTTTGGAGAGCTGTTTGGTTTGGAGAGCTGTCTTGAAGGTGATTTTTTAGTTGGGTTGGGGGATGACATAAAAATGGCATCCCCCTTTTCCCTATTTTTTAATCTGAGCTCTGTTCTTTTTCTTGCCGATTCCAAACATGGCCTAGTACTCTGTTATTAAATTACATCAGGTAAACCCCGTTGGAAACAACATTTCCACCTCCATATGCCGGAATAAAAATAAAACTGACGAATTACAGTGATTCCATGCGCCCAGGTGCCCTTGCCGTTTTAAAACTCGACTATTAGCGCGTAATAACGCACTTTCAAATAACATCACCCCCTTTCTGTAAAGAACTAAAATAAAAAAATTGTATGTAAATAAAGATTACCAAAATAAAAAATTCCTGTCAAGAAGAATTTTCTTCAAGAATTTTCTTTTTTTATCCATTCAAATTTCGTGTAAAACTTAACTCTATCTTCAATGTTTTCATGGAACTAAAGAACCCGGCCCAATTTGGCAGTCAGAACCAATAAAAACGCCTGGCATTAGGGAGCAATTTATTCCAATTTTAGTGTTTTCACCAATAATTGCGCCTAAAGATTTTAATCCGGTTCCAATTTTTTCACCCTTAACTACAGATTTTACTTCTCCTCTGTCGATTCTTACATTTGCTATAACCGTTCCAGCTCCTATCCGACAACCTTTTCCCAAAATCGAATCACCAAAATAACCGGAATGACAATGAACATCTTCTTGAAAAATTGAACGGGCTACTTCAGATAAAGCACCAACCATACAATTATTCTCCAAATTAGTGTAATCGCGAACAATGGAATTGTTGCCGATAATACAGTTGTCACCAATATAGCAGGGACCTTTAATTATAGCTCCTTTATAGACCTTTACATTTTTCCAATATTTACTTCATTTCTTAAATATTTATCCATTAGATATTTATTAATTTCAAATAAATGCCAAGGATATTTAAAAGGAATTGATTTGTCTTGAGTTATCACGGTTCTTACATCTTTTTCTTTCATATATAACGACAACGCATCTTCAAAGCTATACATATGTTCCGGAATACGCTGATAATAATCTAAAAATTCCTTTGGCAAAAAGTATATACCTACCACTTTAATATTAGACGGTTCTTTTCCTTTTTCTGGTTTCTCTGTTAAATTTTTTGCCTTATCGTCTTCTAATTCTAAAATCCCGAAAAGCCAAGGAGTTTCGGTTTCTGCTCCTAATAAAATAAGCTTAGAACCAGACGATTTTTGTTTTTCCAAGATTAATTTAATGTAATTTTCATTGTCAAATCTTTCTGCGTTCAAAACAAAAAATTGATCTTTTAAAAATTCTTTTGCCTGAAATAAGGCATTGCCCATTCCTTTTGGCTCTGATTGGACAATATATTTAATATCAACTCCTAAATCGTAATTTTTCAATTCTTCTTCAATGTCTTTTTTAGTACCCTGAACAACTATAATATTTTTAATCTCGGCTTTCTTTAAACTTTCAATTGTGTACCAAATCAAAGGCTTCCCCATTATTTTTATCAGGGATTTATGTTTCGTATTTAAAGGCCAAAAACGAGATGATTCTCCAGCTGCTAAAATTACTGCTTGCATAAATTTAAAATTAATAAAATTAATTTATAGGAAACGCTTAAAATTATTTTTGCTAATTTGTCAGAATCGTGAATAACCATTGTCCGTTGGTTCTCTTTTTTTACAAGGATATCTGCTGGATTTGGTTTATAAACATTGTGGTCTAAAAAATCCGCACCGATGAATTTTTTATTTTTTAATAGTTTTTTATCATATTTAATAAAATCTGCTCTGGGGAAAACTTTTTGTACTGATTTTAACAATTTTTGTGATAATCTGCCAGTGTTAAAAATAATATAATTAATAATGTCTTTGCCTAAATATTTTTCTGTGATATTCACAAAATCTTCAACGCTGAAATTATCTGTATTACCCATTTGAGTCATTAGATTGCAAATAAATATTTTTTTAGCTCGAGATTTGCGAATAGCTTCTGGAATTCCTTTAACTAAAAAATTAGGTATAATGCTGGTATAAAATTTCCCGGGGCTGATAATAATTAAATCGGCTTTTTTAATTGCCGATATAGCTTCGGGATTCGCCTGAACTTTTGGCTCTAAAAATATTTTTTTAATGCCGATTTTAGACAGATTTTGGCAGTTTATAATATTTTCTTCTCCCTTTATTTTCTTATTGTTATTTAATATAACTTTTATATTAGTGTCTTGAAAGGTTACGGGAAATATTTTACCTTTAATATTTAAATTACTCCCTATTATTTCTATCGCCCGCCCTAAACTTCCAGTCATTTTTTCAGCTGCGGCAATTAAAAGATTTCCAATATTATGACCTTTAAGTGTACCTTTCTCAAAACGATAATGGAAAAGATTGCTAAGGGTCTTTTCTTTAGCCAAAGCAATCAAACACTGCCTTATATCCCCTAAGGGCAAAATCTTTAGTTCTTTTCTTAATATGCCGCTTGACCCGCCGTTATCAAACATTGTAACAATAACCGATAAATCTACGGGATATTTTTTAAGACCAGATAAAACAACTGAGGTGCCGGTTCCTCCACCGATACAAACGATTTTTTTAATTCTTTTTGACATATTCTAATTTTTATAGTACATTAAAACTGATCTTAATTCAAATTTATGTCTGAAAAATTTTTGATAAAAGGAGGACTTCCTCTTTCTGGACAAGTTGAAATTTATGGTTATAAAAACGCAGCTGGCGCCTGTTTAGCTGCTGTTTTGTTAACTGATGAAGAAGTAATTCTTGATAACCTGCCTTTGGTTGAAGATGTATTTAAATTATTGAAAGTTTTAGAAAGTATGGGAGTAGAAATCACCTGGTTGGATGAAAGAAAAATAAAATTAAAGGCAGGCTCAAATGTTAATCCGGAAAAAATGGAAGCTGAATTAATCGGAGAAACAAGGGTCTCTGTTTTATTAATTGGTAGTTTGATATCTCGTTTTGGAAAATTTAAAATTCCTCATCCTGGAGGCGATAGAATCGGCGTAAGGCCGATTACCACTCATTTGGAAGCATTGAAAAAACTGGGGGTGGAAATGCAAAATGAAGGCGTTTTTTACTATTTTGAAGCAAAAAACCTCCACGGTACAGAGTTAATTCTTAAAGAATTCAGCGTAACGGCTACAGAAAACTTAATGATGGCAACGGTAAAAGCAGCGGGCCGAACTATTATTAAAGGAGCTGCAGCCGAGCCTCAAGTCCAAGACTTGGGAGAAATGTTAAATGGTATGGGTGCTAAAATTTCCGGCCTTGGAACTCATACTATTGTTATTGACGGCGTAGAAAAAATTCACGGCACAACTCACAGAATTACTCCCGACCTCTTAGAAGCAGGAACATTTATTGTTGCTGGGGTTATTACTCCGGGCGAAGTAGAAATTAAAAATATTGTTTCCGACCATTTGGATCTTTTTTTAGACAAATTAGAAGAAATCGGCGTAAATTTAGAAAGAAAAAGCGACTCTGTTAAAGTTAAATTCTCTCCAAATTTAAAATCTACTCGTGTCCAAGCTCTTCCCTATCCCGGTTTCCCAACTGATTTATTACCAATAATTATTCCTCTTTTAACACAGGCTGAGGGAAAAAGTTTAATTCACGATCCTCTATATGAAAACAGATTTAATTATGTTCAAGAATTAAAGAAAATGGGGGCTGATATTGAAATAGTCGACCCTCATCGAGCCTTTGTATATGGAAAAACTCCTCTTCGAGGACTTAGGATTGAAAGTTGGGACATTCGAGCTGGAGCTTCTTTGATAGTTGCTGCGCTTTTGGCTGAAGGCCAAACTTTAATTGAGAATATCAATCAAGTTGACCGAGGATACGAGAAAATTGAGGAAAAATTAAAAGGGCTTGGCGCCCAAATTGAAAGATTAAGCGATTAAAAATTGATCTAATGTTTTGAAGCGAGCTTGAAAGCTTTAAGATTTAATTCCAGATACTTTTCTGGGATTATTTTATTTATAGCAGAAATGAAGGCCTTTGATTTAAGAGGAATCAATTTTTTAGATACGGAAAAACCTAAAAGATAAATGCCGGCTACCACGTCGGCGCCCAATGTCTTTTGGCAAATATCCGAAGCCGGAACAAGAATTATTTTTTTGGCGAATTTTTTAAGAAATTGAGAAATGTTTTTGGCTGTTGGTAATTTTTCTCCGGGAATAGGAATAAAAAAATTATTAATTAAAAATGTCGTCTTTTCTTTCGAAGAATAAGATAAAACGCTTAAAGATTCTTGAGCTTCAAGAGAAATTATTAAATCTGCTCCTCCTTTTTTAATTAAAGGAGAATATATTTTATTATCAAGCCTTATATGGACTTCAACAGAGCCTCCTCTTTGAGAAAGACCGTGAAGCTCTGATGTTTTTACATCATATTTTTCAATTAAAGCAGCTTCGCTGATAATCTGTAAAAGAGTAATCAGCCCCTGCCCGCCGGTACCAGAAATTATGATATTAAATTGTTTGCTATTTTTTTTCATCTTGTTTTTTGGATAGGAGAGCGCAAATTCGACGCGCAATAATTACTGAAACTTCTTCTTTTTCTAAAAAATCTTTAACTGTTTGAATAAATTCTTCTTGGTTTATGGGGTCTATAGTTTTTATATTCTTTACGCCGCAAGCTTTTACAATTTCTTCAATATTTAAGCCTTCCTGACCAACAGAAACTGGATGAGGCTGATGTCCAGTCATAGCAGTCGTTTGATTGTTTAGGATAATGATTAGAGGATTTGATTTATTAAAAACAGTATTAATTAAAGCGGGAATGCCGGCATGAAAAAAGGTTGAATCGCCAATAAAAGTAATTAATTTTTGCTTACTTACTTTTTTAATCCCGTGGGCAATACCAATTGAAGAACCCATCGAAGATAAATAATCTTGTATTAAGTTTGGTGGAAAACCTGCCAACATATAACAACCAATATCTCCTCCAAAAATAACTTGTTTTGGATTAATGGCTTTTTTTATCGCGCCGAAAACAAGACGATAGGGACAGCCGGGACAAAGCTGGGGAAATCGCTTTAAAGTTTTTATATGATATTTTTTATCTGATATTTGGTATTTAATATTGGCGATTTTCGCTATAGCCGCAATAATAATTTCTGGCTTTAGTTCTCCGATTTCGGGTAATAATTTTTTGCCTATAATCTTTAGATTGCAGTTTATATTTTTAGCCAATCTTTCTATTTCTTTTTCTAAACAAGGTTCTAACTCTTCTACCACTAAAACTTTTTCGAGACCTCTAATAAAGTTTTTAATTTTTTCTTCTGGCAAAGGATGAAAAAATCCTAATTTTAAAACGGGTAGCTCCAAACTAAGTTCTTTTAAGGCCTCTTTTACATATAAATAAGAAATGCCAGAAGTTATTATTCCTATTTCAGATTTCTTCCCTTTTTCAATTCTGTTTATTTCTGCTTTTTCAGAAAATTTTCTTATCTCTTCTATTTTTTTAAGTAATTCTTTTTTCATCCCCAAGACTCTTGGTGGCAAAGTAACAAATTGTCTGTAATTTTTTACAAACTTTGGAATTGGATTTTTTTGGTTTTTAATTATATCTAACCTCACTATTCCTTTCTGATGAGCAACTCTGGTAGTGGTTCTGATGATTACTGGAATTTTAAATTTTTCTGAAATATGAAATCCTAATTTTAAAAAGTCTTTACATTCTTGAGGATCAGAAGGTTCTAAAACAGGAATATGAGCTAAAGAAGCTATAAATCTGCTGTTTTCTTCTGATTGGGCCGAGCTATGACAGGATGGATCATCGGCAACAATAATTACAGTCGGCCCCTTTGAACCGGTATATACAAATGGAAGTAGCGAATCCAAACAAACATTCAGGCCGAAGTTTTTCATAGCTACTAAAGTTTTCAATCCTGAAAAACTGGCGCCAATTGCTGCTTCCAAAGCAACTTTTTCATTTACGGAAAATTCAAAGTACACACCAGCATCCTTTGCAATTTTGTAAAAAATATTTCCAATTTCCGAAGCAGGCGTGCCAGGATAAGTAGAAACGAACTGAACGCCAGATTCTAAAGCGCCCCGAACGATTGCTTCGTTGCCTAAAAGAATTTTTTTACCAGATTTTTGAAAAAAAATATTATCCATATCATTCAACGGTTACTGATTTTGCTAAATTACGAGGTTTATCAACATCACAACCTCTTAATACTGCCATATAATAAGCGAAAAGTTGTAAGAGGAATAATTGACTAAAATTGGAGTTAACATTTCTAAAGTTTTGGGGATATAAATAACATCATCAACTATTTTTTTGATCTCTTCATTGCCTTCTGTGGCAATCGCGATAATCGGCCCCTTTCTGGCTTTTATTTCCTGAATATTAGAAACCATTTTTTCATAAACACTGTCGCTAGGAATAATACAACTGATGGAAAATTTTCTGATATTAAAGCAATTTCGCAGTGTTTTGGTTCTCCTCCTCGACAACCTTCCGCATGGACATATGCTATTTCTTTAATTTTATGAGCGCCTTCACGAGCAGTAGCATAATTATATTTTCTGCCAAGATATAGGAAATTTTCGAATTTCATATATTTCTCAGCTAATTCTTTTATTTGAGATTCGTTTTTTAAAATTTCTCTAACAAAATCTGGAATTTTAGAAAGTTCTTTAGCAATTCTTTGCCCCATTACTAAAGCCATATCTCTTTGCCGTCCTAAAAATAAAGTTAAAAGGGCTAAAATTGCTAATTGAGAAGTATAAGCTTTAGTTGAAGCAACTCCAATTTCTGGCCCCGCATGATTATAAACTCCAGCATCTGTTTCCCGCGCCTGAGTTGAACCCACCACATTAGTAATTCCCAAAGTCAAAATTCCCTTTGATTTTGCTTCTCTAATTGCTGCTAGAGTATCAGCTGTTTCCCCCGATTGAGAAATAGCTAAAACTATTGTTTTCTTGTCTAAAATTGGTTTTCTATATCGAAATTCTGAAGCTGCATCAACTTTTGTAAAAATTCCTGCATATTCTTCAAACATATATTCTCCAACTAAACCAGCGTGACGGGCTGTACCACAAGCGACAATATTTAATCTTTCAATGTCTCTTAAGCTTTTCTTTCACTTGTTCTAATCCTCCTAATTTTGCCTGGCCGGTCTCAATTATTAATCTGCCCCTTAAAGAACTTTCCAAACTTTCTGGTTGTTCCATTATTTCTTTAAGCATAAAATGGGGATAACCGCCCTTTTGAGCATCTTCTAAACTCCATTCTATATCTTCTGGTTTTTTCTCTTTTAAGATAAAAAAATTATCTGGAGTAATGGTGACAATTTCTCCGTCATCCAAATAAATAACTTTTTTAGTGTGAGCGATAACTGCTGCCGGATCAGAAGCAATTAAATACTCATTTTCACCCAAGCCCAAAAGCAAGGGGCTACCAAATCGAGCAGCAATAATTTTTTCAGGATCCTGTCGAGAAATTACAGCTATCCCATAGGTGCCTCTTAAAAAAGTCAAGGCTTTTCTGACCGCTTCTTCTAAATTTCCTTTAAAAAATTTCTCAATAAGATGGCAAATTACTTCTGTATCGGTTTCGGAAGAAAATTTATGACCTTCTTTAATCAATTCTTCCTTTAATTCCTTATAATTTTCAATAATTCCATTATGAACTACGTAAATGTTTTTATGACAGTCGAAATGAGGATGGGCATTTTCTTCTGTTACCCCTCCATGTGTCGCCCAGCGCGTATGTAAAATAATAGGATTTGCAAGGAAAGAATTAATATCATTTGTTTTTGCTTCAAGGTTAGTAATTCTTCCAACTGATTTTTGGCAAAAAATTTCATTTTGATTTTTATTTAAAAACGCAAAACCGGCAGAATCATATCCTCTATATTCTAATCTTTTTAATGCTTCTATTCCTAATCTAAGAGCGTTTGGATTATCATTTTTCGAAATATAACCTACAATTCCGCACATATTTTTATACTACTATATTAATTAATTTTCCGGGGATGAAAATTACTTTTTTAATCTCTTTATCTCCTATCCACTTTTTAACTTTTTCTCTTTCTAAAGTCAATTTTTTGGCTTTTTCTTCAGAAATATCCGTTTCAACTTCAATTTGGTCTCGGATTTTACCATTAATTTGGATAATGAAAGTAATTATTTCTTCCTTAATGAATTTTTTATCATACTTGGGCCAAGGCTGATTGTGAACTGAATCTTTGTTGCCTAATTGATGCCATAGTTCTTCTGAAATATGGGGTGCAAACGGTGTCAATAAAATTAAAAATCTTTCGAGAATATCTTTACCAATCTCGTTTTTGTTTTCCGACCAAAAATTAACAAATTCCATAAAAGCAGCAATTATGGTATTAAATTTGGTGTTTTCTAAATCTTCTTCTATTTTTTTATTAAGTTTGTTTATTGCCGTTATGGCCGTTTTGTTTTTTGTTTCTTTTTTCTCGCTTTCTAAAACTAATCTCCAAACTTTTTCCAAAAAACGATAAATACCTTTGACCCCTTGGGTGTTCCAAGAAATAGCCTGGTCAAAAGGTCCCATAAACATTTCATATAATCTTAAAGTGTCTGCGCCGTATTCTTTAATAATTTCATCGGGATTAATAACATTCCCGAAAGATTTCGACATTTTTCTACCGTCTTCGGCTAAAACTATACCATGGGAAGTTCGCCGTTTATAAGGTTCGGGGGTCGGAACAACGCCAATATCATAAAGAAATTTATACCAAAAACGTGAATACAAAAGATGTAAGGTAGTATGCTCAAAACCGCCATTATACCAGTCAACCGGCAGCCAGTATTTCATTTTCTTTTTATCTGCCAAACCTTTATCGTTTTTAGGATCGGTATATCTAATAAAATACCAATTGGAACCTGCCCAGTTTGGCATAGTATCAGTTTCCCTTTTAGCGGAACCGCCACATTGGGGGCATTTTACGTTAACCCATTCGGAAATTTGCGAAAGAGGAGACTCACCAGTTCCTGTCGGTTGATATTTTTCAACATAAGGAAGTTCTACTGGTAAATCTTTTTCTGGCACGGGAACTGTTCCACATTTTTCGCAGTGAATAATTGGAATTGGCTCTCCCCAGTAATGCTGACGGGAGAAAATCCAGTCGCGAATTTTGTATTGAACCATCTTTCTGCCAATCTTCTTTTTTTCCAACCACTCCGTAATTTTTTTAATTGCTCCTTCTGAAGATAATTTATTAAATTCTCCGGAATTTACTAAAATCCCATAATCAACAAAGGCTTCTTTATTAGTATCTCCTCCCGATATTACTTCTCTAATTTCTAAATCATATCTTTTAGCGAAATCATAGTCGCGGTAATCGTGTGCTGGAACTACCATTACTGCTCCACCACCATAAACAGCTACAACATAATCTCCTATCCAGATTGGAACTTTTTCATTATTGGCTGGGTTTAAACAATAAGAGCCGGTAAAAACGCCTGTTTTTTCTTTTTCTAATTTCCCCCGCTCAAAATCACTTTTCTTTTTGGCTTCAGATATATATTCTTTTACTTTTTTTTCATTCTCTTTGGTAATGAATTTTTCAACTAAGGGGTATTCCGGAGCTAAAACAACAGCTGTCACTCCAAATAAGGTATCTACCCTAGTTGTAAAAACTTTAATGATTTCATTTGAGTCTGGAATTTTAAAATCAACCTCTACCCCATAGCTTTTACCAATCCAGTTTATCTGTTGAGTTTTTATTTTTTCTAAATAATCAACTTTCTTTAAATCATCAATTAATCTGTCGGCGTATTTTGTAATTTTCAGCATCCATTGTTTTAATAATTTCCTTTCTGTTTCAGCGCCACACCTCTCACACTTTCCGTCAACGACTTCCTCATTAGCCAATCCAATTTTACAGGAAGGACAAAAATTTATCGGAATTTCTGCCTGATAAGCCAGACTTTTTTTATATAACTGTAAAAAAATCCACTGAGTCCATTTATAATATTTTGGATCAGTGGTGTTGATTTCTCTGGACCAGTCAAAAGAAAGACCTAAATTTTTCAATTGCCTTTTATAATTTTCAATATTTTTCTTTGTGGTTTCTTGAGGGTGGATTCCTGTTTTTATTGCATAATTCTCTGCCGGTAGTCCAAAAGCATCCCAGCCGATTGGAAAAAGAACATTAAAATTTTCCATTCTTTTCTTTCTGGCTATTGAATCTAAAGCAGAATAACTGCGGCAATGGCCCACATGAAGGCCTTCTCCCGAAAGATAGGGAAATTCAATTAAAATATACTGCTTTGGTTTTTTTGAAAAATCTTCTGCTTTATAAAAACCATTATCCTCCCAGTATTTCTGCCACTTTGGTTCTATATTTTGAGGATTATAATTCATATTTTTCATTTTATCTGATTTCCCCCTTTTTGTCTATTTAAAAATAGAGACTTCTTTGCGAACAAAGAAGCCTCTAATATAGTTTTACCAGGAGATTTTTATTGCCGTAATTTTATAAGGATTTTTCAGGTAATATCCTCCTTTTTCCGGCTTAGCTACCGGCATATCGACTTGAGGCTCAAAATATACCTCGCCCCTGTCAATAGTGTTGAAGACAATTATACTATGTCCCTTATCTTTTTCCATATTCATCCAGACGGTACCAGCTCTTATTCCTCTTTTTTTGGCGTTATTTGCCGTTTCGGTGGCGAAATAATCACAAGTAAATTCCGGTTCTGAAAATTCTTTTTCGTTTGTCTTATCTTCTATTATAAACTGAATTGCTTCTTGTAATGTTGGGTCATGTAATAAGTAATTGGGCGGCGTTTGAGCTATTTCAATGGCCTTATTAAAACCATTTCTGAAGCCTTTTTTAACACCATCTTCCTTTCCATATTCATATCCCCAGGTATACCCATAGTTATATCCTTCATTCCTTCCGTTTTCCCGTCCGGCTATATACACAATCATAAGAAGCAAAACTATGCAAACAATCCCTATTGCTGTAAGTAACCGAAATCCTGTCCTTATCAATTTTTAAACCTCCTTATCATTATTCAAAACAAAAAGTACCATATAATTTATTACCATTAGCGGGAGAGAAAGTCAAGTTAGATGTTAAATAGTTCTTTTGCGCTTTGGGTGGTAATTTCAGCGACTTCGTCAAAATCTATATTTTTTAATTTAGCTATTTTTTCAGCTACATATTTTACATATAATGGTTCGTTACGGCTTTGCCCTCCGAAGCCTTGGCGAAGGAGGGACGGCATTAAATATGGACAATCGGTTTCAATTAAAATTTTATCTAAAGGAGTTTTTTTAATTATTTCATCTAAATCTAATTTGAAAATTATTCCATTAAATCCAAGATAAAATCCCATTTCAAGATATTTTTGCGCCTGCTCCCAAGTTCCAGTAAAGCAATGTATAACACCTTTTATTTTTTTATTATATCTTTCTAATATTTCTATGAGTTCGTCATGCGCCATTCGGCAATGGAAAATGACTGGTAAATTTAATTCTTTAGCCAATTCTAATTGTTTTAAAAATACTTCTTTTTGTTTTTCTTTGAACGGAAAATATTCTGACTTATAATCCAAACCAATTTCTCCAATGGCAACTACTTTTTTGAAGTTAGTAAGTTTTTTATATTCTTCAGAATTAAATCCATCTTGAGCATAAATTGGGTGAAGGCCAATTGCGGCATACACACCTTCGGGATATTTTTCCGCCATTTCAACTGCTCGCTTACTTGTACTATATTGAGACCCAACATTTATCATCCAAACACCATTATCTAAAGACCGACGAATCACTTCGTCGGCGTCATTTTTATAAGCGTTAAAATTTAAATGCGCGTGAGTATCAATAATCATACAATTCGAGGAAAGAATCCCTAATTTTTACGATATACTAGATATTAGTTCTCCTCACATTCTAGCCTGGTAAATATATGGCTCTGTTCTTTTATTGGTTTTCAGTTGCTTTAATATTTTTTCCGAAGTTTCGGGAAAAATGGTATTAATTCATGTCTGCAATAATTCTCAATATCGCTAAAATATATAAATTACGGCGATAATTTTTTCCGTATTATTTACTTATCTTAGCAAGATCGCAAGACACGATTCTTTCTGCATCTATATAATTGTCGCAAAAACTGATTAAATCCCAAATCGATCAATTAAACTTCATTAAATTTAAATTCTTTAAGGTTCTTTATATTTCTTCCTCGATCTGATCAATATATCTAATTTGAAATTTTGATATTGTATTTTGAGATTTTGTATTTTGGATTTTTAATTTTTCAGCCATTGTTACAGTTCTGGCAACAAATTCCCAATCCCGCTCGCCAAATCAGAATTATATCTCTGCTCAAATTTTTCATAAGTGAAATCACCATCTTCAGTCGACGGAATTTCCCTTAAAAGAAAATATCTAACAGCATCTGCGCCATATTTTTTAACCAACTCAAATGGATCAACAACATTCCCCAAGCTTTTTGACATTTTCTGGCCGTCGGAAGTAATAAATCCGTGAACTAATATATTTTTAGGCCTTTCTAAATCTGAGCAAAAGCATTGCTGGCCACAATCAAAGCGTGAAAACGGAATATATCTTTCCCGACGCAATGAACATCTGCCGGCCAATATTTTTCAGGAAAAAGATAATTTATTAGTGCTTCAAACCAAACATAAATAATTTGATTTTCATCACCGGGAACCGGTATCCCCCATTTTAAATTCTCTTGCCTTGAAACGCAAACAACTAATATCCTTCTAGCCTTGATCGATAAAACTCAAAATTTCATTTTTTCTAGTTTCCGGAATAATTCTTATTTTATCACTTTCTATTTCTTTTTTTACCTGCTCTGCATATTTTGAAAGTTTAAAAAAATAATTTTCTTCCTCAACTAATTTCCGGTTCTGTTTGATGAATCGGGCATTTACCGTCAACCAAATCTTTTTCTTTTACAAAAGCTTCACATCCCACACAATACAATCCTTTATATTTTTTCTTATAAATATCTCCTTTTTCTACCAACTTTTTCCAGATTTTTTCAACATTAGGCCAGTGTCTTTTTTTATCTGTTGTTCTTATAAAATCATCATTGGAAAGATTAAGAATATTTTTTAGTTCTTTAAATTTATAAGAAATTTCATTTGTAAATTTCTCCGGGGTTTTCCCATCCTTTTCAGCTGCTCTTACGATTTTTAATGCCATGTTCATCTGTTCCGGTTAAAAAGAAAACATCTTCGCCCAAAATCCGATGATATCGCGCTAAAACATCTGCCTGAATTGATTCCAAAGCAAAACCTATATGAGGAGGAGCATTAGTATAAGCAATACTGGTTGTAATAAAAAACTTTTTCATTTGGTTTTAATTCTAAAAGGGAAGTTTCGCTTCCCTTTTTTTAATATTACACCTCTATTGATTTTTCCTCTTTTCTTTTCGATAAGAAATCCCGTAAAAATTCATATAAAATTCCTGCCAAAGGAATAACCAAAATTGCTCCCAAAATCCCCCAAAGGGTCCCTCCGATAGCTAAAGATAGCAAAACTAAAACAGGAGGCAAACCGACGAACTTTTTGGTCAAAATCGGACTGATAACACTACCTTCAATTTGTTGTAAAACAACAAAAGCAATTATAACAAAAATGGCCTTTGTAAAAGAGGTCATTGCCACAATAATAAAAATAACAAGGCCAGCAACAACTGGCCCAAGAATCGGGATAAAATTAGTAATTCCGGCAAAGCAAGCCAAAGAGAAAGAAAAATCTATTTTAAATAATTTAAAAACTAAAAGAGAAGCTAATCCTACAAAGAGAGAGGATAAAATTCGGGAAACAAACCATCCTGAAACTTTCTTCTGACACTTTGACCAAAGATTGGTAAGATAATCTTCATATCTCTTTGGAGAAAGAACCGCCAAAACTCTTTCTATCGCCCTTTCTTCCAAAGAAAGGAAAAAGGCAATAGCCAGAACAAAAGCGGTCGCGGAAATTCCTCCAAAAATTAAAGCGATGGCATTAAAAATATTTTCTCCGGCTTTAGATAAAGCATTTTCTAAAATACCGGTAAAATTTTCTAAATTTTCAAAAGCCGGAATTTTTAATCCTTTCAGAGCTGGAACAATTTTCTCAAAATACTGGGGGAAGTTTTGAGTAAATTTTTGAATTTCTGTGGCGAAAGTTGGAGCAACGGTATAAATTAAGAATCCAAAAATGCCGAAAATTAGAAGATAAATTAGAATTGCGCCCAGAACACGGGGAACTTTTTTTCTTTGGAGGAAATCAATCGCCGGATTAAATAAAATGGAAATTATTAGAGCAAAAACAAACCAAACAATCAAATTTCTAAGTAAATAAAGAAGATAAAAACAGAGGATGCCAATCCCGATTTTTAATATTGTTCCCCAAGAAATATCTAATTTGGCTCCGCTCACAATTTTAATAATTTATTAAATTTCTTTTTGTCTTTAAACGGCCCAATTAGGGCTAAATTTAATTTATTTGGCCTAAAAATTTCTCTTGCTACTTTTAGAATATCATCTTGGCTGACTTTATCAATGTTCTTGCATTCTTCTTCTGGGGTGGAAATTTTATTTTCTAGAATTTCTTGATAACTCAAATAAACAGACCAAGCGTCCGAAGTTTCTAGACCTAAATAAAGGCGGCCTTTTAAATTATCTTTTGCCTTTTGGAGTTCGTCTTTCTGAACTTTTTTCTCCGTTAATTTTTTATATTCTCTTAAAATAATTTTAATTGCTTGGTCTATTCTCTTATTATCAATGCCAGCGCAGGTCACTAAATAACCACTATCTGTATAATTTTCAGTCATTGTCTTGACATAATAAGACATTCCTCTTTTTTCTCTAATTTCATTGAAAAGTCTAGAACTCATATTTCCTCCTAAAAGATTAGCCAATACAGCTAACGGATATTTTTTAGGAGAAAAAATATTATACGCCCTGACTCCTAAAGCTAAATGAGATTGGTCGGTTTCTTTTGTTTGAAGTAAAATTTCAGGATTCTTTTGTTTTTCTATGACGGGTTTTTTAATGATGGTTTTTTTGTTTTTAAATTTTCCGAAAAACTTTTTTATTTTGGGAATAGCCTCTTTATTATTGAAATTTCCTGCCAAAGAGATAACCACATTTTTTGCTCTAAATTGATTTTTAAAATAACTAATAATATTATTGCGAGAAATCTTTTTAAGGGTTTCTTTTTCTCCTGAAAGCAACCATCCAGCCGGTTGGTCGCCGTATAAAAGTTTTTCCCAAAGATCAAAAATATATCTCTGGGGATCATCTAAATACATGTTGATTTCTTCAATGATTGCCTTTTTCTCTTTTTCAATATCCTTTTCTCTAACAAGAGGATTTAATACCATGTCAGATAAAATATCACAAGACAAATCAAGGTGCTTTGAATCAACTTTTACCCAAAAACCCATTAATTCCTTACCCGTAAAAGCATTATAAATACCACCAATTTATCTAATTCTCTGAAATATCTAAATATTTTGGCCGTTTTTTTGTTCCTTTGAAAACCATATGCTCTAATAAATGAGAGATCCCATTAATTTCCTTTTCTTTCATATTTTGAACCAGCGCTTAACCAATACTAAAAGCGTAATGGCTTTTGTATTATCCATTGGATAAGTAATAACTCTTAAACCATTTTCTAAAGTAGTTTTATGAAACATATTTTTTAATTATACTTTAAATTTTTGACAAAAACAAAGCGCACTTTTTTAATAAACTGTGCGCGAAAATAAATTTCAAGTTATTTTTCAAGTTTTTCTCTTAGCAATTTCACTAAATCCTCAACTTTCACTCTCTCTTGTTTCATTGTATCTCTATCGCGAACTGTCACAGTATCGTTTTTTAAGGTGTCGAAATCAATAGTTATCGCATATAAAGTTCCTATTTCGTCTTGTCTTCGGTATCTTCTGCCAATTGAGTCTACTTCATCATATTGGCAAGTAAAATGCGATTTCAAAAGATTATAAACTTCTTTCGCTTTTTTAACTAAATCCGGTTTGTTTTTTACTAAAGGCAATACCGTCACTTTTATTGGAGCTAATTCTTTAGAAAGATTTAACATTATCTCAATTTCTTTTGTAGCTTTGGTCGTTTCCGTTCTCCCGCCCTCTATTTCTTTATAAGCATCAATTAAAAAAGCTAAAAAACTTCTGTCAGCGCCTCCGGAGGTCTCAATGATATAAGGAATGTATTTTTCTTTTTTTCCTTCGTCAAAGTAGCTCAAATCTTTCCCACTCGCCTTTCCGTGATTTGATAAATCCCAATCACCTCTATTATGGATTCCTTCAATTTCTTTCCATCCGAAAGGAAATTTATATTCAATATCAACGGCTTTTTTGGCGTAATGGGCGAGCTCTTTTTTTTCGTGTTCCCTAAAACGGAGATTTTCTTTTTTAATTCCTAAATTTAAATACCATTTCATTCTTTGCTCTTTCCAAAAATCAAACCATTTATCTGCTTCTTTTGGATGACAAAACCATTGAAGTTCCATTTGTTCAAATTCCCGAGTGCGGTAAATAAAATCTTTTGGGTTAATTTCGTTTCTAAAAGCTTTCCCAATCTGGGCAATGCCAAAGGGAATTTTAAGGCGCATAGTATTCAAGACATTTTCATAATTCATATAAATTCCCTGGCAGGTTTCTGCCCTTAAATAAGTTGTAGCTGCTTCCTCTTCGACGGGACCGGCGAAAGTTTTCATCATTAAATTAAATTTTCGAGGAGAAGTCAATTCTCCTTTACAATCCGGACATTTTTCTTCTTTAAGAAAGTCTTTTCTAAACCGATGGTGGCAAGATTTACACTCAACTAATTCGTCGCTAAAACCCGCACTTAAATGCCCTGAAGCTTCCCAGACTTTTGGCGACATCAAAATTGCGGCATCCAAGCCAACAATATTCTCTTGTTTTTTGGTCACTTCTTTCCACCAGGCTTGTTTAATATTGTTTTTCATTTCTACTCCCAAGGGTCCAAAATCATAACAAGATCCAAACCCTCCATAAATTTCAGAAGAAGGGAAAATAAATCCGCGCCTTTTACAAAGAGAAATAATTTTTTCTAATAAATCTTCCATCTTATTTTATAAATTATTAATTATTGTACTATGCCTTTTTGCTGGCTCATTGTAGAATCATCGGGCAAAGTTGTATTTATTGACGCTGTTCTTACCTCAATTGTTGATTCTGTCCAAATATCCTCGCCAGAAATTTTTGTATCATAAATAAGATCTGGTGTTTGTCCTCTTTGTTCTGCGGTAGGCGTAAAAGAAATCTGAAAGGCTATTTCCGGTCCTTCATTCAAAATTCCACTTCCCCAAGACAGATCTCCGATATCCCAAATAATTTCTCTGCTATTTTGATCAAAAACTAATTTTGTATCCGAAGGTTTTATTTGGCCCGTTAGCTTCACTTGGGTGGACAAAGTGCCTTTTACTTTTACATCTCTCAAATCGTTATAGAAATTTTTAACTTTCCAAAAAATAGTATAAGTGGTTGTTTTGCCAACTTCCGGCGGAACCGGACCCGAATTTGAGAAAGTTTGGTCGCTAAAAAATCCCTTTTGTGCAATCTCTAATTTGGATTTGATTTTTGTTGTAAATTCCTCCTTAAGTTGTCCTATAGTTACTTTGGCCTTAATTGAAGGATTTTTGTCTTTTTCGCTGGCGACAGAAAGGTTTTCTTTCAATTTCACCCAAAATTCAACTTTTCCCTCTTCTCCCGCGTCCAAAAAGCGGAGTGGAGAAAAAGAACGACCGTCCCATAAAATAGTATTTTCCCCTTCTTTGTGTTCGCCGTTATCCACCCTTAAACTATCTAAATCAAAAGCCTGGCCATCTAATTGAACGGCTAAAAATAAATTTTCAAAAGGCTTATCTCCAATATTTCTGAAAAATATTTCGTAATATAATAAATCTCCCAACGACGCAACGTAATTCGGTGAACTGTTGATTTGAGAGGAAATATAGATTGAGGGCTTTATAATTTCTACTCCTTTTTGGGCTTCTTTTAATACGATAAACTGGTTATCTTTCCAAATTCCTAAATTGGCCTTAAAAACTTTTTGTTCAAAAAGCTCTCCTCCCAACCTGCCCGTAATTTCTATTCTTCCTCCCTCGGTTTTATTTAAAAGAGGAACTTCCCAGTCAGTTTTTTCCATAGCCCTGGGATTGGAGCTGATAAATTCAAAACCGCCAGGATATTCCATTTTAATGCCCAAATCGGAAAGAGGTAAATCGCAGTTTGAAAAATAATTCAAAGAAAAATTTATTTCCCGTCCGCTTTCCGCCCGCGAACTTAAATCAAATTCAAAAGTTAAGGGAACTGATTTGATTGTTGAGGTCCGAGTGGTTGAAGATTCAAAAAATGCTTTTAAATTTTTCGGATGGAAATTTAGCCAAGCTTTGGCAGTTTTTACTTCATTTTCTTTTCCTAAAATTCTTCCCTTAAAAGATATCGTTTCTTCTTTGCCGGGATAAATATCTTCCAGTTTTTTTTCAACCCTTGAACTATTATTATCTGAAGGTAAAGAATTCTCCGGATATTCAAAAATTAATTTCGCTTCTTCTAAAGTAATCTGGCCAGTGTTTTTGTATTTTACTAAATATTCCACTTCATCGCCCATTGTTATTTCTTCCGGTCCCAGGATCTCTAATTTCAAAACTTCTTTAGAAAAAGCATTTCTCTGGTAATACCAAAAACCAATTGCTCCTGCAATTACTAACAAAATTATTAAAAAAATAACGACCTTGCGCATCATTAAATTAGTATAACAAAATAAGGCGGAAAATAAAACCGCCCTGAGCTTATCGAAGGACGGTTCTCTAAATTATTAAAAACCTATAACCTAGAAATTAAACCTACCACGGCACAATCTCCTGCCAGACAGGAGCGAAGATGCCGACGTTAATGGTTTTAGTGATAGAGCAGGAGTTGTTATTAGCGTCCCAGACAGTCAGGTTGACTAGTTTGATGCCCTCTGAGGTGAAGATGGCGATCGGGTTTTTCTTTGAAGGGTTGGTGGTGACGTAGTTTGAGGGATTGGCGTCTTGGAAAGTCCAGGACCATTTGGCAATATCTGTGGCTCCTGTTGAATCGTCAGCAAACAGGGTTGATTGGTTTTTGGCTGGTCTTGGGGGATTGGCGGTAAAGGCAGGAGTGGGATATTCGTTGGGTGGAGTATTAAGGGTTTGGGAAGAGGTTATCCAGCTTGAGCTCAGGCCTGCTGGATCCCAGACCTTTACTCTCCAGTAATATGTGTTGTTGAATTGTAGTCCTGAGCCTGTGGCTGGGATGGAATATGCTGGGATATCGTTTGATACTTTTCCTGAGTCAAAGGTTATGGTTGTGAAGCTTGAATTGGGAGAGACTTGGACTTGTTTTGCTCCTTGGGTGTCACTGTCTGGGTCTGAGAAGGTCCAGTTCATTCTGAATTGGAAGGGATTGGCGCACCAGTCGCAGTCGTCTCTGTAAAGGTTTGTGGCTGTGGGAGGCCGGTTGCAGGGTTTAATACAATAGCCAGAAACGGTTGTTGGTATGTTGGCATCTGCACATAAAAGCTTCTACGTAATATGTACAAGGATAGTCGGCGGACCCTCCACCAGGACAGGGGCCAGGATTTGCGCAAGTACCTCCTATGCTGGCACAATAAGCAACACATCCATTCGGCCCGACGCCTTTGCAGGTATATGCTACTCCTGTAGTTGTACAGCTTCCGTATGAGCAATAGCCTGCGGGAATTGTTGCTGAACAGCTGGTACTGGACTACGGTACATGACCCAGATGATGATGACAGGGAGCAACACAAAACCATTACGGTTATTGCACCAGTGTCGGTGCATCCATAAATCGGATCTACCCGCGATTCATATTCTGTCATAAGACAATTTCCATAGACACAATAACCTGAAGGGACGGTCTCTGAACAGGTACATGAACGGCTCCACCGTACCGCCTCCTCCACTGTCCACCGCCGCCGCCATAGAGTTTGATATAGTTATCCCTGTAGTTACAAGACCACTTGAGGAGAGTACGGTAACGACGGCATGATTGCCGCTTATAGCATCAACATATTGTATTGTTCCGGTCACTGGACCATTTGGAGTATTGACTATAATACTTTGACCAACTTGGGGAGCGCTTTGAGTAGTTGCCGTAGCTTCAACATGTGTGGTTCCTCCCCCTATTGAAAATGATATTGGCCTTGTCCAGGACCAGTCATTGTGTAGCTTGTTGATGTAGTCCCCGCTGGCACTGTTGTTACAGACCATGTTACTGTAACCGAGTACTTGGCCGTAAGCATTGTTTATAGCCTGAACAACGGTGGTTACACCACTGACTACGGCCTGAACAGCGGCAGCAATAGCATTGCTTATACCACTGCTAGAACTAGTGGCAGAAGCACTTGTATCTCCGCTGCTCCCTCCGCCGGTAGCTAAAACCATTGCAGCGGGAGAAAAAAGTATGACTAAAGAGGTGAAAGCAACAGAGAAAATAACTAAGAGAAAGTTGATTTTTTTCATAGTTTAAAAATTAAATTTCATCCTAATTCCATTATATCAAAAAGAGCTGTCAAGTAAATATATGGGGGAAATATTTAAAGAAATAGTAAGACCGAGCTTATTTAAGGCCCGGTCTCGAGGAATGACTAGAAAAGTGTTACCAGAAAAGTTTTGATATAGCAGTTATTTTGTCGTCCACCACGTTACCACTTTCATCAGTAAGTAAACCGTGGCCATTTTCTTCAGAGAAGTGTGTTCCTAGTTTTAGGTTTAGAAATTTTGTATCGTAGCTGTTTAAAAAAACTTCTTTTTTGTGACCTTTCTCATCTATGACTATAAAATATGTAGCATAATAGGTTGCTCTCGCGAACCCTACAGCTACAGCTCCCGCGTGGAAGCCCCTCTTTAGCGCAAATGAGAGGAATTTTTGGGTTGCGACATCGGACCTTAACCCCTCCTTAGTTTCCTTAGAATACTCTACGGCAAGGTTAGCGATATCGCTAGCCGTTGGATATTTTAATGTTGAGTTCTTTAGGTCAGTGGTTAATTGGTTGATTGTCTTATTTTTTTCTTGAATATGTACAAATCCAACCAACGCGACTACGACAAGCACTACTGCTAAACAAATATTTATTGCATGGCTAACTTTCATGTTATTTCCTCCTTTCGTTTTTTTAGAGTTAGTCTTATGAAGTTTTAGAAGAACAGACTTTCACTCCTATCCTAATTATACTCCTTTTTTCTAAATTTGTCAATAGTTGTGAAAATAGCGATTCCTAAAGCTAAAATCAAAATACAGTCACCATATTTAGTGTGGGGAGTTTTTTCTTTTTTAGAAAAAACTTCGCCGTATAAAACCTGATTGCCGATTTTGTTGCTTTTTGTAATAAAATTTCCCTTATCATTAATAATATAAGAAAGACCTTGGTTTGTAGCCCTAATTAAATAACGGCCGTTTTCTGCGGCTCTTAACCGCGCCATTGATTCAATCTGGGAATTTAAAATTTGGGAACCGTGGGCGAAACTATGACTTCCCATGTTAAATAAAATTTCGCTATTTTTTGCTAATTTTCGGTAAAGATCAGCTGAAAGAATTTCGGAACATAAAAATCCGCCGATTTTTGTATTTTTAAATGGGGCCATTGACGCTTCTTTGCCTTTTTGATACCCTCGCGATTCCTCAAATTTTTTTACCCAGTTTTTATTAAAAATCAAAGGCGCCCATTTAATTATATAAGGCAGATATTCCCCGAGCGGAGCTAAAGAAAGTTTTTCTTGGAAAACAAGGACTCCATTTTTTGTATCAAAAAAAGTGATTATTGACTTTATGCCTTGTGGAGTTTCGGTTCGGCTGGAATCAATTATTAAAATATCTTTTTGAGGGTTTGTTTCATTTAATAATTTCTCAAAATTTTCATTTGTTAAAAAACGACTGTCTTCTGGAAAAATAATAATATCTGGTTGCGGCGAAGAATTAATTGCTTCTTTAAAAAGCTCTGTTTTTATCTGGAATTCCTTTTGAGCTGTCTCTTTGTTTTGATTAAAAAAAGAAGGGAAATCGGTTTGTATTACAGCTACTTTTAATTTTTCTCCTTTTTCTTCCGATCTCTGCGTAAAAAAATAACTTAAAGAAATTAAAATAATAATTATAAATAATACAGAACTATAAACTATTTTTTTAGAAAGAGATTCTTGCGCTATTATTCTTTTGATAATCAGGAATAACAAGACATTAACTAAAACAATAAAAAAACTTATCAAATAAACTCCTCCTAAGCTGGCCCAACTCCTAAAAAATTGATTTTGGCTTAAAAGATATCCAAGGTTTCCCCACGTCCAATGAGAACCAATTAAAGATGCGTTCCCTGCAGATAAAACCGAAAATCCCCAACTTCTTAAATATTCTAAAATAATCCAAAGAGAAGGAGTTAAAAAAATAATAAATATTTTCCCCTTTTTAAGAAAATGATGACTTAAAGAAAAAAAACCAATAAATAAAGATAAAAATAGAGTTGGAATAAGCCAAAGTAAAAATACGGTTAAAAATCCAATAAATCTATTTTCAATTCCAGCCCATTCTAAAGGTAAAGCGTTAAAAAACCAAATTAAAAGTTGGCTGAAAAAAATAAGACCGGCGATAAAACCGGCTAAAAAAATTTTCTTTCTATTATTTTCGCGCTCAATAAAGAAAAGTAGCGGAATTAAAGCTATCCAGCAAAGATAATTTAAAAAAGGAGCTATAAAACCAGCTCCTAATAAAATTCCAGAAAGAATAGGTAATAAAAATGGCATAAATTATTTTTCGGGTTTTATCGCCCGGGAAATCTGAAGAGCTAAATATTCATTTTCATTATCCATGGCAGTAATTCTGAGAACGTCGCCTATTTTTAAATCTGAAAGTTGGATTGGTTCAAAAATAAGAGCATACCCTCCAAGACTAGGATCGGATTCCATTCTTGATTCTACTTCTTCGTCGGGCAACTGGGAACGGCAAATAGTTGCTGGAGTAATTTTAACTTTTGCACTTTCTGTGCCATTTTCAGAAACTATTGTTAAATAATTAGGGGTGATTTCAGTTATATTTCCCCAGAGGAAAATCCACCAGCCATTAACGATTTCTGATGTTTCTCGCGGCGGAACGGTTAAAGATGGCGGGGAATTTTTTTTGCCAGAATAAACACCTACGGAAAAAACAAGATAAGCTATGATCAAACCGCCAAGAATATAAGTGATAATCTTAATTTTCTTTGACATGCTTATTTCATTATATCAAAAATCATTGTCAAGTAAAATAACTATCTATTCAGCGACTGATTTTTTAAGAAAGGATAAAAAATAATTAGAAATTATTCTTAATAAAGCTAGGTCTTCTGGCTGAATTTTTAATCTGTTTAATGTTTTCCAGTCCTTTTTAACTAAAATTCTTAAAATTTTTATAGTATTTAAGCTTATTTCTTTACCATCTTTAAATTTTCTAAAACACTGATTGCAAATTATTCCTCCTTCTTTTGGATTAAAGTAAAGTTTTTCAGGTGTTAATTTTTTTTGGCATAATGAACAATAATAGAAATCTGGTTGGTAGCCGAGAATAGAAACAAGATTCCAAAGAAAATAGTAAAACAACAATTGTAAATTAGAAATGACTGGTTGAACATTGTTTAATTCGGCGATAGTTTCATTTAACAATTTCCAAAGGTCGTCGTCTTTTTCCTGACCTTTCACTAATCCATTAAAAACTTCACTAATTTGATGAGCGGTTTTCAGTTTTCTTAAATCTTTTTTTAGATTATCAAATTTTTCAATTAGAGTTGCATCGGTTAGAGTTTTAAATGCCTTTCCTTGTATAAATTCAATATCTGATAAATAAAAAACAGCCGTACCGGCCCTTAGTTTTGAATTAATTTTTCTAATCGCCCTTCCTAAAATTTCTAATTTTCCAAAATCTTTAGTGTAAACCGTAAATAACTGATCCGCTTCCCCCCTGTCTTTTTTGTCTAAAATAACCCCTTTTGTCCGATAATGGATAAACATTTTATTAGACTTTTTTAATTCCTAACCATAATTTTCTTCCGTCAATATAAATTTCCTTTTCAACATCAAAATCAGCTCCTCCTATTGGAAGCGTTCTTAAATTTTCAGTTAAGGTTTCTTTAGTGATAAAAGTACGGTTTTTTTCTAAAACACCACTTAAGGAAGATTCTGTCACATAATAAATTAAAATCCGATTTTCCGGCTTCAATCCGGTTTCTTTTCTAATCCCTTGAATATTCCTAATAACTTCTCTTATAATTCCTTCTTCTTTTAGCTCATCTGTAATTTTAGTATCTAATTCAATTTCTTTCTCAATTTTTTCATCAAAAATTATTTCTTTTACATTTACTTCCTCTTTTATCAAATCTAATAATTCATTCTCATTTCGGATTTCGGATTTAGGATTTCGGATTTTAAGCGAAGTGAGGGGTTGTCTTACTTTAATTCCCGCTTTCGCCCTTTCAGCCAAAGCCAAAGCAACAATTTCTTTTACCTTTTCATTTTTTCCTCTAATTTTTTGTCTAATGAATTTTTTCTCTACTTTCGGCCAATTTTCCAAATGAACTGAATTTAAGTTTTCGTTGTTGGAAATTTTCTGATAAATTTCCTCGCTTAAAAATGGGGTAAACGGGGCTGTTAGTTTAGTAAGATTTGAAAATAAATACTGTAAAACCGACGAGACTTCACCAAATTCTTCGCTTTCTGGCCTAAATCTTCTGCGTGATCTTCTGATATACCACTGGGAAAAATCTTCAATAATAAATTTCTCTATTGAGCGGGCGGCGTTGATGATATCGTATTTATCAAGATAATCAGTTGTTTCTTGAAATTAGGCCATTTAATTTTGAAATAATCCATCTATTAATATTGTCTAAAATATTGAAATTCGGTGATTAATTCGGATTTTTGGTTTGCTTTTAAAATTTCCTTTATGAGATGTCTAAAAATAAATAACAGTTCCAAAAAGTGATAATAAATTTTCTTAAAGATTCCGCAACATATTTTTCAGCGAATAATTTTGATTCTCCGGCTGATTTATGGTAAAAAAGTACCATCGAACAGCATCTGCACCATATTTCTCAATCATATTCCAAGGATCAACAATATTTCCTTTTGATTTGGACATTTTTTCTCCCTTTTCATCTAAAACATGCCCCAAAGAAATAACATTTTTATATGGCGCACCGAAACCAAGCAAAGTTGAAATTGCCAAAAGCGTATAAAACCATCCCCTAGTTTGGTCAATTGCTTCGGAAATATATTCAGCTGGGAAATTGTTCTTTTTTGTCTATTAAATTCTTATTCTCAAAAGGATAATGATATTGAGCGAAAGGCATACTTCCTGAATCAAACCAACAATCAATAATTTCGGGAACTCTCTGCATTTTTCCGTCGCACTTTTTGACATTTAAATGTAATTTCATCTATATAAGGACGGTGTAAATCTTCAATTTTTTTTTGCGATTTTTGATTTAATTCTTCAATACTCCCAATACAGATTTTTTCATTGCATTTATCACATTCCCAAATTGGAAGAGGTGTTCCCCAGTATCTTTCTCTCGACAATGCCCAGTCTTTTATTTCTCTTAGCCACTCCCCAAATCTGCCTTCTTTTAAATGAGCAGGAATCCAGTTTATCTTTTTGATTATTCTCTATCAGTTGTTTCTTAACCTTCTGCATATTTATAAACCAGCTTTCTTTGGCGTAATACAAAAGTGGTGAATCACATCTCCAGCAAAAAGGATAATCATGTTCATATAATTCTTCTTTAAAAAGAAGGTTTCTTTTTTTAAGGTCTTCAATAATCAGAGGGTCAGCATCTTTTACAAACATTCCTGCCCAATTTTTAACTTCTGTTTAAATTTTCCTTCTTCATCAACGTTTAAAATAACCGGCAAATTATTTTCTTTGCCAACTGTCATATCGTCTTCTCCAAAAGCTGGAGCAATATGAACTAATCCAGTTCCTTCTTCTAAAGAAACAAAATTGCCGGAAATTATAAAATAAGCTTTTTTGTCTGGTTTTTCAAAATCAAATAATGGTTCGTATTCTAAACCAAGTAAATCTTTTCCTTTAAATTCTTTTTCTATTTCTCCATTGATACCGCTCGCTTCAATTCTTTCTTTGGCTAAAATTAGATATTCATTGTTTAATTTTACTTTTACATAAACGAATTCTGGATTTACCGCCACTGCTACATTGCCGGGCAAAGTCCAAGGAGTTGTTGTCCAAACTAATAAATAAGTATTGGGCTGGTTTTTAACAGGAAACTTCACATAAATAGAATTTTCTTTTATTTTTTCATATCCCTGAGCAACTTCATGCTGAAGATAAAGAGGTTCCGCATCTTGGGCAATAAGGAACAACTTTATAATCTTTATAAAGCAGTTTTTTTTCCAAATTTGTTTTATAATCCACCAAAAAGTTTCAATATATTCTGTTTTCATAGGTAATATAAGGGTTTTCTAAATCAAGCCAAAAACCGATTCTTTTTGTCAATTCCTTCCCATTCTTCTTTATATCGCCAAACTGATTCTTTGCATTTTTTGTTAAATTCAGCGATTCCATATTTTTCAATTTCTGGTTTTGATTTTGATGCCCAATTCTTTTTCAACCTCCAATTCTACCGGCAAACCATGAGTATCCCAACCGGCCTTTCTTATGACTTTAAAACCCTGCATTGTTTTATAGCGGCAAATTATATCTTTAAAGACTCTGGCTAAAACATGGTGAATTCCCGGCTTACCATTGGCTGTTGGCGGTCCTTCATAAAAAACAAAATTGCGGTTTTTAGACCGTTGTTTATGCTTTTCTCAAAAATTTTATTTTCCTGCCAGAATTTTAATATTTTTTCCTCGATTTTTGGAAAATTTAAATCCATATTAATTAATTTTTCTCAATTCGCCAACTTTAATATAATTTTTCTTTAAAAAAATTTCATCTAAAATTTCCTGATTATTTAATCCTTTTATTATTCCTTCCAACATCCATAGAGGATCTCCGTGGCTAATAATTAAGATTTTTTTATTTGTGTATTGCTTATCAATTTCTTTTATAAAACTTAACATTCTTTTTTTAAGATCGTCCCAACTTTCCCCCTTAGAGGTTTTTTAGAAAACTTTCTTTTTTTATAGCCTATGAATTTATAAAATTCTTCTTTTGGTTTACCATGAAATATCCCAAAATTTATATCTCGTAACCTTTTATCAAAATTTACTTTCTTTATGCCTAATTTTTTTGAAGCAATATCAGCGGTTTCTTTTGTTCTGTAAAAATCAGAAGAATAAATAAAATCTATCTCTTTCTTTTTTATTTCCTTTAAGCTTTTTTTTACTTGCTTTTTCCCTTTTTTTGTCAGATTTAATCAATTTGCTGTCTTTTGAGGGATAGATATATCCTTTTTTTTCAACCTGATAAACATTTTCTCCGTGCCGCAAAATAAAATAGTGATTTTTTAATCTCATATTTTTAAAATAACTTTTGTTTATTCTTTTACATTTTTTCCGGCGCAGAAATACCCATTAAATCAAAAGTGTTTTTTAGCACTATTTTAGTCACCAAAATTAAATTAAGACGGTTTTTATTTAATCCTTCTGTTTCGCTTATAACTTGGCAATCGCGATAAAATTGATGAAAAGAGGTCGCTAAATCCAAAGCGTATTGAGGAATTCGCTGAATCTGATAATCTTTTGCCGTATCTTCAATAATTTCCGGCAATCTAATTAATTGTTTAATAAGTTCCAATTCGCTCGGATGATTTAATAAGTCATAATTTTTCGCTTTTCGCTTTTCGCTTTTCGCTTTTCTTAAGAATACTGCATATCCTAGCATGTGCATATTGAATATAATAAACTGGATTTTTCTCTGACTGCTGTTTTGCCAAATCCAAATCAAAATCTATATGAGTATCTATTGATTTCATTAAAAAGAAAAATCTGGCGACATCTGGACCAACTTCATTAATTAACTCTTCCAAAGTAACAAAAGTTCCTCCCCTTTTGCTCATTTTTACTTCTTTACCTTTTTCAACAATCGGACAAACTGCCCAATGATAATTTTTAATTTATTATCAAATCCGAAAACTTTCGCTGCTGCCATTAGCCGAGGTTTATAACCAAAATGATCTGCACCCCAGCCATTAATCATTAAATCATATTTTCTAGAAACTTTATCAAGATGATAAGCAATATCAGAAGCAAAATAAGTCGGCTCGCCATCCGCTCTAACTAAAACCCTGTCTTTATCATCGCCGAATTCGCTGGATTTAAACCATAAAGCTCCTTCATTTTTCATAAGTAAAATCTTTCTTTTTTAATTTCTCAATCGTTTTTTCACTAAATTTTTCTTATATAATTCTTTTTCTGAAAACCAAATATCATATTTTACTCCAACTTTTTCCAAAAGCGTTTTTATCTTCTCAAATAATTTTTTCGAACCCAAATTCTGTAAAAATTTTAATTCTTTCTTCATTTGATAATTTTAAATATTTGTTTTATTCTTCTTTATAATCTGGTTACTATTTCTTTTATATATTCGCCCATATAAAAATCTTTTCCAATTTCTACTGGCTTCCCTAAAAGTTCTTGATAGCGCGCTTCTATTGATTGTCCAAGTAATAAAATTTGCTTACCATAATTATTGATAAAATATTCTCTTGTTGTTTTATAACCTGCCTTTTCAAAAACATTAGATAGAACATCTCCCCAAAAAGCGCCGCGGCCGTGGCCTAAATGCAAAGGACCTGTGGGATTTGCCGAACAAAATTCAATATTTATTTTTTGGCCTTTTCCGATTTTCAAATCACCGAATTTTTCTTTTTGTTTCAAAATTTCTCCGAACTTGTTTTTGCAAATATTCTTTTGAAATAAAAAAATTAATAAAGCCATTATTAACTATTTCAATTTTTTCTAAAATTCTAACACTTTTATCAAAATGAAGCTCAGTAATCTTGCAATGTATCTAAGGGGGTTTTTTTCCAGATCATTAGCAATATCAAAAGCATAGCTGATGCATAATCGCCAAAACTCTCGTTTCTGCAAGATCGATTAACCTTAATTTCTGGAATAATCCATCCAAAAACTATCTTCTTTTAGAAGTTCTTTTATCGTTTTTTCAATTAAATTTTTGATTTCTCTTCTTATCATGCTTCTTTTAGTTTATCTTATTTTAGAGTAAAATTAAAGAATGAAAATTCTTTCTGAAAATAAAAAGGCATTTTTCGACTATGAAATCCTAGATAAATTCGAGGCGGGAATTGTTTTAATCGGCCAGGAAGTAAAATCAATTAAGGCGGGCAGAATCAACTTAGCCGGTTCTTATGTTGTGCCGAAAAATGAGGAGTTTTTTCTGATAAATGCGACTATTCCGCCCTACCAACCCAAAAATGTCAGCGGCGATTACGATCCCCTGCGCTCCAGAAAGCTTCTTTTAAAGAAAAAAGAAATCAGCTCTTTAATCGGCAAAATCAAACAGAAAGGCTTGACTTTATTGCCTCTTCAAGTATATACTAAAAAAGGTAAAATAAAATTAGAATTTGGATTGGCTTTGGGCAGAAAAAAAGCCGACAAAAGAGAGTTAATTAAAAAAAGAGAAACAGAAAGAGAAATTGAACGAGAATTAAAAAAATATTAAGGGGGCGCAAGGATTCGACGGAAATCTTTGTCAAAATATGCAGGTCGAGTGTACTAGAAACTCGTTAAACTTCTAGTAACAAAAATAAGTGCCAAAAACTTATTTTCTCAACCTGCTTTAGCTTTAGCTTAAAGCAGCATCTACCCGCGGATTCTCGCTAGGCGAAAGTAGGTGTTATAATCAGCGAGATAAGTAGTTCTTTTGTAGATCTGAGAAGAACTATTGAAAGTTCATCGGATTCAAGGTATAAAAATTTTTGTCCAATTTTAATTTTATATCTCTTTCAAACTGGACCAAATCTGTAGAAATATTTTGGCGAACTTTTCGGATAGGGGTTCAAATCCCCTCGCCTCCACAACGTATAAAATTGAAAATTTTTACGTTGTAGGAAAGTAGAAATTATAAAATACTTTCGTACGTTTCACTCCACTAATATTTTAAGACCATTCATAAACAATCGAATAAGGGCTAATCAGGTTAGAGTTGTTGACGAAACCGGAAAACAACTTGGCATTCTTCCGTTGGGAGAAGCGCTCCAGATAGCTAGGGAGCGCAATTTAGATTTAATTCAGGTTACTGAAAAAGTAGAACCGCCAGTTTGTAAAATAATGGACTATGGAAAATATCTTTATTCTCTTGAAAAGAAAGAAAAAGAAGCGAAAAAACAAAAGGGCGGAGAGTTAAAAGGAATAAGGCTTTCTTTTGGAATTTCTCCACATGATTTGGAAATTAGAGCAAAGCTTGCGGAAAAATTTTTAAAAGAAGGAAATGGCGTCAGAGTAGAAATGGTTTTAAGGGGAAGGGAAAAAGCTCATTTTGATTTTGCCAAAGAAAAGATCAGACAATTTTTGGAAGGCTTAGATAAATTAATCCCTATAAAAATTGAAAGGGATCTGAAAAAAGAAATGAGAGGTTTTTCAATGATTATCACAAAAATGTAATTCCATGAAAACCCGAAAATCAATTTTAAAACGTTTCAAAATTACAAAAAACGGTAAGATCTTCAGAAGACTTACCGGTCTTGATCATGCCCGAGCGAAAAAATCCAGCAAAAGAATAAGAAAAATGCGAAAATGGGTCGCAGTTTCGCCGGCGGAAGTTAAAAGAATTAAAAAGTTAATTCATTAAAATCAATGGTTCGTATCAAGCGCGGAAAAATCGCTCACAAACGCAGAAAGCATTTGCTAAAATATGCTAAAGGTTTTCGTTGGGGAAGAAAATCAAAATATAAGGCAGCGAAAGATGCCTTGCATCATGCCTGGGAATATGCTTATAGAGACAGAAAAGCTAAAAAAAGAGAGTTTAGAAAACTGTGGAATATTCAAATTAATGCTGCTTGCCGACAGCAAGGAATTTCTTACAGTAAATTTATCGCTGGTTTAAAGAAAAATAAAATTGAATTAGATAGGAAAATATTATCCCAACTCGCCCAAAACCATCCCGAAATTTTTGAAAAGATAGTTGAAAAAGTGAAAATCTAAAATTGTAAAATAGAAAAAGGGCCGACCATTTTATGGTGCGGCCTTTTTAGTATCTATAATTTTTTCTATTTTAACTCTTTCATCAACCGTCCTATTTCTCTTGTTTTATAAAGAGCGGCATTAGTAGCATTAATCGCGTTGCTGATTCTGAAAAGAAAAGTAATAGTTTTATCAAGATTCTCTACTTTCTTTCTTTTAGCCTTTTTGCTTAATCCTAGAAGAATAAATGGAGAATCTTTTTCAATATCTTTTACTAGAGGTATGATTTCTTCAAGCTTAATAACTAATGCTTCTAATTGTTTCATTAATATTTCTCTCCTTTCTATATTTTTTGTTCATTTAAAACCCTCCTATTTTTTACTACCACGCCTTCCTTTTTTAGTAAATACTCCTTCTTTTTTGTGCCACGATTGTATCCACCGATACTTCCATCTGCTTTTATTACTCGATGACAAGGATTTTAGGATCGCGATTTTTATTTAAAATATTCCCCACTGTCCGCCAGGCCTGAGGCTTACCGGCAAGCTTCGCTACTTCTTTATAAGTTAAAACTTTTCCTTTGGGAATTTTCCTGACAACTTTATATACTTTTTGAGAGAAATTCGTTTGCTTTTTTAAGAATTTCTTTGGCATTGTCGAAAGTTAATTGTTTTAAAGCTTCTTCATATTTTAGCCACTTATATCCCATATGCTCTGTGGATATATTAATCCTTTCTTCTGCGGTCTCAACTAAGTAAAAAACAACTATTTTGAAAATTGTTTTTTCTTTCCATTTAAAAAAATATTTTATTACTTCCCTAAATTTAGGAATAATTTTAATGTCTTTTATCCCTGTTTCTTCTATAATCTCTCTTCTCATCGTTTTCCCTTCCGTCTCTCCTTTCTCAATATGGCCCTTTGGAAAATCCCAATAAGGCTTTCCTCTTCGGGATCCTCTGGGATAATGTAATAATAAATATTTAATTAAATTATTTTCTTTTTTAAAAATTATAGCGCCAACTGATTTTTCCATATGTTAATGAAAATATTTTAATAATTTATCTAATGGTGAGTATTAATTATATCTTCTTTCTCCGCCCAACCCCGTCTGGCTTGGGCAATTCCAAATTCCATAAAACGCAATTGGTCTTTATGGTGGGAGTCGGTATTAATCACCATTTTTACTCCCGCTTCTTTTGCTCTTTTGATATTTTTGTCATTCAAATCTAATCTTTCCGGATAAGCATTAATTTCCAAAATCGTTTTTGTTTTTTTTGCCACTCTTAAAATTTTATCAAAATCAATTTCATATTCATCTCTTTTCTTTAAAATTCTTCCGGTTGGATGAGAAATTATATCAACATTCGGATTTTTCATTGCTTTTATTATTCTTTCTGTCATTTTTTCTCTTTCCATTTTAAAACTGGAGTGAACGCCGGCAATAACATAATCAGTTTTTTTAAAACTTCGTCTTTAATATCAATTGAACCATCATTTAAAATATTGGCTTCACAGCCCTGTAAAATTCTGAATTTTAAACTTTGGGACTTAAACTTTCAATTTAATTTATCTATTTCTTTTCTTTGCTGGCAGTAATTGTTTTTCATCTAAACCATGCTCTATTCTTAAAAATTTTGTATGGTCGGAAATCCCAATATATTCATAACCCATTTTTATAGCCGCTTCTGCCATTTCTTCAATTGAATTCTCTCCGCCGTCCCAATTGGAATGGCAATGTAAATCGCCTTTTATATCCTTGATAATAATAATTTGGGAAGTTTATCCGTTTAGGGCGTCTTCAATTTCTCCCTGGTTTTCTCTAAGTTCTGGTGCTCAATCCAAGGAAGACCAAGGGCTTTATAAACTTCTTCTTCGTTCTACCGGCAATCATTTTTGCCCTTTAAAAACTCCGTATTCATTAAGCTTTAAGCCTTTTTCAATAGCAATCTTTCTTGTGGCAATATTATGTTCTTTTGAACCAGTAAAATATTGCAAGGCAGAACCGTAATTATTTTTTCGGCACCACCCTTAAATCAACATCAAATCCTTCTTTCATTCTGATAGAAGATTTGGTTGGACCCTTTCCCCAAATTTTCACAACGCCCGGCAAAGAAACAAAAAAATCCATTATTTTTTTAGGATTTTTTGTGGATATTAAAATATCAACATCGCCAATTGTTTCTTTCATTCTCTGAACAGAACCAGCAACGCTAATTTTTTCAATTTCTTTTAAACTTTTTAATCTTTCAAAAATTTCTTTAACCTTTGGCAAAATTCTCCCAAAAGAAATCTGCCTTTGCTTCTTTTTAAAAAATCAATTCCTTCTAAAATATTTTTTTCTGTTTTTTCGCCAAAACCAAACAAAGTCGCAATTTTATGGGACTTTAGCTGCTTTTTCTAATTCTTTTAAGTTTTTAATCCCTAATTTTTGATATAAAACTTTTACCTTTTTCGGTCCCATCCCCTCAACAGCGATTAGTTCTTCTATATTTATTGGCATTTTCCTTTTTAAACTTTCGTAATATTTTATTTTTCCGGTTTTTAAATATTCTTCAATTTTTTCAGCAATACTTTTTCCTACGCCAGGAATATCTTCTAAGGCTTTTAACCCTCCTTTTTTATAAATTTCTTCGACATCTTCTTCTAAGGTTTCTAAGGTAATGGCCGCCTTCTCATAAGCATAAGGCTTAAAAGCCACTCCTTCCATTTCCAAATAGCTCGCTATCTCATAAAGAATTTTGGCGATCTCCCAATTCTTCATGTTTATTATTGTTTAGTTTTAGTTGGGCGAATTGAAAACCAAATCTAAATAAAAATACAACTCCAAAAAGGGCAACTACCAAATCAGCTCCCCTTAAAATCATTGTAAAAGCAGTCGCAGCGCCTGCCCCCAAACCTAATCCGGTAAAAACGAATGTTTGAACAGCCTCGTGAGAACCAATGGCTGCCGGAATTGGCAGAAGGGTTGCTATAGATGAAAATCCAAGAATAGAAACCGCAGATAAAATACCGATGCTTTTACCGAAGAATAAAATTAAAAGGATTGTTCTAAATAATAATGCTGTTTCGCTTAAAACGGTAAAGCCGAAACCCTCCCACATTGTTTTTTCTTTCGGCCTAAAATATTTTAAAATCTCTTTTTCTATTTCAACCACTGTTTCTGGATTTGTAGAATTTGTGCCGTTTTTCTTTTTGAAAAAGAATGGTATGATGCTTTTTTTTCTAAAGCTTCTAAAGTAAAAAATGGCCATTAAAACAATAATTATAAAAACAATTAAAAAAATAATTAATCCCATCTCTTTAGATGGGAAATTCGCTCTACAGATAAAAAATATTACTCCTAAAATTATAATTATAGAATAAATCGTTATTTCTAAAATCCTGTCTATAATTACAGAGGCAATTGATTTTGACCAGGGCATTGAATACTTGTCTTTTAAATCATATCCTCGGAAAATCTCTCCTCCAAAAATCACCATCGGCATTAAGAAAGATATCGAATTACCGGAAATATAATATTCAAGAACCTTTAAAACGGGAATATTATACCCTTGGCTTTTCAAAATTGTTTTCCATCTCCAGGACCTAATTAAAACAGAGGCGACTGTCAGAGCTAAAATTATTATTCCGGATTGAATAGAAAAAGTTTTGAAAACCAACCAAATCTGCCCCCACCCTACTGTTTTAAGAATCCACCAAAAAAGACCGCCTCCAATTAAAAAAGAAAATAAAAAAAGCAAAAATTTTTTCATTTTGCTGCTTTATTTAAATCGTTAAGAAATTTTTTAAGGTCGATTTTATGGACCTTAGTTGCTTCTTCGACCGTTTCGCTTAAAGCTACGGGGCAGCCTATACAATGAAGGCCATAATCGATAAAAACGGAGGTAGTTTTAGGATATTTTTTGACAATCTCGCCAATAGTGATTCCTTTGCCGATTTTCAAAGAAAATAAGGTTTTCGGAGTGGGCGAAATTCTTCTTTTTAATGATTTTTTCATAACTAAGACACATTATATCAAGACTCGCCCGACATATCAACTTTATTTACAAAGGGGGTCTCAAAATTTAAAACCTTCCCTAAAAGGGACTTTATTACAAAAGACGTTTTTAACGCTATTTATGCGTATTTTATTTTTAATATTTTGAAAACTGTTTTTCTCGCCGACGGAATAGTTATTATATCACCGACCTTATGCCCCAAAAGAGCTTTACCAGCAGGAGATTCATTGCTAATTATATTTGAAGAAGGGCTTGCTTCTAGCGAACCTAAAATTTTAAATTCTTCTTTTCTACCATCCATCCCCACCAAAACCTCGGCTCCTAAATTAATAATATTTTGCTCTTTTTTATCTGGAGTTTTTATTAAAATAACGTTTTTAAGAATATTTTTCAGGTCGGCTAACCTCGACTGTAATAATTCATTATCTTCTTGATAGGCTAAGTATTCGGGATTTAATTCTTCTGAATGAAAAATCTCTGGGATATTTTCTCGAATCTTTAATTGGGTTATTTTTTGAAGGTTTTCGTATTCTTTTTTAAGCCTTTTTAGTCCTTCTTCAGTTAAATAAAATTTTTCAGTGTGGTACGTCATATATTTAAGAACCTTAACAGTTTATTTTATTACTCCAATATAATATGTCAAGTTTCAGACTAAAAATTTTTGTACCAAAAAGCCCCCACTCGGGGGCTTTTTGTTTAATTTGAGATTAGCGTCTGAATTGACTTCTCCTTTTAGCGTGACAGTCTCGACAATAAATCGGTCTGTCGGCTGAGGGCTGAAATGGGAGTTCAGTTATTGCTGCTCCGCAATCAGCGCATTTCCAATCTCCTTGAAACATCTGGCGAGGAGCGAATCCTCCTTCCGGACGATCAAATTTCTTGAAGGCCATATTACTACCCTGAACTATAAATATAATCTTAATTCGATTAAATTTGTAATTCCTCGGGCTATTAAATTTAAAAGCGACCTTTTACCTCTAAGCCGCCCTACTTAACTTAGCCTTCAATTTCTATTTCTAAAAACGAAAGCTTAAATTTAAGATACTTTAGCTGTCCAAATTCCTTTTTAAAGGATTGAAAACTCTAAATACGACTTATTTGGCTGAATTAATCTTAGCAAAATTATTTCAACTTGTCAAGCCTTTACCTTTTTATGAATAAAAAGATGAAGGGTGTTAATTTTTAAAACAATGTTTTTTGTTTTGAAACAACTTTTTGTTCTCCTTGATTAAAAATCCTGATTTTTCCATAAACACCGTCATATCCCGGCTCAATAGAAACCTTTCCTTCTCTAACTCTTACAATCCCTTCTGCAATCTCTGGTAAAGTAGCGGCTTCTAATTCTTGAGGGGAAGCTTCAAGTAAAATTTTAAATTCGCTCCCAAATTTTTTAATTAAATTATTATATTGCTCTACAACTTGTTTAGAAGCAGTCATAACTCCTAAAGCATCGGCAATTATTTCGCCCAAAGGGATCAAGCTTTTAAAAGATGGTGTTTTTTCTGGCTTAAAACCTTCTTCCCTATCAGCTAACTGTTCGACTCGATTTAGAACACCAATAGTCAAAGGTTTTCCGCACCTAGGACATATATTATTATATTTTTTTGATTCTTGAGGAGATAAACTTATATCGCAAATTCTGTGTCCGTCATAATGATATTTACCTTCTTCGGGGAAAAATTCAATTGTATAAAGAAATTTTTCCGGATTTTTTGATTTTATCGCTTCAATAATCGCGGAATAGCTAATTTCTGTATCAAAAACATTTGCTTCTCTGCCAATTTTACCCGGAGAATGAGCATCTGAATTACTTATTAAAGTAATCTTATCTAAAGCGGAAAGCCGCCAATTCATTGCCGGATCAGAAGAAAGACCTGTTTCTATAGAATAGATATATTTTGAATAATCCTCAAAGCATTCTTCAATTGAATCAAAACCAGATTTGGAACCAAAAATCGAAAACCATGGCGTCCAAGCATGGGCTGGCACTATTAAACAATCCTTAGAAATATTTAAAACAGTTTTTGCCAGTTCTTTAGCATCTAATCCTAAAATCGGTCTGCCGTCAGATTTTAAATTTCCAATCCAACCTAAATTGGCGTTAATTTTTTCAACGATTTCAAAAGAGGGTGCAAAAATTATAACATGAATTTTTCTAACTTTTCCCTTTTTTGAGTAAATACAGCTGATTTCAGCTGTTAAAATAAAGCGCGTCCCGCCATCATCTTTTTTTAATTTAAAAAGTCCGGGTTCAGCCGGTTCTAATTTTTCTTTTAATTCTTTAAACCATAAAGGATGAGTAAAATCACCTGTTCCTAAAACTTTTATTCCTTTAATTTTCGCCCACTTATCTAAATTTTCCAAATCCATATCCTTTGAAGTCGCTCGAGAATATTTCGAATGAATATGAAAATCAGCTACAAATTGCATCGTTTTTATTTTAACTTTTTTAATTTAAGGGGTCAAATAAATAATTCGGGGCCGATGCATAAAATAACATCGGCCCCTAAAGCTATCTAAGAGCTATCTTATCAACGCTTGAAGCCGCGCCCGGTCTGTTCCAGGCACTCTCAAGCATTTAAGACAAGGAATTTGATTGGATTTTTTGTCCGAGATGCTCTCTTCCCAGTGATTAGTAATTTTGGGCCAACAAAACAAGTCAGAGCACAGCAAACAAACATTGTATGGCTTCCCCATCTTCATCACTCGGCTTAATAAGTCTATGGCATTTCTAACCTTCTTTAAAGATGTCTCGGCTGATAGTTGAAACCCTTTTATTCGTTCCAAATTAAGATCCCTAGACTCCCATTCGTTATCGATTTCCGTAGGAAACGAGTTTGGTTTTAGCCGTTCAAGTTCGTTGTAATGGATTACTTCGCGCGCCCTTAGAATTGCTAAAACAATCTCTTTTAAGACATTATTTTGGGATGTTTGTGTGGCAAATTCTGGCCTAACCTTTATTTCCAATTTTAATTCCTCCAATAAAAATTTAAATTAGATTGACAATGAACAAAGTTTTTTGTTTTTTATATCACCTCCTTTTAATACTAATGATTTTTAATTATATCCGATCATCCTTCTTTGGTCAAGTTCAATAATTAAATTTTCCACAGGGGTATTTTTATATAACTTTACTAAAGAAATAAAAAGCCTCGAAAAAAACTCCCAAAGAAAAAATGCCGACAAGGGAATAAATTAACGGATTCATCTTTTTCCCTAATTTTTTTAAAAACTTCTTATAAATAAAAATAATCATAATCCCCTCTGCCCCGATTAATACCGCTCCAATAAAACCTATCACTGAAATATATTCTTTAGGCCCGATAAAAAACAAAATTAGGGGCAAAAAACAAGATAGAAACCAGGATATGTTTTTTGATAAACCAAAATCGTGCCATAAAATTTTCTTTAAAATTAGACCTATTACCACAAAAGAATCAAAAATGTTAATTATCCCGAAAACAAGCCCGAGCTTTACAATATTGCTTCCTGTAGCTTTCATAAATCCTTCGATCGCCTCTTTTGAGGTGAAGGAACCCGAAGCGCCTAAAATAGTAATAATAAAAAATAAATAAGTAAGAGCGGAGAAAATTGTCCCGCCGATAATAACCATTTTAAATAATTTCGAATCGGAAAAAAGCATCTGCTTTAACTCAGGGATAAATGTCGCTCCCCATAAAGAAAAGAGGATTACTCCATAAGGAAGCGTTAAAAAACTGAGATTAAGGGATGTAAAATTTTTCAAATCAATAAAAGGAACAGCTTTAATAAAAAAGATTATTAAAATTAAAAAAAATATCGCCAGTAAAATTAATTCAAGTTTGGCGAGGGTTTTTATATCGCGAAAAATTAAAAAAGCCCCGAAAATAAAAAAAATTAAGGTCCAAATTATAACATTTCCTCCTATTAATGGCGATAAAAATAAATTTAAAAATTCTCCACCAACAATTAAATAAGCTAATAATGCGCCTATGGTTCCCAATCCTATTATTATAATAGCGATAATTTTCCATCTTTCCCCTAAATATTGAGCAGCATGGCCTGGAAAATAATTTGCTTCTTTTGTCCCAGCAACAACCTTTCCGTAAAAAAGATTGATAAATACTACTACTATTGTCATTAAAATAAAATATCCTAAAACAACAAAAAAACCGGCTTTTGAGGCGACATATGGTAATCCAAAAATACCTACTCCAATTATTACACCGGTAAAAACTGAAAAAGCTTTTAGAACTTTTATGAAATCTCTCATAACAAAAACAAACCAAACCCCCAAACTCTTTTCACCAGAGACTTATTCTGGTTTGGGATTTGGTTAAAATGTTTAGAGTTTATATACGTTGTAGTCCTCCCTTACGTGTTGGTCAACTTTCAAACCAACAGAATCTCCCTTTTTGGCTTCCTGAACTTTTTGATGTTCGACTTCCATTGAATTAACTACCTGAGTAAGTTCAGTTGCCCCGCCAACAATTTTAATTGTATCTCCGACTTTTAAAGTGTCTGATAAATCAATAACTGCAACTCCTATTTTACCGAAATAATGGCTAATTTTACCTATTAATTTTCCTTCTTGAATTTCTTCGGCCATATTTTTTTAAAATTAATTAAATAAAATTTAAAAAATATCGACCTTTTTACAAACTATTATTTTTTCTCCTTTTGAATTAATTTTATTAACTTTCCAATTAATTTCTTTGGTTCTTTATCAAAAACAATTTTTCTTTTCATTACTCTTTGAGGGCCTTTAATAAGACTTCTAATATTGTCTGCCGTACCACCGGAACCCTCTAAAACTCCTATTGGTTTTTTATCTTCAAAGGCAATAGTAAATTCGTTAAGAGTCCCCATTCTTCCACAAATAACAATTAATCCGTCAGCGGCCCGGGTCATTAAAAGATTTCTGCCCGAATAATCAAAACCAGTATAAACTATCAAATCAAATGCGTCGGTGGGCAATTTATAAGTTTTTTTATGGGCTAATTCAGAAGCGGCTGGAGAGAAACCAATTGAAACTCCTTTAGCTTCCTCTGCCCCTTTGGCGGCGTAATAAGGAACGCCCGTAGTCGCGCCAGTAATCAAAATACAGCCTTGGCGGATAATTTCTTTACCTACTTCTTTTGCTAACTTTTCAGCATTTTTTGAGCATATTTCAGTTTGAGCAGCTCCCGAAACAGCAATTTTGTATTTCATAACTTTAACGAAATTAAAGGTATATAGTTCTTGCGAAAGCAAGGTTTATATGATTTTATTCTATCAAATTTTAATTATTTTATCTATTGTGCCCCTACTCCGAATCGAACGGAGATATCAGCCTTCGGAGGGCTGCGCTTTATCCGTTAAGCTATAGGGACATTGGCTTTTCGGCAATTAAATAAATATTTTGGCGATTACCCCTTTTATTTTTTAGTATTCCGATTTTTTTAATTTTAAAATCTAATCCTTTGAACAAACCCTCTAGTTCTCTTTTTGAAAACCAATGATAATATCTTTTAATCTTTTCTCCCCAAGGTTCTAAAAATGTCTTTCCAATCTAACTTTGTTTTCCCGAATAACCTTAAAATTGTATACTTAAACAGTAAATATATTTCTTTGAATTGGTGAAATTTCCAAACGGTTATAATTAAAAGTCCGCCAGGTTTTAAAACTCTTTTCGCTTCTTTAATAAATTGATTTCGAAAATCACCCGAGGGGATATGATGCAAAACAGCTATGCTAAAAATTTTATCGAAATAATTATCTGGGAATGGTAAATTTAAAGCATCTGCAACTTGGAATTTCTTTCCGGGATATTTTTTATTGGTTATTTCTATAAGTTTTTCAGAGTTATCTACGCCCATATAATCAACCTTGATCTCTTTGAATAACTCTAAAAATCTCCCATTTCCGCATCCTAAATCTAATATTTTATCACCACCTTTAATATACCCTCCTAAAATATTAAGTTCTGGCCAAATTGAATAACGAGTGCTTGAAAAGTTCTCAGCAATTAAATTATAATCATTTTTAGTCTTTTCTAACAAGTATTTAGCGTATTCTTTGTCCATATGAACATTTTAAAATCTATAATTAAAGAATTATTGAAAAACCGAATCAAAACTTCGGCAGATTTGGCTAAATTAAAGAGAAAAATAGCAAAAAAATACAAAATTTCCTGTCCTACCAATATAGCTCTATTAAAAATTTATCACGAAATGGTTGAAAACGAAAGGATAAAATTTGATTCCCGAATTGAAAATTTACTTCAAACCAAACCAATTCGCTCTCTTTCTGGAATTGTTAATGTTTCGGTTCTAACTAAGTCTTATCCCTGCCCAGGAAAATGTATTTATTGTCCAATCGAAAAAGGCATCCCTAAAAGCTATGTCTCGGGAGAGCCAGCAGTTGAAAGAGCAAAGCAATTAAAATATGATCCTTTTTTACAAACTAAAAATAGAATTAAAATGTTAGAAAACCAAGGACATCCAACAGATAAAATTGAATTAAGAATTGTCGGCGGAACTTGGAGTTTTTATCCGAAAAAATATCAAATGTGGTTCGTAAAAAGATGTTTTGACGCTTGTAACCAGAAAAATAGTAAAACTTTAATTGGAGCACAAAGATTAAACGAAAAAGCTAAATATAGAATAGTTGGCCTTTCTGTTGAAACCAGACCTGATTTCATTAATACATCAGAGGTTAAATGGCTAAGAAAATTAGGCACAACAATGGTTGAGTTAGGTATTCAGTCAATTTACGGCAATATTTTAAAATTAAATTTACGAGGACACGGAATTAAGGAAACAATTTTAGCGACAAAACTTTTAAAAGACGCGGGGTTTAAAATTTTATATCAAATGATGCCGAATTTATTAGGCTCTGATTTAAAAAAAGATGAAAAAATGTTTAAAGAATTATTTTCTAACCCTGATTTTCAGCCAGACCTTTTGAAAATTTATCCTTGCGCTATTTTAAAAGGAACAAAACTCTATAAGTTTTGGAGGAGCGGTAAATATAAATCATATTCTGAAAAGCAACTAATAAGTCTCATCAAATCGATAAAAAAGATTATTCCGTATTATATAAGGATTCAAAGAATTACAAGAGATATTCCTTCACAAAAAATTTTAGAGGGTGCGGCTAAAATTTCAAATTTACGTCAAATTATCGCCGAAATTTCTAAAAAAGAAAATTGGAAATGTAAGTGTATAAGATGCAGAGAAGTTAGAGACAATTATGATCCAAAAGAAAAACTTTTTCTATTTCGCCAAGATTATAATGCTTCTGACGGAAAAGAAATATTTTTAAGTTTTGAAAACAAAAAAAGAACGAAATTATATAGCTTGCTCCGTTTAAGAATCACTTCTCAAGACAAAGCCATTATCCGAGAAATTCACACTTATGGCTCTCTTATTGCGCTTGGAGAAAAAAAATCAGCCCCCCAGCACAAAGGGCTTGGTAAAAAATTAATTAAAGAAATAGAAAAAATAACGAAAAAAGAATTTTGCCTAAAAAAAATCGCCGTGATTTCCGGCGTCGGCGCGCGAGATTACTACCGAAAATTAGGATACAAGTCTGAAAAATACGTATATGGTTAAAAATTTTTAACTTTATTTCTTTTTAGTCAGTGACCTCTGTTTTTCTATCTTTAATACCATTTTATAAATAAATCTGTCTGGCGTACGATACGCAAGTTTTCCTTTTTTAGATCTTTTCGATGCGTAGTTTTTCATTGCTCTATTCCCCTTTTATAACTGCAAGGGGAATTAATTTTGCCACCTTCTTTGATAAGCCGGCGTTGTGAACTACTTCAACAACCTCATCAATATTTTTATAAGCCTGCGGTGCTTCCTCGGCAATTCCTTTTAAGCTCCAGCATTTAATTTTGATTCCTTTTTGTTCCAATGATTTAACAATTTCTGGAGCAGATAAACTTCTAATTGCGGCGTGCCGAGACATAGTTCTACCTGCACCATGGCAAGTGGAATACCAACTTTCTTCCCCCTCTTTTGTTCCTACTAATACATAAGAAGCTGTACCCATACTTCCCGGAATTAAAACCGGCTGACCAACCAGACGATATCTCTCTGGAATTTCTTGATGTCCTGGAGGAAAAGCCCTTGTCGCTCCTTTTCTATGAACACAAAGCTCTATTTCTTGATTGTTAATTATATGCTTTTCTATTTTGGCGATATTATGGGCGACATCATAAACAGCAACTAAAGGTAATGATTTTTCTCCTAAAATACTCTTCCAAGCTTTTCTTATAAAATGGGTAATCATCTGGCGATTCGCCCAAGCGTAGTTTGCTCCGCACGCCATAGCTGAAAAATATTTTTTTCCTTCTGGAGAATTAATCGGACAAGCAGCTAGTTCTTGGTCAGGTAATCTTATACCATATTTTGGCATTGCCGACATCATAACTCTTATGTAATCAGTGGCAATTTGATGGCCTAACCCCCGGGAGCCAGTGTGAATCATGATAACGATTTGGTTTTCGAAAAGTCCAAATATCTCTGCCGTTTTTTTATCAAAAATTTCGCTGACTTTTTGAATTTCTAAAAAATGATTTCCACTACCTAGTGTTCCTACTTGGTCTCTTCCTCGATTTTTAGCGTGGTCAGAAACGGTTTCGGCGTCAGCTTGAGAAAGACATCCTTCTGATTCGCAATTTTCTAAATCTTGTTTTTCACCATAACCCTGTTCAACGATTCTTTGGCTGCCGCCTTCTAAAATTTGATTGATACTCTGAAGATTCAATTTTATTTCCCTACCCTTACCAAGGCCAGAAGGCACTTCTTTTTGGATTTCAGTAGCTAATTTTTCTAAATATTGTTTTATTTCTTCCTCTTTGTAATCTGATTTTAAAAGCTTCATTCCGCAGTTAATGTCGTAACCTACGCCACCAGGAGATATAACTCCGTTTTCCATATTCATCGCCGCCACTCCGCCAATCGGAAAACCATAACCTTCGTGCATATCCGGCATTGCCATACTATAATTCACAACTCCCGGCAAAGTTGCAATATTAACCAATTGCTCCAAAGACTTATCCTTAAAACTTTCTTCCAACATTTTTTCTGAAACATAAGCCCTAGCCGAAACTTTCATTTCTTGCCAAAATGTCTTTGGAATTTCCCACAAATAATCGTTTAATTTTATAAAATTTTGTTTAGAAAGCATCTGTCCAGAGTTAAATATCAAATAAAATTATTGCTTCCCAAATTCCGTCTTTATTTTGACGAATGTCTAAATTATGATAAGTTGCTGCTTTTATTTCTTCACCCAATCTTTCGACTTTTCCCCCAATAATTTCTGCTTTTAGTTCATCTTCAGTAAATTTTTTGAATTTAACATCCACATAACTTTCTTTATTAACTTGAGATTGATATAAAACTTCACTTAAAAAATCAATTAAAAGAGTGTTAAAATCGCCTGACTTAATTTCTAGTTTTCTTTTTGCAATTTCTTTGTCTCTACTTTCTGGCCTCATACTTTCTGTCATAGCGAAAAGTGCGTTTTTAAAAAGTTCTTCTTTTGTTTTACCGAAAACTCTGATTTTTAAATCAGCTTTATGTTCTAAAATTTCGTATTTCATCTTTTAGTTTTTTAAATTCTTCTCTAACGATTTCTCTATCATCCCACGGAATCTTTTTTCCACCAGTAATACACATCCACGGCTCACAGCCTTTACCAGTAATAACCACAACATCTTTAGATTTGGCCAAACTGAGAGCTTTTTTTATCGCGTCTTTCCTATCTAAAATCTTTTCTAATCTTTCTTGATTTTTTATACCACTAGCAACTTCATCAATAATTATAAGCGGATTTTCGTCATATGGATCTTCGTTTGTTAAAATTATCTCATCGCAATATTTTCCAGCAATCTCTCCCATTTTCGGTCTTTTCCATTTATCCCTTCCTCCACCAGCCGAACCTAAAACACAAATTAATTTTGCGTTTTGCGATTTAAGCTTTGAGTTTGTTTCATATACTTTTTCAAGTGCGTCTGGCGTATGAGCATAATCAACAATAACTTTAAATGGCTCTTCAATAACTATTTCCATTCTGCCTGGTATCCCTTGAATTTTTTCTAAGGCAGATTTACAAGTCTCTAAACTAATTCCCTCTGATAATGCTACACAGATTGCTGAAAGCGCATTATAAATATTAAATTCGCCAAGCAAATTAAGATTAAATTCAGTATTTTCTATTTGGAATTTTGTTCCATTTCCGAAAGATCGAATGTTGTCCGCTGAAATAATTTTTAATATATGGTCTTTGATTTTTATTTTTGTCGTGTATCCCCATTTTTCTTTGGCTGGAAATTTAAGAAAATAATCACTGTTTTCATCGTCTAAATTTAAAATATGTAGTTTTTTAACCGCCTGAAATAATTTTCCTTTAGCTTTTTTGTAATTTTCAAAACCGCCGTGCCTTTCAATGTGCTCTGGCGATAAATTGGTGAAAACCGCTGTTTTGAAATTAATAAATTTGTGGCGAGATTGTAAAATTCCTTCTGAAGTAACTTCTAAAATAGCATATTTACAGCCGGCATTTTTTAGCTTCTTTTAAGAATTTCTGGATTTTAAAACGGCCTGGCATTGTCATTTTTAAAGTATTGGGCCGTTCTTCATCGTTAATTTTAAATCTTATGGAAGACATCGAAGCTACTTTAAAACCTGCTTCCTGAAAAATCCTGTGGCAAAAATCAACAACCGTTGATTTGCCCTTTGTGCCCGTTATCCCGATTATTATCAATTTTCTTGAAAGGAAAACCGTATAAAAAAGCACCTAAAAACGCCAATCCTAAATGATACCAATTGATTAAGAAATTAGGGATGAATTTTTTAAGTAATTTTTTCATTGAAAAATTTGTTAATACTTACTAATTTAATATTAATCAATTGACCCAAAATTAAAAGGAGGGAAGCTAAACGCTTCCCCCTTTTGTTGACAGATTGTGTCTAGGTGAAATTGGTTGTGCCTGTCAGTTTCTTGGCTGATTCAGGCTGATGAGTAAAGAGTAGGACAATGCATGATTGTTCGGTGAACGTAAACTGGACTTCGTCCGGTCCAGAGAATGGAAATAAATCCTCTGGATCGCGATCAGCGTGGTGATTTTGTTGCACTTGCCCATCGAACACCAAGCCTGGGTCATAAAGAGACTAAGGCGCCGGTAAAACTTTAGATGTAGACCAATCGCCAAACAAGCAAGTACTACCACTATAGCAAGTACGGCAAGAATTGTCGTAGACGCGCTATTATTGGCATTAACGGCCGGTATCAAGCCATTAGAGTTAACTATAGCTACGGCTGTTTTTACTCCCAAGCTTGCATGGAACGTTAGTGCATCGGACTGCGCAGTTAATCCACCAAATCCAGGCAGACCAGCGACAGAAACCGATTCAGACCAGAGGGATCTTGTAAATTCTCTAGCTGGTATGGTTATCGTAGAGAATTTTCCGGAGCTGGTAGACAGCATATTGTCTTTAGCTGAGGTAAAACCGACTGCAGACACCCTAATGGTTATCTCATCGGTGGCGGTCCGGGCAATAGCAGTGTCCGGGCCTATTGGAACACTTACCGGATGGCCTCTCGCTAAAGCAACTGTCTCAAAGTAGCCAGCGGCAGCCACTGGTTCAGGATGTGGTTAATGTTGCTGGTATCACAAAGCTGGCAATTAATACCAGCATCGCAATGATACCAACGATACTTGAATATTTTATTTTCAAGTATTTACCTCCTTTTTCTTTTTTCTCCGTTTTTCTCGATAAACGGAATCGTCCGTTTTTCTCAGCTAAACGGAAAACTCTAAGACATGAATGTAAATGAACTTGAAATGAGCAATGCAATGTGCAGTAGGACATGCATTGCTGTAATGACCTAGACACTCTCCGTCATTAAACTTATTTTAAGGCTAATAAAAAACACTGTCAAGTATAATTTTTTCTTTGGACAAAAAGAAAATTTAAGATTAAGATGAAAAATGTAATTATATTCATGGAGAAATTTCGCTTAGTGTCAAAATTTAAACCTACTGGAGATCAACCAGCTGCTATAGAGAAACTGGTTAAAAATTTGAAAGCTGGAGTGAAACATCAAGTTCTTTTGGGTGTGACGGGTTCGGGCAAAACTTTTACAATGGCGAAAGTCATTGAAAAAATCCAAAAACCGGTTTTAATAATTTCTCCCAATAAAACCTTGGCTGCCCAGTTATATCAGGAGTTCAAAGAATTTTTCCCCAATAACGCCGTTCATTATTTTGTTTCTTATTACGATTATTACCAGCCCGAAGCTTATATCCCCCAAACCGACACTTATATTGAAAAAGACGCTAAAATTAATGAAGAAATTGACAGAATGCGGCACGCCGCGACTCAGGATTTATTAACCAGAAAAGATGTTATTATTGTGGCTTCTGTTTCCTGCATTTATAACATCGGCTCTCCAGAAGATTATCAAAAAGTTTCTTTGGAAATAAAGACGGGGCAAAAGATGAAAAGAAAAGATTTTATTTCTCATTTAACTTCTCTCCAATATCAAAGAAATGACATTGATTTTAAACCCGGCTCTTTCCGAGTCCGTGGCGACACTGTGGAGATTTATTTAATAACCGGCAAAGAAATTTTACAGGTTGAGTTTTTAGAAAATAAAATTATTAGTCTTAAAAATAGAAAAGATATTTTTAATTCTAAATTCGTAAATCAAAATTATTTTAGATTATTCCCTGCCCATTTTTGGGTCACGCCAGAAGAGAAACTGAATATCGCCATTGAAAATATAAAATTGGAATTACAAGAACAATTAAAGGGCTTAAGAAAAGAAAAAAAACTATTAGAAGCTCAGAGATTAGAACAAAAAACAAATTATGATTTGGAAATATTAAAAGAAACTGGTTTTTGCCACGGAATTGAAAATTATTCAAGACACTTGGAATTTAGAAAACCAGGACAAGCTCCTTTTACTTTAATCGACTACTATTTCTAATGATTTTTTAATTTTTATTGACGAATCTCATCAAACATTACCCCAGCTTCATGCTATGGCAAATCAAGAAGGGCCAGAAAAAAAACTTTGATTGAATATGGATTTCGATTGCCCTCAGCTATTGATAATAGACCTTTAAAATTTGAAGAATTTGAAAAAAGAATCAAAGAAGTAATTTATGTTTCAGCACTCCCGGCGAAGAAGAAATAAATACAACCGGAAAAAAATATATTATTGAACAATTAATAAGACCAACCGGCTTATTAGAACCGTCTATTGAAATTAGACCAACTAAAAATCAGGTTAAAGATTTAATTGAAGAAATAAAAAAACGGATTACAAAAAAACAAAGAACTTTAGCAATAACTTTAACCAAAAGGTTGGCCGAGGCATTATCTGATTATTTAGCAGAAGAAGGAATTTCTTCCCAATGGCTCCATTCTGAAGTAAAAACACTGGAAAGACCGAAAATTTTAAAAGAACTAAGGGAAGGAAAATATGATGTTTTAGTTGGAATAAATTTGCTAAGAGAGGGATTAGATTTACCGGAAGTGCTTTGGTTGCAATTTTGGATGCTGACAAAGAAGGATTTTTAAGGTCAGAAACTACCTTAATCCAAACTATGGGCCGGGCAGCTAGACATACTGAAGGTCATGTTATCTTATATGCAGATAAAATTACAAAATCCATGGCTTGTGCTATTAAAGAAATAAAAAGAAGAAGAAAAATCCAGGAAGAATATAATAAAGAACATAAAATACGCCCTAAAACAATCATTAAAGAAATAAGAGATTGGCCATTTGCTATTAAGAAAAAAGAAATATCTTCTGAATTTTGGATGATTCAAGATAAAAAATTTTTGGAAAAGGAAATGAAAGAAGCGGCTAAAAATTTAGATTTTGAAAGAGCGGCCGAAATTAGAGACTTGATAAAAAACTTAAAAAATGATAATGTTTAATATATGGCAATAACTAGCTCAGCCAAAAAAGCCTGGCGTCAAAATATAAAAAGGAAAGTAAAAAATGTTGAGCAAAAGGAAAAAATAAAAGACCTCTTAAAAGAGGTGAAAATTTTAGTTTCCCAGAAAAAAAATGATGAAGCAAAAAAACTTTTGCCAAAGGTTTACAAAATTTTAGAAAAGCTGCCAAAACTAACTTAATTAAAAAAAATACTGCCAGTAGAAAAAAATCAAGAATAACCAAAATGATAAACAAAATCTAAAGTTCGGCAACGAGCATATTTAAAGCAGCATCTGGCATAATTTTTCCTGTTTTTATAGATATATCTACCTGAAAAATTTTTTGGTAGATTTTTTTTAACTGCTGGATAGTAAATTTTTCTGCCTGTTGATAACTTTTTTTCACTACAAAAGGATGAAGACCACTTTGTTTTAAAATAGCGTAATAAGGTTTGTTTTTCTCAATTAGGTCTTTAACTATTAAAATATTCCTGAATTGGAAATTTATCATTGAAAGAAGATATAGGGGGTCGTCTCCTTTCTCCAAGTGTTTATTGATTAAAGAAAGGGCTTGTTTTTTGTTTTTTGACATTATGGCGTCAATTGTTTTAAAAATATCGTTTTCAATTTTAGGGCTAACCAAGAGATTGATTTCTTCTTCTCCGATTTTCTTCTCCTTTTTTTTATAAGCAACTAATTTCTGAATTTCATTGGATAGCTGCCAGAGATCATTACCGACAAAATTAATAAGGGCACCAATCCCTTTTTCATTAATTATTGTTTGATGATTGCTAAATTCTTTTTTTATCCAATTTGTTAATTTTTGACCTTCTAAATAATTAAATTCTTGGGACTTTGCGATTTTCTTTAATGAAGTGAAAAATTTATCATCTGAAATTCCTCTTTCTTCATAAAATACGATAATATTTTCTGAACCGCTAAATTTTTTTATATTTTCTAAAAATTTATCTTGAAAATCTTTATTTTGAGAAACATTTTCTAAAACTAATAATTTTTTTTCGTCAAACATTGAGACAGACTGAAATTCATTTTTAAAGTCCTGGTAATCTAATTTCCCCGAATCTAAATATTGAAAATTCAACCCACTTTTGTGAATTTTTTTGTAGTTTTCAATGATTTCCTTTAATTTTTGCCTCGACCTGTAAGTGTCGGGTCCGTAGAGAAAAAAAATCATGTCTTTTGACATTTCGGGCAGAAATGAGCCGACCTGCCGCCAATTTTTATTCTTTTAATTATCGTCCCGCAACGATAACATTTTTTTCCTTCTTGTCGATAAACTCTCTGAACTTCTTGATAACCGCCCTTTTCTCCGGAAATTAACCTGTAGTCACTCATGCTGTCGCCTTTTAATTTAATTGCTTTTCTCAAAATGTCTTTCATGGCGTTATAAATTCTCTTTTTTGCTTCTTTACTTAATTCTTCTGTTTTTTGAAAGGGGTGGATTTTAGCCGTCCATAAAATCTCATCTGAATAAATATTCCCTATGCCGGCGATTATGGTTTGGTCCATTAAAACTTTTTTAATCTTACCCTTTTTTCTTTTTAATATTTTTTCAAATTTTTCGAAATTAAACGATTTTTCTAAAGGCTCTGGGCCTAAGCTTTGTAGTTCTTTAGACTTTTCTAATTCTTTGGTGCCCCATAGTTCTACTTTGGAAAATTTTCTTAAATCAGATAAAACAAGCTGCTTTCCGTTATCTAGCCAAAATATCAAATGGATGAATCTATTCATCGGATCGCCAAGCGCACCTTTTTGCAACGGTCTCCAAATCTTTCCATTTTTTACCCAATTTCCGTAGAGAAAATGCCCCGTCATTTTTTGGTGGACCAATAAGGTCTCTTCCCCCGACAATCCGAAAAGAATATTTTTTGCCCGCCTTTTCACTCTCTCTATTTTTTTGCCGATTAATTTCTTTTTAAATGCCGAAAATTTTTTAGGGCGTTTTATTATTTTTTCAGCGTCTGACCAAACATCCTCGATCTTGCGACCGAGGATGTTTTTGTTTAAATCGCGGACTATTGTTTCTACCTCCGGAAGCTCCGGCATAGATATAGATTATTTAAGTATGTTTTTAATCTTTTCAATAATCTCCCTCGGAGTAAAATGGGCTTTAATTAAATAATCAACCGCTCCCAACTTTAATCCCTTTTCGACATCATCTTTTTGACCAAGATTGGACAAAATAATAACTGGAATTTTTGAAGTTATCCCATCTTGTTTTATTTTTTCTAAAACTTCAAAACCATCCATACTCGGCAAAATAAGGTCGAGTAAAATTAAGTCTGGATTTTCTTCTTTAATCTTTTTAAAACCTTCTTCTCCATCAATAGCTTGGGAAATCAAAAATCCTTCCTTTTGGAGTTTTTGAGAAATTAATTCCCTAAGAAATTTATCGTCTTCTATAACAAGTACTTTGGACATTTTAATAAATATTACTTTATTAATTCTAAAACCTTTCTAAAATTTCTTCAAATTCTTCTTTTAAGGGCAGGGTAAACCAGAAAGTACTGCCTTTCCCTTCTTCTGATTTAAAGCCAATTTCCCCTCTATGAGCCTCGATTATGTTTTTTGCTAAATAAAGGCCCAGACCCGAACCGTCGGTCTCCATTTGAATGGCATTAGCTGTTCGGAAAAATTTACTGAACACCCTTTCTTGTTGGTTTTTGGGAATACCAATCCCTGAGTCTTGAATTTGGAACTCTACCCCTAATTTATCACATTTTAAAGAAATTATCACCTCTCCTCTTTCTGGCGTATACTTTATAGCGTTGTTAATAAGATTTTCTATTACTAATTTTATTTTTTCTTTATCCATTTTTACTTCTGGGAATTTCCCGTCTATCGGCTTTTTGAAATCGAATTTAAGATTTTTCTTTTGAATTTTTTCTTGGAACCCATCTATTATTTCTTGGGTTATCTCTTGGAGGTTTTCTGGGGAATAATCAAAAATATATTTTCCTTCTTCAATTTTAGTTACGTTTAAAAGGTCTTTAATCAAGGAAATCATTCTCTCATTGCTTTTATAGGTTCTATCTAAAAGATTTTTTTGTTCCTCGTTTAATTGCCCGAAACTACCTTCTAATAACATTTCCAACGCCCATTTAATAGCCGAAAGAGGAGTACGTAATTGATGAGCGACCAAAGAGATGAATTCTGTTTTTAGTTTTTCAATTTTTTTCTCTCGGGTAATGTCGTGTAGGATTACCACTGTGCCTGGTCTTTGGCTATCTTCGATCAGGGGGATGGTATTTATTTCCAGTAATAAGCCTTTCTGCGTTTCCTCAAAAATTTCTTTTTTAAAGATACCCCAAACGTTTTGATAATCAAAAAAATTCATTAAGGGTTTTAACGTTGGTAAGCTTATTAATTCAGAGAAATTTTTCCCAATAACTTCTTTTCCTTTCACTCCTAAGAATTCTTCTGCTTTGGGATTAATCATAACTAAAGCGTTTTTTTCATCGAAAACCAAAATCCCATCGGCAAGATTTTTAATAATTAATTGGGCTTTGTCTTTTTTATTGGTTTCGCTCATTATTTGATTTTAGCTCTGGTAAGCGATTAATCAAGCTAAAAAATTCAAGATCTTTTAAGATTTCTGTTGCTTTATTTTTATCGTATTGTCCCCAATGGCATTTTTCTAAATTAAAATCAATTGGCGCGTCCTGTCTTAATTCCGCTAACATTTTCGAAAGGAACGCTTGTTCTTTATATTTTTTAAGCCTTTCTTGAGTTGATTTATTTACACCGATAACTTTCCCAAATTGATCCAATTCCGAATAAAGATTTTCTAAACTTCCAAATTGCTTTATTAATTGAATCGCGGTTTTTTCGCCAATCCCAGTCACTCCGGGAATATTGTCGGATGGGTCTCCTCTTAAAGCTTTGAAATCCAATAATTGCTCTGGGTTTAATCCTTGATATTTTTCTTTCACCTTTTCTTCATCATATAAAATCGTGTCTTTTACTCCTTTTTTAAGATTATAAACTTTAGTGTTTTTGTTGACCAACTGTAAAGTATCGCAGTCGCCGCTTAGAATAATTGTTTCGAGAGAGGGCACTATTTGTTTTTTGGGGGCCATTTTCGCAATTGTCCCAATAAGGTCATCTGCCTCAAATCCTTCTTTCTCAAAAATTTGGACGCCAAATGTTTTTAAAATATCTTTTATTATCGGCATCTGTTGATAAAGATCGTCCGGGGCTTTTGGTCTTTTTGCTTTGTATTCTTTGAATTGCTGGTGACGAAAAGTAGGCGCACCGAGATCAAAACAAGCGGCTATAAAATCTGGATTAAATTCTTTTATTGTTTTTAAAAAAACCAATAAAAATCCGTAAACAGCATTCACCAATTCTCCTTTTTTTGTCGTTAGCCTAGGTAAAGCATGGTAAGCGCGGTGAATTATAGAATTGCTATCAATAATGATTAAACGTTTTTGTTCTTCCATTAATCTTACTTTATCATTTTCTATTTATTTTTTCTATGTTTTGAAATAAAAAATGGTGTGTTTAAATCAATTTTTCTTGTTTTTTGGTCTATAAAAAAGAAATTTAATCTTAAAGAATTCTTAGGAAGGATTTTTTTAATTCTATCTGCCCACTCAATTACGATAATGTTTTGGTGGTTAGAAATAATTTCTTTAAATCCTAACCCTAAAATCTCTTTTGGTTTTTGGAGCCGGTAGCAGTCGAAATGATAAAAATCATTAAACCTCGAATCAGGGATAGAAAATCTTTTCATAAGTATAAAAGTAGGGCTAAGAATTCTTTGTTTAATTCCTAATCCCTTGGCGAAACCCTGTAAAAATGTGGTTTTACCCCCGCCTAAATTTCCAATAAGGCCCAGAACAATGGCTTGGTTTCGCTCCTCATCAGTATACTGGTGAAGGGTTAAAATTTCTTTAGCCAAAGCTTCTCCAATTTTTTTTGTTTGAGAAGGGCTTTTAGTTAAAATTTCAAATTTCATTGACATTTTATTAAAAATAAGATAGTTTTAATTAATTATGGAGGATTTTCTTCGGGCAAAAAATCTTATTATAAATTCTCAAAACATTCTTATCAATCTTCCTCAAGAAATGGATGGCGATGATTTTGGTGGAAGCCTAGCTCTTTTTTATACTTTAAAAAAAATAGGGAAAAAAGCAAATTTTATTTCTCCCCGTTTCCCAGAAAAATTAAAATTTTTAGTGAATGAAAATCTTTTAGAAAACGAAAGTCAAAATAGTGTTGTAATTTCAGTTAATACAAAAAGGGGCAAAATTAATAAAATTTATTATGAAAAAGATGATAAAGAGCTGAAATTTTATCTTAGCTTAAAAGAAGGCGAAATAGAAATAAAAAACATCTCTCTTCAAACAGAAAAAGCAATACCCGATTTATCTATAATAATAGATAATAAAAAAATATTTTTTGAACCGACTCAATTTTGTGATCAAAATTTAATTCTTCAAAATCCCCTAAACAATGTTTCTGGCATAATAAAAGAGCTTTTGGGATTGTTTGAAGAAGATTTAATAGAAGGAGATATTGCTACTTGTTTATTGGCGGGTCAATCATCCTTCACGCAAAATTTTCAAAATGGAAAAACAAGTCCGAAAACCTTAGAAGAAGCAAGCCTGTTAATCCAAAAAGGAGCTGATTACCAAAAAGTTATAAAGTATTTTTATAAAACAAAATCTCTGGCCGAAGTGAAACTATTGAGCCAGGTCCTTTCTAAAATGAATTTTGATAAAGAAAAAGAAATTGCCTGGTGTTCTTTATCTAAGGAAGATTTTGAAACATCAAAATCTTCTTCTACAGACTTATCTTTTGTTTTTGAAGCCCTAAAATCAAATTTTTCCCTCCCTAAAACAATTTTTGTTTTATGGCAAAGCTATTATTCCTCTATTTTAATAAAGGGGATTTTTTATTCAGTAGATAATAATTTAGTAAAAAAGATTTCAAGCAATTTTGAAAGTATTGAAAAAGGGAATGGAGTATTATTTTTGGTAAGAAATTTAGAATTAAATACAGCTGAAAAGAAAATTTTAGAAATAATTACTTAAAGGTTATGCAAAATATTATTAGACAAGTTCAAATCTCTCCTCAAAAAACAAATGATATTAAAAAAGAGGTTAAAACCCTTATAGATTTTAAGAAAAAAATTGAGGAAGGTTTTAATAAAGAAACAACCGAGTTTTTAGAAAATATTTCGGCCGGTGGGGTAGCTTTAGGTGTTTCTGATATTCATATCGAACCGGAAAAAGAACGGGCTAAAATTAGAATAAGAATTGACGGCCTTTTACAAGACGTTCTATTTTTACCTCAAAAACTTTATTCCTCGCTCCTTTCCCGAATAAAACTTCTTTCAGAAATTAAATTAAATATAACCAACCACCCTCAAGATGGTAGGTTCTCTTTAATTTTTGGTGAGGCGCCGATTGAGATTAGAGTTTCTACTTTACCAGCAGAGCACGGAGAATCAATTGTAATGAGAATTTTAAATCCAAAAAATTTGGTTGATTTATCCGAGCTTGGACTAAGAAAAGATCTTTTAAAAACTTTTGAAAAAGAAATTTTAAAACCAAATGGAATGATTATTGTAACGGGTCCCACCGGCTGCGGTAAAACAACTACTCTCTATGCCTTTTTAAAAATAATTCAAAAACCCGAAATTAAAATTATTACTATTGAAGACCCAATTGAATATCATCTTAAGGGAGTATCTCAAACACAGGTTACTCCCGAAAATGGTTATGTTTTTTCTACGGGCTTGAAATCAATAATGCGCCAGGACCCTGATGTAATTCTAGTTGGAGAAATTAGGGATTTAGAAACAGCTCAAACAGCACTTCAGGCTTCATTAACTGGTCATTTAGTTTTAACCACTTTGCACACCAATGATGCTGCGGGCACTGTAGCCAGGCTTACTGATTTGGGAGCATCTCCTTCTTCGATAGCTCCAGCAATAAATATGGCTGTTGCTCAAAGGTTAGTAAGAAAGATTTGCAAAAAATGTGCGAAACTTTCTTTAGCGTCTCCTGAAAATTTTCAGAAGATAAAAAAATCTTTAGCTTCCTTGCCAAAAGAAATAAAAATCCCTCCCTTTAAAAAGGGACTAAAAATACCGGAGATAAAAGGATGTAAATTCTGTAATTTTACTGGCTATCAAGGAAGAATCGGAGTTTTTGAGGCTTTTTTAGTAAATGATGAAATGGAAAAATTTATTTTAACTTTTCCCTCGATTGCTGCTTTGAGGGAGTTGGCTGTAAAAAAAGGAATGGTTACAATGTATCAGGACGGTTTAATTAAAGTTCTTGAAGGAATAACTACTGTAGAAGAAGTGGAAAGGGTAACTGAAGAATAAAAAAGATAACCCTCAAACTGGGGGCCTCTTAAGTTCAGGAACTTTAAGTTAGAGTTTCTTCGAGGAGTGGTCCAGATCGCTCCAGGCCATCCGGCTAAAAGAAGCTCCTGACCCCCAGTTTGAGGGTTATTATTGATCTTATATTTTAACAAATTATGAAATCTTTGTCAAGAGCGCTCGTTTTTGGACCTTTTTTCTCTCTTTAGTAAGTTAAAAAACCTCTGGTAATATTTTAAAATATGTTTTAATATAAAATCTATGTCAGGACATTCTCACGCAAAAACTATAAAACACCAAAAAGAGATTACCGACCAAAAAAGAGGAAAGCTTTTTTCGAAGCTGGCTCGGATGATTTCGGTTGCCACAAAAGAAAAAGGAGGGAACCCGGAAATTAATTCTGCCCTACGAATGGCTATCGAAAAAGCTAGAGAAATTAACATGCCTCAGGACAATATTGAACGAGCTATAAAAAGAGGTACGGGAGAATTGGGAGGAGAGGCTCAACTTGAAGAAGTTATTTTTGAAGCTTATGGCCCGGGAGGCATTGCCGTTATTATTACTGGAATCACTGATAATAAAAACAGAGCATTAGGTGAAATAAAGCAAATTCTAAGCCAAAATGGAGGAAAGTTAGTTGGAGAAGGAGCTGTTAAATGGATGTTTGAAAGGAAAGGAGTCATTACGATAATTATTTCGCCAACGACAAATAAGGAAGATTTAGAGCTTAAAGTTATTGAAGCGGGTGCAGAAGATATTTATTGGCATGATGATGCTTTAGATGTTTATACTAAAACGGAAAATTTAGAATTGGTTAAGAAAAACCTCGAATCCCAAGGAATCCAAATTGAATCAGCAAATTTGGATTGGGTAGCAAAAGAAGAATTAACGACTGATGAAAAAACAAAAAATGACTGCCAAAAACTTTTTGACGCTTTAGACGAATCAGATAGTGTTCAAGAAATATATTCAAACTTAAAAGAATAAAAATAGTTAGTTTTTAAATCAAAAAAAGATGATTATATTAGGTATCGACCCTGGCACCGCTATAACTGGTTACGGCGTGGTTAAAAAATCAAAAAAATTGACCTGTCTTGGTTATGGATGCATAAAAACTAATTTTGGAACGCCAATGCCAGAACGCTTACAAAAACTACATAAAGAACTTTCTGTGTTAATAAAAAAATATAAGCCCGATATTTTGGCGGTTGAGAGTCTTTATTTTTTTAAAAATTTAAAAACCGCTCTTCCAGTTAGTCAGGCAAAAGGAGTAATTTTGCTTGCTGCCGCTCAAAATAAAATTACTGTTAATGAGTATACTCCTCTCCAAATTAAAAAAGTTTTGGTAAATTATGGTTGGGCGGAAAAAACTAAAGTTCAGAAAAAGACAATGTCTTTGCTTAAATTAAAAAAAATAGCTGGACCCGATGATGTCGCCGATGCTTTAGCCACTGCAATTTGTTGCACAAAATTATTAGAAAAATAGTTCTAATTTTAAAAATCTATCTGTTAATTATTAGGCTTGACAAGGTTTTTTGAAACAATATAATACTTTTATGAAACCCTCTTTTAAGGGGATGAGAAAAAAGGTCGGAAAATTATACCATTTATATCAATCGAAAATTATCCCAAGATTATGGATTACAACGACGAAACCTTAGACCCTTTTGTCTCAGAAGAGGAAGAAGGAACGGAGATTCCTGAAGAAGAGACAAAAGAAGAGACAAAAGAAGAGGAAGAAGAATCTTTTGAATAAAACTAAAACCCCGCCTTAAAGCGGGATTTTAGTTTTATCCTTTTTAAATTAAATAATTTTAATAAATTTCCTTTTTCCAACCTGAAGAATTGTTCCTCTTTTAATTCCAATATTTTTTTTCCAATCACTTTCAATCTTTTCATTAATTTTCACCCCCTTTTGCAAAATTAGCCTTTTTGCTTCAGATTTTGAAATTGCTAATTTTGTTTTGACTAATAAATCTAAAATATTTAACGATTCTTGGAGAATTTTAATTTCGGGAATCTTTAAAGGAAGTTCCTTTTTTTTGAAAATTTTATTAAACTCTTTTTCGGCTTTTAGAGCCGATTTTTTATCGTAATGAATTTTAACAATTTCTTTCGCTAATATTGCTTTTTGGTCGCGAGGGGATTTTTCTTTTATAATTTTCTTAATTTCTTCCATATCTAAGTCTGTACATACTTCAAAGCTAATTTTTATAATTTCATCCGGCCAAGCCATAATTTTCCCGTACATATCTTCTGGTTTGGTATCAAGCTGAACCATATTGCCTTCCGTCTTGCCCATTTTCTTTCCTGTTGGATCAGTCAATAACTTCATTGAAAGAACGAATTTTTCTTTATTCTTCAAAGTTTTCATTAAATCCCGACCGCAAAGCATATTAAAAGTCTGGTCATTACCACCGATTTCTAAATCAACATCCATCGCCACACAGTCATATGCTTGGGCAAGCGGATATAAAAATTCGTGTAGATAAATCGGCTTGTTGTTTTTTATTCTCTCTTGAAACATATCTCTGATTATCATTTGTTGAACCGTAAAATTGGAAGCCAACTCGATTAGGTTGTTGAATTTTAATTTGTTGTGCCATTGGCTATTAAAAAGGAGTTTAGCCGGATTTTTCCCGGAGAAATTCAGGATTTGGTTTGCTTGTTTTTTGTAGTTTTTAAAATTAAACAAAACTTCTTTGCGACTCAATTTTTTTCTTGTTGCGCTCTTATCACTCGGGTCCCCGATCATTGCGGTAAAATCGCCAATCAGCATAATTACTTCGTGCCCTAAATTCTGAAATTGGGCCAGCTTTCTTAAAGTAATCGCGTGACCAATATGTAATGATGTAGCCGTTGGATCATAGCCGCAATAAAGTCGAATTCTCTTTCCAGAAAGCAAAACTTTCTCTAGCGCTTGCGGAGTAGGATATATTTTTTCCACCCCTTTTGTTAAAACCTCTTTTATCTTTTGAAAATTATTATTAATCATACTTTTAATTTACTATAAAGATTATTAAAAAGCAATTTAAAAGCGCGCCAACTAAGGCGCGCTAAGATATTAATTTTTATTTACATCCGTAAAGTTTATTTAATTTATCAATCGTTGTTTTCCCAACAAAACCTGTACCGCGGCTTAATTTCCAAGGAGATAGAATTTCTGTTGAATATTTTTCTTGAAAAGATATCACTGCTTCTAGAACTTCTACTCCAAAATTACTATCAATAATGCCCTTAAAGATTCCTTCTTTTTGGAGAGCAGTTTGGAGAGCTTTCACTTCATCTCCATTGTCTTTATATCTTAAATTAAGATTAAAAAGATAACACCACGTCGTTGAAGATTGACCGGAACGTAATTTCACTAATTCCGCTTGGAGTTGGTTAATTTGAGCTATAAGTTGATTAATTTGAGTTTTTAATTGTTCAATTTGGCTTTGACCTTCTAATGATGTTGATGTAGTATTCGTCCCCGATGTGACAACAATTAAACTATAGTTTACGGTTTTTGTTTTTCCTCCGCCAGAGGCAGTAATTGTTATAGGATATGTTCCAGTTTGAGCAGAAGAAGACGTTGAAATATTAATTGTCCTACTACAGGTGGGAGAGCAAAAAGAATCTGAGTTAAAGGTAATATTTGTCCCGCTCGGCTGACCAGAAGCAGAGAGACTAATTGATTGGGCTGTACCAGAAAGAAGATTTAGGGTTACAACCGGCACCGGGCTCAAAGTCACTCCCTGAACAACTGAGCCAGAATAAGAGGAAAGAGATAAGGTAAAATCAAAGGTTGTTTGGGTTGCTAGATTGGTACAATTTGTTAAACTCGCAACGAATGAATAATTTCCAATTGTTCCACTTTCTTTATAAGCCATCGCGTAGTAGGTGCCCGTTGACAATTGAGTTTTATTAAATTCATCTTTTTGTCCCTTGCCTTGGATTGACCTCTCTTGATAATTAGTCCTGGCTACGGCGGCTGTATCCCATCTAACATATAAATCATAGTCAGAATTAGTATCGGGCTGAAGAGTCCACTTTAGGTCACAAGTTTGTCCCGAAGGAATGGTTGTTTTAAAATATTGTTCAGCCCCACATAAATTTGATACTGTTCCGCCAACACTTTTAAAATCAAAAGCTGTATTGTAAGAAGTAAAAGAAGTTGAATCACAACCAGAAGTAGTGTTTGAAGTATTAGTAATAGTAAAGTAATTATTACTATAATCATTTATCGCTGAATTTTCGGCGTCTTCAACTCTAATTTTATAGGTAGTTCCTCCCCCTCCTAGTAACTGAGAAAGAGTGGGAATTGTCCAGTCATAGTAACCAAGCGAAGCGGAGATAGAAATATTTCCAGGCGTAATATAGATTGTCGATCCACTCCCCGAAATGGTTGGATTATAAAGATAAATTTTGACGAGATTTACTCCAGTTGATTGCCAAGTTACTCTATAAGTTTTACCAGCTTCCCAACTTTCCCCGCCATTTGGAGAAATAAGAGTGATGGATTTTAAAGATACCACAGAAGAGACGCTTACTACAGCATATGAAGATAGGGTTCCTCCTGAAGCAGAACAAGTTAGGTTAAAGGTGGTGGTTTGAGTTAAATTACTAATTGTTTTTGAGCCGTTCGTTGCCTGTGTTCCCGACCATTGAGAATTATATGGTGAGGAGGAAGCGCTGCACGAGGTGACATTAGTTGAAGACCAGGCTAGAGTTGATGATTGTCCGGAATTAACGGTCGTTGGGCTGGCGGAAAAAGAAAGAGTGGGAGATGCTGAGGTCCAGGTTATAGCAACGCTACTGCTCGTTGCTTTTATTTCATTCCCGACATAATTTTCAACTTTTGCTAAATAGCTTTTTGTGGTTGCTATACTTGAAGAAACGGTTGTACTACAAGTTGTCCCACTAACACAAGAAGTAATCTGGCTTGTCCCTTCATAAATACGAATAAGATAAGAAGTTGTGCCTACATTTTGGTTGGAGGTCGCTGTTAGAGTCACGCTTGTTCCAGCCTGAACATTCGATGAGCTATTATAAAGAGAAACCGACCAAGAGGCGGACGCGGCGTTAATACTGAAATAATCACTAAAACCTGAGGGGATGCCATAATATAGCCAGTCATAAACATTAATTCTATAATCATTGCCGCTTTGTAGATCTTGTGGTACCGTCCAAGAATAACTAGTTCCGGTCACCGGTGAAGCAATTCTTGTTGAATTATTACAGGAAGTTCCGGAATATCCTTTGCATAGATAAATAGCGTATTGCCCACTTGCTCCGGAAGCAGTCCAATTAATAGTATAAGAACTTCCGGCCTGGAGGGTTGATGGGGTTGAAACGATAATCGAAGAAGCGTTTACTTTAAACCCCCAAAAAACCAATTATTAAAATTAAAGGTAAAATAGAAAGGGCCGTTTTAAGTTTTTTGTTGAATTTTGGCATAATTTTAAGTTAATCTTAATTTTTATTTGTCTTTATTTATTATCTCTCCCCCTACAAACTTGTCAAATGATTTTTTTATTGTTAAAATTTTTATATCATGCCTGAAAGAAAATATTTTCGAAAAATTCTCTGGCCAGAAAAACCCTCAAGATTTGGTTGGTTTTTAAGAATTGTTTTTTTGTTCCTTTTTTTTATTTTATTGGGATGTGTCTTCTCTTTTTTAATTATAGCTAAAGACTTTCCTCGACCAGAAAAATTTACTGAGCACCAAATTTTTCAATCAACGAAAATTTATGACAGAACCGGGGAAACCATTTTATATGAACTTTATGGAGAGGAAAAAAGGACTATTGTCCCCCTGTCAACCATCCCAAAAAATTTAATCAATGCTATTTTGGCGACCGAAGATTCTAATTTTTATCAACATAAAGGAGTGGATTTTAAAGGCATTGCCCGGGCGATTCTTATGGATTTAAAAATCGGCTCTCTCTCTCAAGGAGCCTCAACTATTTCGCAACAATTAATCCGTTCCTCTTTCTTAACGCGGGAAAAAACGACTGAAAGAAAAACTAAAGAAATAATTTTAACCTTGGCATTAGAAAGGCGCTACTCAAAAGACCAAATTTTAGAATGGTACTTAAACCAAATCCCTTTTGGGTCAAATGCTTATGGGGTAGAAGCGGCCAGCCAAACTTATTTCCAAAAATCAATTTCAGATATTTCTTTATTAGAGGCTGCGGTTCTTGCCGCATTAATAAAAGCGCCAAGTTATTACTCGCCTTATGGCGAGAATTTAAATCAATTACTGTCTAGAAAGGATTATGTTTTAGAAAGAATGGTTGATTTGAAATATATTACAAAAGAAGAATTGGCGACGGCGGAAAAGGAAGAAATAAAATTCTCTAAAATTAAAAATCCTATAAAAGCCCCCCATTTTGTAATGTATGTTAAAAGCTATTTAGAAAATAAATATGGGGAAGATTTTTTAAAAAGCGCTGGGTTAAAGGTTTATACTACACTTGATTGGGATATTCAACAATCAGCTGAAAAACTAATTTCAGAGGGGTCCGATGCTAATAAAATTTATCGGGCTTTTAATGCTTCTTTAGTAGCGATAGATCCTAAGACTGGCCAAATTTTATCTATGGTCGGCTCTAAAGATTTTTTTGGAGAGCCTTATCCTGAAAACTGCACGCCTGGCGACAATTGTCTTTTTGAACCGTATCCAAACGTTGCTATTTTAGGAAGACAACCAGGCTCTGCTTTTAAGCCATTCGTCTACGCCACTGCTTTTAAAAAAGGATTTGACGATAATACAATTGTAGTTGATGAGGAAACTAATTTTGGAATGTGGGGTGGAAAACCATATACTCCTCAAAATTATGACGGGAAATTCCGAGGACCAGTAACTTTAAGACAGGCTCTAGCACAATCTTTAAATGTGCCCTCGGTAAAAGTTTTAAATTCTCTCGCGGGATTAGAAGACAGTATTCAAACGGCAAAAGACTTAGGAATCACTACTTTAACCCAACCTCCTTCTTTTTATGGACTTTCTTTAGTTTTAGGGGGTGGAGAGGTTAAATTATTAGATATGGTTTCAGCTTATTCTGTTTTTGCCACAAATGGATTAAAATCTCCAATAACCTCTGTTTTAAAAATTGAGGACAGTTCGGGTAATATTATAGAAAAAGTTAATTCGACGCCGAAAATAGTTTTAGATGCAAATGTTTCAGAATTAATAAATAGTATTTTATCAGATAATCAGGCGAGAGCGCCAATTTTCGGATTGAAATCTCCTCTTTATTTTGAAGATTTTGAGGTGGCTGCAAAAACAGGAACAACCCAGGACTATAAAGATGGCTGGATTTTAGGTTATACTCCCTCTTTCGCGGCTGGTGTTTGGGTTGGTAATAATAACGGGTCTTTAATGTCGAGAGAGCCAGGAGTTGTTGTGGCTGGTCCTATTTGGCACAGCTTTATGGAAAAAGCTCTTTCTAAATATCCAAAAGAATCTTTTATAAAGCCTGAATTAAATATTAATCAATAAAAGTTTTGAAAAAATAAAAATCCCCCCTAGGGGGGATTTTTGAATTCTGAAATAAATTAATCAACTCGCTCTTATAGGCATAACAATATAAAGATAACTTATATCTCCAACTGGTCTTAAAACCCCCGCCCCATCTTCTCCGTTGAGCTCAAAAATTATTTCTGAGCTTTTAATATTTATTAATCCATCAATTAAAAATCTGTAATTAAAAGATATTTCTTGCTTTTCCCCTTTTATTTTCCCGGAAATTGAAGATTTATTTTCCCCCAATTCTGGGTTTTGAGAAAAAATCTCTAATATTTCCGCCTTGGGATCGGCCTTTATTTTCACTTCATTTATTTTCCCGCTAAAAAGGCTCGCAACCTTAATTTGGTTTAAAAATTCTTCCCTATTTAAAACAATTTGGGTCTCATATTTTTGAGGAATAATTTCTTGATAATTTGGATACTCCCCTTCGATCAAACGAGAGATAAGTTGAACACGAGGATGCTTTGCTTCGGGCATAGATATTTCAAACATAATCTGGTCTGATCCAAATAGAATTTTTAATTTTTCTTTTTTATTAGAGAGAATTTGTAAAAGCTCATAGCCAGTTTTTTGAGGGATAATAAGAGAATATTCTTTCCCTAAAGGATTTTCTAGGTTTAAAGTTTTTTCTGCTAATCGGAAACTGTCAGTAGCAACTAATTTTATTGAATTTTTCCCGAAAAATAAATAAACTCCAGAAATTTCCGGCCTGGCTTGAGACAAAACCGGTATAGAGATTATCTGGCTTAAACTATCAAAAAAAGACTTACCATCGATTTCGATTTGATCTTCGGATTCTATTTTGGGGATTATTGGAAAATCTTCTTTTTGAAAGCCCTTTATTGTTGCTTTGTAGTTTTTGCATTCAATATCTAATAATAAATCTTTTTTTTGGAAATTTATTTTTTCATTAGGTAAAGAGTTGATAAAGTTGCTTAAAAATTTAGCAGGAATTGTTATTCCTCCTTCTTGTTCTATTTTGGTTAAAATCCAATAATTTATTCCTATTTCAAGATCAGTAGCTGAAAGTTTTAGGAAATTTTTTTCAGTTTCCAATAAAACATTATTAAGAATTGGTAATGTTAAATTTTTACCAATAATTCTTTCCACATTACTTAACCCTTCTTTTAAATTCTCTTGTAAGGTAATAAATTTCATATTATTGTTGTTGGTTGTGTTAAGAAAAAATTTTTAAATAGAATTTAATAGTAAATTAGAATGGGGAAAAGTATTGAATAAAAATATTAAAGAAATAATTTTTCAAAAACCCCTTAGTTTATCCTTAACTTATAAACTATAAATTCTCTGTCTTATTAGATTGATTTCCTCAATTATTTCACTATTTTCCCTTACTTGTTGCCCAATTTTTTCACAAGCATAAATGGCGGTAGTATGGTCTTTTCCTCCAAGCTTTCGACCGATAAAAGGAAAAGAGCCCTTAACAACCTCTCTTAATAAATACATTGCGATTTGTCGAGGCCGAACAACTTCTTTTTTCCGAGAGTCTGAAATCAACTCCCTTTCTCTAATATCATAAAACTCAGCCACAGCTTGAATGATTTTGTGTGGGGTAATAATTTTTTTCGGACCATCAATTAAACTCTTTAAAAGAGTTTTAGTTGTTTCAACATCCGGGATTTTATTATTTAATTGCGTATAAGCAATTAATTTATTTAAACTTCCTTCTAGCTCTCTAATATTTCTCTGGATGTTCTCGGCGATATAATTTAAAACATCATCTGAGAACCCAACATTTCTTTCTTGGGCTTTCATTTTTAAAATAGCCAATCTTGTTTCTATGTCGGGATAACTAATATCAGCAATCATTCCTCCCTCAAAACGCGACCTTAATCTTTCTTCTAAAGCAGCAATCGCTCTCGGGGTGCGGTCAGAGGAGAGAATAATTTGATTGCCTCTTTGGTATAAATCATTAAAAGTATGGAAAAATTCTTCTTGAGTTTTTTCTTTCCCAGATAAAAACTGAACATCGTCAAGAATTAAGACATCAATCTCCCGATATTTTGCCTTGAATTGTTCGGTTTCATGGTTTTTTATAGCCGATATCACCTGCGAAGTGAATTTTTCTGCCGGTATATATTTTACTCTTTTTTTAGAGAAATTTTGAACAACCTCATTCCCTATCGCCTGAAGTAGATGTGTTTTACCTAATCCCACTCCGCCGTAAATAAATAAAGGATTATAAACTGTGCCGGGATTTTTTGAAACGGCAGAGGCAGCGGCGTGGGGAAGTTCATTAAATGGTCCAACAATAAAATTATCAAAAGTATAACGCGAATTAAGATTTGTTTCTCTATCAGACTCTTTAAGTTTAAGTTGGATGTCTTGGTCAATAATAGAAGATACTTTTTTAAAAGGAGTGGTTTTTAAAGCCGGTTTTTCAATAATAAATTGAACTTCCTTAATCTCTTCATCAAGACCATGGAGGGTCTTAATAATAAAAGCACTATACTTATTTTCTAACCATTCTTTTGTAAAAGAATTTGGGACAGAAATTAAAGCCTGTCCCTCTTTTTTAGAAACAACGCCTGTATTTCGGAACCAAGTAATAAAATTAGGCTTTGAAATATTTAATTCTATTTCAGCAAGCACGGCTTGCCACAATTCTTCATTAGTCATATAAATAAAAATATCTGAGAATTCCAACTTTTTCATTATAACATATATCAAAGAGAAAGAAAGTAAGAACAAAAAATCCCCTTTTGTGGAAAATCTGTGAAAAAAGTGTGCGTTATTTCAATAATTATTTATTTAAGAATTATCTGAAAAATTGACTATTTTTTTCTTTAATATTATACTAAATCTCAGGCTAATTATTAATTTAAAAACCAAGTATGAGCATCACTTATCAACCCAAAAAAAGAAAAAGACAAAAAACACACGGATTTAGAAAAAGAAAAAACACAAAGGGGGGGAGGAGAACAATTTCTCGAAGAAGAAAGAAAGGAAGAAAAAAACTCACAGTCTAATTGTTAAAAGAAAGAGAAAAATGTTGCCAAAACAAAATAGAATCACTAATAAGAAAGACTTTGAAAAAGTTTTTAAAAAAGGTATAAATTATAACGGAGATTTTTTTATTTTAAAGGTTTTTAAAAACAATCTTGGGAATAGTCGAATTGGAATTATTGTTTCTCAAAAAGTTTCTAAAAAAGCCACAATCCGTAATAAAATAAAAAGAAGGTTTAACAACATAATGGGATTAGAAATGCCTTTTATAAAAAAAGGCTTTGATATGGTTTTAATTACAAAGACCGGGATTGAAAAAGAAGAATTTAAAAGAATTAAAGAGACGATGAAGAAACTTTTAGAAAGGGCAAAATTATTATAAAAATGGTTAAATATTTAGCTATCAGTTTAATTAAATTTTACCAGAAGTTTTTATCGCCGGGCCGAGGAATTTTAAGCATATTTTCCCCTACAGTGTGCCGTTTTTACCCGAGCTGTTCTAACTATACCCTAGAAGCGATTAAAAAGTACGGGACACTTAAGGGATCTTTTTTATCCCTAAAAAGATTATTAAAATGCCACCCCTTTCATCCCGGCGGAGTTGATTTACCCTAATATATGGAATTTTTTATAACAATTTTCAATGAAGTTTTATATAGGCCGCTTTTAAACATCCTATTTTTGCTTTATCAATATTTGCCTGGACACGATCTCGGAATAGCAGTAATCGCTTTAACGATTTTAATAAAATTTATTTTTTATCCTTTAGGGACTCAAACCATTAAATCTCAGAAAGAAATGGCAGAAATCCAGCCCAAGATCAAGGAGATCCAGGTAAAGTATAAAGACGACAAGGAGAAACAAACCAAATTAATAATGGATCTTTATAAAGAAAAAAAAATGAATCCTTTTTCTGGTTGTTTACCCCTTCTTATCCAATTGCCGATTTTATTCGCCCTTTATCAAGTTATTAGAAAAGGACTTAATTTAGAGGCGATAAAAAGCCTTTATCATTTTATACCTCACCCTACTCAAATAGACCCTACTTTTTTTGGGATTATAAATCTTACAAGCCCTAATATGGCTTTGGCGATTTTAGCTGGCATCAGTCAGTTCTTACAACTAAAAACCATGCCCCAGACGCAAAAAACAAAAAATCCACAAGCAGATATTTCCCAGATGATGACAAAGCAAATGATATATGTTTTCCCAATTTTCACTATTTTTATTTGTTTAAAAATTCCATCAGCTATCGCTCTTTACTGGATAGTAATGAATCTTTTTTCAATCGGTCAGCAATATTTACTCTCTAAAAAACTACAACATGCTTAATCAAAAAGATTTAGAAAAAATAAAAAAAATTACCGAAGAATTTTTCCAAAAAATGACAATGGAGGTTAGTATTGAAGTTGGTAATTCAAAAGAAGAATCAATTCCCATTAATTTAAAAATGGACGAGCCTCAAATCTTAATTGGAGAAAGAGGACAGACCTTGATTGAAATTCAGCATCTTTTAAAAATGATTTTAAAGAAAAAAATAGGAGAACAATTTTTTATCGATTTAGACATTCAAGATTATAAGAAGAAAAAAAATGATTATCTAAAAGAACTCGCTAGGTCTTATGCTGACGAAGTTTCTTTAATGAAAAAAGAAAAAATTCTACCTCCGATGACAGCCTACGAGAGAAGAATTATTCATTTAGAATTAAGTGAACGTCAAGACATACAAACAGAAAGTATTGGCGAAGAGCCCGAGAGGAAGGTGATAATAAAACCCCGTATTTAAAAAACAAAAAAGATTTTCAAAATTAAAAACCGCCTTATTGGCGGATTTTTAATTTATTTCAATATTGATTACTTTATAGGGGGTAATTCAAGAATAACTAATTGAGGATTTATAGTAGTTAAAATAATCCAAGCGCAGAGTAAAATAATTAATCCCACAAAAGCAGAGAAAATTTGGTTTTGGGCATCTTTCATCGTGCTTGGATTTCCGGCAGAAGTTAAATAGCGAACACCGGCAAAAATTAAAACCCCGAAAGCGATTAATCCAGAAATCGCAAGAGCTAAATTAAAAATGTATTTTACAAAATTGGGTAAAAGATCTTCGCTTGTAGTAGTTATTATTGGCGCACCGGGAATTTTAGGATACTCTAATTCAAGGGGTCGTCCTTCTGCAGCAATACAAAAATTACCTAAAAATAATAATGAAAGATTGATAAGATAAAGGATTGCTAAAAATTTTTTTAAAAAAGACATATTTTTTCTAATTTATTATATTAATTTTAAGTCGAATTAAAATAACACACTAATTACAGCTAACGACCAAGATGTAAAGATTCCCGTGATAGGAAGACATTCCAAAATGAGGGCGGGAACCATTCGTATAGCCAATCTTCTTATTGTTCTGTTTCTTATTTTTTTTGCTATTTGGGACTGTATTCTTTTTAAAACTGATTTATCTTGTATTTTTTTTAAGCTTTCTCCTAATTTCCCCGCTACCACAGTCGTTTTTAATCTCCAGTACATCCAGCCGCCAATAATAACAAACGTCCCTATATCTAATATAATACCAATTACTTTTCCGACAATTGACGGTAAGCCGATACTATCTAAAACCAGGTCTAAGGCATCAGCTGCTCCAGCGAAAAAAAATATTAAGATAAAATCGGGATCCATCGCATTAACCTTACCGGGTCGTATAGAAGTTTCTATCTCTTCTTCAGTCGGTTCTTGATTCTCTTCATCCGGCGTTCCAACAGTAGGAGATTCAATCTTTGGTTTTTCTTCAATGACCGTTGGCATATTATTTTTGAGCGGAGCGAAAAAACAAGGTTCTGCCAAAGGCAGATTCTTATTCTAACTCTTCTTTAGCTTTTTTTATTGCCGCTACCTGTTCCGGCGCAGTGGTAATTATTTGGTCTTCAGTGTAAGAAGCCACAGCTTTTATCGCTACGTGTTTTGGCCCGGCAAAAAATAATCCCTCTCCAACCGCGCCTTCTGTTAAAAGATATTTTTCTTCGTCAGTTAAATTAAATGTTTGGCCAACAGCATCAATACTAGCCGGACTTTGCTTCATTAAAATTTGCAGAGAAGAATTATTAATAATCGGCTGACCATAAGGAGACTTCATAAAATCAACAACGTCTTGCGTAATTGTTGTTACTCCCAGCCAATATTTTCTCGCTCTTTTTGCTGTTCCGAAGAGAAAAGAAGCGCCGTCTTCCGACTGCATCAACCACCAAGCTTCATCAACAACTAAAATCCTCTTTTTTAATTCTGCCCTGATTTGATTCCAAATATATCTTAAAATAATATACATTGCCAAGGGCCTTAATTCTTCTTCCATGTCTCTTATACCGAAAACAACAAGATTCCCCTTCATCGCGACATCGGTTGGTTGGTTGAAAAATCCAGAAAAAGAGCCTCGGGTAAACTTTTCTATCCTTCTCACTAATGATTCTGCTCCCTCCATATTTCTTAGAATATCTTCAAAGTCGTTCATTAAAGGCGGAGTAATCTTTGAAAAATCAGATTCGGGAGTGATGTCTTTTATGGCGTAGGTTTCAGTTAATGCTCGATCAATAATAGCATCTTCCTCTGGGGTTAGCCCTCCCAGCATAATTCTTACTAACCCCACTAAATTAATAATATTTGACCTTAGAATATCAGCAGGACTTTCATCTTCCCTAGCTGGCGGCAAATCAAAAGGATTAATATGGTGAGGGGAAGTTAAAGATATTTTAAAATAAGAGCCTCCCACAGCGTCTGATAAAAATTGGTATTCGTTTTCAGGATCGATAACAATAACGTCGACTCCCAACATTAAAGACCTTAAAATTTCTAATTTAATTGCGTAGCTTTTGCCTCCACCAGCCTTGCCAAAAACAACAGAATTGGCATTTTCTAAAGTAAACCTGTCGAACAGAACCAAAGAATTATTATGGCGATTGATTCCATATAGAATTCCTTCATTCGAAGAAAGATCAAAAGAAACAAAAGGGAAACAGCTCGACAAGGGCTGGGTGTTCATAGGTGTATTAATAAGAAGCTGGTCAAGCAAATAAGGAGAAACAGAAACAAAACCTTCTTTTTGTTGAAAAGTGGCGGGCTTTATGTAAATTAAACGGCTTTCCAAAATTGATCTTAAAGTGTTTTCAATATTTTTTATTTCTTCTGGATTGTTTCCATAAACCGTAAGATAAATTCCAAACCGGAAAACTTTTTCTTGGGCCGATTGAAGTTTGTCTCTCAATTCTTCAAGGTCTCGATAAGCAATTTCCAGTTCCGGCGCACGGATAAGCCCTTTTTCTTCCCTTTCCATAATTTCGGCTTGGACCTCAGTCACTTTTTTTCTTAACTGTCTTAAGATTAATCCCGTATCTACCGGATGAATATATAAAGAGATATCAATTGGGGAATCAAGATTAACTACTGGAGACAGCCAGGCGCTTGACAAATAACGGGGGAAAGAAAAAACAAAAAAAGTCTTGGCGATTTTTTCACCCAACTTTAAATAATTTGGAGTAATCTCAATTGCCGCAGGAGAAATAATGTCTTTTATGCCAATTACTCCCAGTTCAAAAATTTTATCGATTTCAGGAATTTCAATTTTCTTTTTATTGTTGAAAGGCCACATATTTCAATTAAATACCTAATTCAGGAGGAATTTCAGGATAATAACCAACCTCGGCTTCGTCGGGATGATAATGACTCCAAAAAAGCTCAATTAGTTCTTCAGTGTTCAAAGGGACTGCTTTTAGCCCGCATCTTTTCAGTCCTAAAGCAACAAATTCCATTCGTTGCCAAAGTTGAAAGCGGAATCTTTGAAATTCCTCTTCGGTTAATATCCTTTGTGTTCCTCCTTTTCGGCAAAAATTGTTTATAAGTTGATGGTTTCGCCGTTTCCCAGGGAGAAAAGGAAACCACAATAAAGAAATTTTTTGACATAATCGAACCAGCCTCAATTAGACTTTTAACAAATTCCTGGTATTCTCTAGTCTGAATTTTCAAAAGCTCGTTAGTTTGTTTTTCTTCAAGCTCTTTTAACTTTTCCAGATAGCCAGTGATATTTAATTTTCTTGACTGGATAAATATCTGGACCGAAAAATCAAGAGAATTTAGAAAATTTTGGAATTGATATAAAATTGCATCCTGCTCTTCACCGGACTTCAAAGCAAAATTTAAGGAAGAGACCATTAAAGCTCCTCTTAATCCCGAATTTCTTAAAATAATTGTTCCTTCTTTAATCTGATCGATTTCTAAAAATTGTTGAGTAGGCGCCCTAAATATAGCCATAATCGCATTAAACTCCAAGCTCAATGTGGCTTCTTAGTTTTTTTAAATTATTATCGCTTTCAACCTTTAAAACAGAGTCTTCTCTAGTTTCTTTTTTTTGAGCTATTTTCTTATTAACAGCTTTTTTATAAAGAGGAAGTTCTGTTTTTTTCCAGAGATAAATTCTTGGGGCAACGCTGAAAAATAAAAAATTTTTAATAATTGTCGGAAAAGAAATCCCATTAATTTTCAGAAAAGCCAAGGCGAATGCAGATATTCCTAATAAGGCGGTAAAAAAGATAAAGTAAAAAAAAGAAACAGAAAAATATAAAAGCATAGCTATTCCACCAGCTGTTCCAATATAAATAAATTGTTTTAGAGTAAAGGGTCCGATTATTTTTGGGTCTCTTTCAATAAATTGTGGCACTGAAAATTCCATAATTTTTATCTATTTAATAGACTCGCGATAAATATCCTGATTTTGCGAAGTAGATATTTTATTTGCTTTTAATGGTGCCTCGGTTTTTAAGGTTGTTTTAGTAGTCGACTTAGATTGTTTAATAGGTGACGAGTACAAAGAAAATTCTTCTTTAGATTTAGAGAAAAAAATTTTAGCGCGCGAAATAATCTCTTCAAGATCAATCGCTAACTCTTCTGCCTTTATTTTACTAAGGTTTAATTGACTTTGGAGCATAGAAATAAAATCTTCAAAAATAATTTTTTCTTCAACTAATTCTTTTATCAGCCTACTTATTTTTCCTCCTGGTAAATTTTCAAAAATCTCTATCCTTTTTTCAATAGTCAATGTTGGCCGCACAAACGATTCAACAATCTTTTCGATTTCTTCTTCTTGAATCTTTTTAAAACCATATTTTTCAATAATTTTGTCCATAACCAAATCCTCGCCTTCTTGGGTCGGAGTTTTTTCTTTAATTTTTAAAAATTCTTTCTCCATAAAATTTTAAACTTGCCATTCGGCCCTATATTGAAGAGCATGAAGAGCTGTATTTAAATTATTTTGTTGGTTAGGTGTTAAGGGTATAGGGGCTAAGGGCATAGTTAATAAAGTATTTTTTAACTCTCGCTTGTAATCTGGTTTTAAATTCTGTGACATTCGATTAAATCTTTTTACATCTAAGACAGAACGAAGAGCAATTTCAGGGTCTTGTAAGGCTTCTTTTTGGACATCTTCCCAGAATTTACCGGGCGTTATTTTATTCATAACTTCTTCTTTCGTCATCTTCAGCTTTTTAGCAAGGTCAGGTCTAGCTTTATAAATTGCAGTTGTATCAATTCCGAATCGTTTAGCTTCATCGAAATTGAATTTATCCATAGTTTCATTAGTCAATTCTTTTCTTTTTGCTAAAACTACAGCTGCAGCCACTCTTTCGTATCTGTCGGTGTCAGTGAGGGGAATGCCTAAGACTCGCTTATAATAGCTCATTGCCCTCCTTGGTGTCAGGAATATTTTCAAGCGTTTTTATAGCAGTATCCATTTTTGCTTTTTTCTCCATTTCATAAGTTCCAGTCTTCCCGCCAATTATCCGGTCTAAAAGCAGGAATAGCTTCTAAGTTTTCTTCTTACTGCGCCCTCTGCTTTTGAAACAACCGGAATTCCTCTTACTACTCCCAATGAAGCCCTGCCCAATGCTTTCCCAGCCTTCGCTCCCGTTTGTTTACTCCAGCTAATAATTTGGCTAGCTCCTAGTGCGCCCGTTTGTAAGAGAGATAAGAAATCCCATAATTAAAAAAGCGAAAAACCAAACCATAGGGCAAAACTTCGGTTTAATACTCCGAATCCCGATGCGCTTGGAGCGATACTTATCTCTTGTCCGATGGCCACCCTTACAAAATTCATCATTAATAATCCTAAATATAGAAAGAAAGCTCCAAAAATTCCAATAATACACCACTGAATAAATTGTTTCCACCACATATTCCAGACGTTTTTAGTACCTGGCAGAATATAACAAAAGAAAGCAAATGGTGCTAAAATAACGAGCATCCATAATATGACATACCTTATAGCAAAAAGAAGAGAAAAAACTAAAAAAATAAAAATAAGGCCAATTTCAAAAAGAGTCATTACAACGCCTTGGGCGATTGCTGGCAAAACACAGTCTACGGGGCTATTTAGGCAAGTTCCAATTGAAGATATTACGAAGTTAGTTTGGCTATCAAATAAAGTTGCCATTATATTGATGCCTCCTAAATATTTAAGAAAAGCACCCATAATAATATTTGAAGCATCAATCATTAGGCCGCAAATCACAGGAGTAAAGTTAATTAAAAGAGCAACAATAATTAGAATGGGTAATAATTTTTGAGCCTGATAGTCTCTTATCCTTAAAATTGTAGATAATCCTATAAAAACTAAAGCAATAATAAAACCAATATTAGTTAAGTCTCTAGTTAGTTCCCACCCTTGCATTACAAAAGGATTAGTTGTAAATGTCCAAGAAACAAAATTATCGCTTGTTACCCAAGTTAAAATTGTGGCACTTAATCCTACAAATAAATTTAAAATCTGCGTTGTAATCCAAAAAATTCCAAGATATATAATGCCAAGTAAATTAAGCATAGGTTAGAGAATTTTTCAACTTTATTATATCACATAAAGAGCTAATAATACATATTTTTAGAGCAGATAATTTCTATAAGTTTTTGTTAATTTAATCCAATCTTCAACATCTAAAGTTTCGGCTCTTTGAGTGGAATGAATTTTATTTTTAAGAAGCCATAATTTTGTTTTTTCTTTATCTATCTTGAGAGATTTCGAAAGATTATTTAAAATCTGTTTTCTCGGTTGGGAAAAACCAGCTTTTATAATCTTAAAAAACAGATCAGCATTAATTAGTTTTTTATCAGCGTTAATTAGCGGCGCGATTCGAAGAATAGCGCTGTCAATTTTTGGAATCGGCCAAAAAGATTTTTTAGAAACATAACTTATAATTTCAGGTTTTGCGTAGAATTGGACAGAAACCGCTAGAAGATTCATATCGGGCGGTTTAGCGCAAATGCGTTGCGCCACCTCTTTCTGGACCATCAAAACCATGTAACAGGGCCTTACCTCGTTACGTTCGAGGAATTTTCTAATAACTGGCGAAGTAATATAGTAGGGAAGATTAGCGATTATTTTATAGTTTTTAGTTTTTAGGTTAAAGGTTATAGGATTTATTTTTAAAATATCTCCCTGAATTATTTCTACATTTTCAAGTTTTTTTAGAGTCTCTTTTAAAATCCCAATCATTTTTGGGTCTTTTTCTACAGTAATTACCCTTTTTGTTATTCTGGCTAATTCTTGTGTTAAAATTCCAGTGCCGGAACCAATTTCCAAAACAATGTCATTTTTCTTTAAACCAGTAGCTTCTATGATTTTATTTAAAACCTTTTTGTCGATTAAAAAGTTTTGTCCAAGCCTTTTTACTGGCCAGGTAGAGTATTTTTTAAGGAATGCTTTAGTTTCTCTTAATAAAGCAAAATTCATTTATTAATTTTAACATAAAACAGCGCTATTGACACACAACTTGGCTTAATCTAAAATAAAAGAAGTGGTCGAAGACAATCAGAATCGATAATTTATCGGAAAAACCTATTTCTAGACTACTTCAATTCTTCGATAGGCTCAGGATTATCCTGAGTCGCATCGAAAGACAAACCTCTTTAAAAGAGAGAATACGCGAAATTTTAGAAAAATTAAAGGGATCTCATAAAGACCCCTTGCTTTATTTAGGGTGTTTTTCAGTTATTCTGTTAGGATTGATTATCGTAATACCGATTTTGTCAGCAAATAAAAATTCAATCTTAACAACCACTAATTCGGAATGTATTGCAGCAAACCAATCTAAAAATGAGGAAGGAGCCTTTTTAGGGCAAAACGGCTCTAAAAAAATAGAATCTCCTGAACTTTGCTTGGTCCAAGAGAACAGCTTAACAGGATTTTTTATCCCCTTAGTGGTTTCTCCTCAAATTTTAGGGTCTTTAACTGGAGACGGTTCTAATCTGGGGAGAGGGAACGAAATTACTGAATATGAGGTTCAACCAGGAGATACTTTGGCAAATCTTTCTGAAAAATTTGAGATTTCTCTCAACACTTTACTCTTAGCAAACAACTTAAGTAAAAATTCTTCTCTGAAGGTTGGTCAAAAATTAATTATTTTGCCGGTTTCCGGAGTTTTGCACCATGTAAGCGCTGGAGAAACAGTCAGCGAAATTGCCCAAAAATACAAAGCAAACACTAACGAAATCATTGTCTTTAATGAACTGTCAAACGAAGGAGATATTGGCGCTGGAGACATTTTAGTAATCCCGAATGGCGTGATGCCCTCTCTTACAAAAATTTATACTCCTCCCCTCGCTCCCCTGGCTTCAAGTTATTTTATCTGTCCCATTGCTGCTCCTTGTCGGCTTACCCAAGGGCTTCACTGGTATAATGCTGTTGATTTCAGCCACGGAAACTGTGGGGATTCAATTTTTGCTGCTGCCCAAGGACAAGTTCTAAAAGTAAAATATGGCTGGAACAGTGGAGCAGGAAATTATCTTACAATTTTACATCCAAATGGCGTGGTAACAATGTACGGACATTTACAAACCATTTTGGTAAATCCTGGCCAAACAGTTTCCCAGGGCCAAATTATTGCTCTAATGGGCGGGAAGCCAGGAACTTCAGGAGCGGGCAATTCTACTGGTTGCCACTTACATTTCGGAGTAACCGGAGCTAAAAATCCTTTCACAAGATAAATAGAGTCGTAATTAAAAAACCCGCCGTCACGGCGGGTTTTTTAATATTTATTTTTTACACTCTAAACAAAGCCTCGCTTCGGGAAAAACTTTTAATCTTTCCTCTGGAATTTTATTTCCGCAACTTTCACATTTCCCATAATTTCCTTGCTTAATCTTTTCTAAGGCCAAATCAATATCTCTTAGTCTTAATTCTAAATTATGTTCAATCGGCAGACGGGCTTCATATTCTTCAACTTCATCAGCAGCTTCTTCTAAGGAGCCACCATTAAATTCAGGGAAACGGCTTTGCCAGTCTCCCTTTAATTTTCCATCTCTTTTAGCAAAACCTTGAAGCTCTTTTTCTAGAGCTTCTTTTGATTGTTCTAGCTTTTGTTTTAATTCCTTTAATAATTCTTCTTTCATATGGTTAAACAAAATCCTAATATTTTAATAAGTCAATTACTTTAGTTAAACTTTCCCATGAAGATGTCCAAATAAAGTAATCATTCAAAATCGCGTAGCAAATTCCCAAATCTTGCTTGGTAAAAGTTTGGAAACGCAAACTCACTCCTTTATATTGGGCTCCTCGGAAATAAGAAATTAGAGCAGGTTTTTCTTTGTCGAGTAGGATAAAAAGATTTTCAAAATTCTCTTCCATTGTTGGCTCCCAAGATTTCATTCCTGTAGTTAAATTTTCCCTATCTTTAATTTTTGCCACAAATCCTATTCGGTTATAATTTTTCGCGGGGTATAGGAAAAGAGTAAAATCGGAATCTAACTTTTGATAAAATGGTACTGGAGCCACAACCCCCAATGTTTCAAAAAATTCTTGAAGACTTAAAACCTTTCCAGCCGTTTTGTCTTGGATTACAATTCTTTGGATTCTCGTATCCAAATATTTTTCTTTTAAAATTTGATAAAGCTCTAATTTTAAATTTTCAGGAGTAGTATAGTCTAAAGTTTTAGTTAGCTGGATTGGGATTAAAGAAGGAGGAACAATAACCTCTTTTTTTTCAACCGTCGGAGTCTCTGGGGAAACAACAACGGTTTGCGGGTTTTTCGCGACCAAAAACCAGTACCAAAAAGTGAAAAGTGCCGCCCAACTAGCAACTAAAAATCCAATAACAATAACCCTAACAAAAACTTTTTCAAACAAAGCTGATCTTTTGGGAGGGATTTTTGCCATTAAGGGGTACCGGGAAATCGGTTCTTCTTTAATAATTGGAGGTTTTACTTCAATTTTTTCTTCGGACACTCTTTTTAAAAATTCTTCCCTCTCTTTTTTTTCTTTCTCTCTTTGAGCTTCTATTTGAGCTATTTTTTCAGCCAATAATTCTTCTGGGCTTTTTTCTAATTCCGGAGCTTCTCGAGAAGTTTTAGCTGGGAATATTCTTTTAAAAAATGTCTCTTCTAATTTTGGTTTTTCCTCCGTTTTTTTAACTTCTTCTGCTTCTATTTTTTCCGCCGCCGGAAATTTAAATTTTTCTAAGATCTCTTTTAACCTTGTCTTTCTTCGTTCCTCTTCGGTTATTTTTTCTTCCATTGTTTTTTCTAATTTTTCTTCTTCAGCCTCCTTTCTGGCTTCTTCCTCCCTTTCCCTTGCTAAAATTATTTCCTGCTCCTTTCTTTTTCTTTCTTCTTCGGCCGCCTTTAATTCAGCCTCCCCTTTTATTTTTTCTTCTTCAGCACTTCTTTGTATTTCCTCTTTTTCTTTTTGTTTCGCTAAAAATGTTTCTTTTTCTTTTATCAGCCTTTCTGTTTCTATTTTTTTCTTTGCATCCAATTCTGTCATTTTTCTTTCTTCTTCGGCCATTTTCTTTTCTACTTCTATCCTTTTCTTCTCTTCTTCAGATTTCTTTTTAGCCATCATTATTTCTTTTTCTCTTTTTTTTCTTTCTTCTTCGGCTAATTTTAAAGTTGCTTTAGTTTCCTCCCCGGGTTTTAATTTCATAATTTTTTCCCTTTCAACACCAACTTCTGCTTCCCGAAGTTTAGCAATATCCTTTGCCATTGTTCTAACGGTCATCTTTTTTTGAATTTCCAATAATTCTTCCGGCATAATTTTTATTGATTACTTTTCGCCTCTTTTAACGATAAATTTATTCTGCCTTGTTCATCAATAGAGATTACTTTTACCGGGACGATATCTCCAATTTTTACAATATCTCCAACTTTGTTTACTCGATAATTAGCTAACTGAGAAATATGTATTAATCCTTCCTGGCCAGGCAGAATTTCCGCGAAAGCGCCGAAATCCAAAATTCTTTTTATTTTGCCCTGGAAAATTTCACCAACTTTTACTTCTCTTGTGATATTTTTAATCCAATCAATAGCTTTTTTCGCTGATTCCTCATTTTCTGATGTGACGTAAATAAGGCCGCTGTCCTGAATATCAATTTGAGCCCCTGTTTCTCCGATGATTTCGTTGATTATTTTTCCGCCTGGACCAATTACTTCCCTGATTTTTTCTGGGCTGATTTGGACAGTTAAAATCCGAGGGGCATAAGGCGAGAGATTTTCCCGGGGCTTTGAAATAGTTTTTTCCATAAGGTCTAAAATTTGGTTTCTAGCTTGTTTTCCCCCTTCTAAAGCTTCTTTAAAGATTTGTTTAGTAATTCCTAAAATTTTAACATCCAATTGAAGAGCGGTTATTCCTTTTCTGGTGCCAGCTACTTTAAAATCCATATCGCCGTGGTGGTCTTCAGGTCCTTGAATGTCTGTTAGAATTTTATAATCGCCTTTTGAGTTCTGCATTAACCCCAAAGATATTCCCGCTGCCGGCCTTTTGATCGGTACTCCAGCATCCATTAAAGCCAGAGAAGAAGCAGAAACCGAAGCCATTGAGGTTGAACCGTTGGAAGAAAGAATTTCTGAAACAACTCTCATTGTATAAGGAAAATTTTCAAAACTTGGGATCAAAGGTAAAAGAGATTTTTCTCCCAACATTCCATGTCCAATATCTCTTCTTCCAGGCCCTCTCATCGGCTTGATTTCTCCAGTTGAATAAGGCGGAAAATTATAGTGATGCAAAAATCTTTTTTTGCCGACAGTTTCCATTCCTTCCAAAATCTGCTGGTCGCCAAGAGCACCAAGAGTTAAAATCGAAAGTGCTTTTGTCTGCCCTCTGCAGAAAAGACCTGAGCCGTGGGTTCTTGGAAGAATTCCTACCTCACAGAAAAGGGATCTGATTTCGTCTAGTTTCCTGCCGTCCGCCCTTTTTTCTTTTGAAATAGCATTTTCATGGATTAATTCCTCAAGTTCTTTTTCAAAAAAATCCAAAGTATATTTTGTTTTTCTCTCCCCCGGATATTTTTCTTCAATAAAAAAAGAAAGATCATCTTTTAACTTATTTAATTGTTCCATGCGATAAGTTTTTTCTTTTTGGAATAGAGCGTTTTCTAATTTTTCTTCCAGAAATTTTTTAATTTCTTTTTCTAATTCTAAATCGGATTCAAGAGATGACAATTGGATTTTTTCTTTTCCAACTTTCTTTACAATATCTTTTTGAAAATCAAAAATCTTTTTAAAATAATTTTTAGCAAAATCAAAAGCTTCTAAAATTAAATCTTCCTCAATTTCCTCAAAGCCTCCCTCAATCATATTGATTAAAATTTCGTTATTCTTTTCTACGGCAGAAAAAACCAAATCAATCGGGCTTTTTTCTCTAAGCTCATAAGTGGGATTTAAGATAAATTCATTGTTTACCCTTCCTACTCTCAAAGCTGCTATTGGCCCTGACCAAGGGATATCAGAAATTAATAAAGCCATTGAAGAAGCGATAAGGCCGACAACATCAGGGTCGTTTTCCGTGTCCCACGAAAGAATTGTGGCAACAACCTGAACTTCCCGATTTAAATTTTTAGGGAAAAGGGGTCTAATGGCCCTATCAATCAGTCTGGCGTTGCAAATAGCATCGTCAGAAGGCCGAGATTCTCTTCTTATATATCGTGCGCCCCTGATTTTGCCAGCGGCATAATATCTTTCTTCATATTCAACCGTCAAAGGGAAAAAACCCGCGCCTTCTTTCTCAGATTTAGACATTACGCAGGTAGCCAAGACTTCAGTATCTCCATAACGAACAAAAATACTGCCATTAGCCTGTTCGGCCAAATCTCTAACAATAACTTCGAGATTTTTATTTCCGAGTTCTAAATTAAATTTTTCTTCTTTCATCTTTTTAATAAATATTTTTCTGGATATTTATCTAAATCAATAAATTCATCAGCTTCTTCTTTAAGATGAGACGAAGTTGTTTTTCCAAAAGCTAAAATTTCCAATCTTTTCCCCTGGTTTTTTAAATATTCAACCAAAGGGATGAAATCGCCGTCTCCCGAAGCAAGGCAGATCACATCAACGCCTGAAGCCACCCTTATAGCGTCAATGACAATTCCAACATCCCAGTCAGCTTTTTTTAAACCGTCATAAAATTCTTGAAGGTCTCTAATTCTGGTTTCGATTCCCAATTTTGTCAAAGCTTCAAAAAAGGGCTTTTCTTCGCCGGTTTTTGTTCTGACGACATAGCCAAAAGCCCTGATTAGTTTTCTTTGAGAAATTGCCCTGTCTAAAACCTCGCGAAAATTAACCTTAGCTCCGTAAAGGTTTTTAGCAGAATGATAAAGGTTTTGAACGTCTATTAAAACAGCTATTCTTTGGTCTTTATGAAGCAACATATCACTTTTTGAGACCGATTTTTTTGATAATACTTGAATATTTTTTCTCATCTTCGTTTTTTAAATAAGAGAGCAGTTTTCTTCTTTTTGCTACCATTCTTAATAATCCCCTTTTTGAATGGACATCTTTTGAATGTTTTTTCAAGTGCAAAACCAACCTTTTAATTTCTTCAGTCAATAAAGCAATCTGGACTTCTGAAGAGCCAGTATCAGTTTCGTGGATTTTATATTTTTTAATTAATATTGATTTTTCTTCAGTGGTTAACATATATTTACTAATATTATTTTATAATAAAAAACTAAAAATAAAAAACCTTTAAACATAGGCTTTACGCCTGTGCCCCCACCAGGACTCGAACCTGGAGTCAACTGCTTAAGAGGCAGCTGCTTTGCCAATTAAGCTATGGGGGCTTATGGGCAAGGAAACTTCCACCATTGTCTTAAGTCAAAACCGAATTCGCCAAACTGAGACAGTCCGATTAACATGAAAAAGGTATTTACAAAGACCCAGGCACCGTAGATTATTACAAGGCCGATTGCTACCGAAGTCAGCAGACTTTTTGCTTTTTGAAGCATCCCAGGACTTGCCCCGCCCATAAAAAACATTATTCCGCCAATCACTATCATTAAAGCGGCTACTGGTGGGACAATTTTGAATAAAAGAAAATTGACAATGTTTTGGAATAATACAAGAAAATCACAAAGCTGACAAGGGCTTTGTCCTTTTCCGCCGCAGGGAATAAGGCCAGCCGCTTGAGCCCGGAAAGAAATTAAAAATAAAAAACAAAATGAAAAAGTTATTAAAAATATTTTTTTCATATATGCCCCTGGCAAGAGTCGAACTTGCACCCCTGGTTCCGAAGACCAGTACTCTATCCATTGAGCTACAGGGGCAAGTTTTTTAATTTTAACAGAATAATTGAAAAAAAGCAATTTTTAAGATAAGATAAATTTGATGACAATACCAAAAGAGGTAAAAATTATTGTTGATCGCTTAAAAAAATCAGGTTACGAGGCCTATATCGTCGGCGGGTGTGTCCGCGACCTTTTAAGAAATGTAGAGCCTGAAGATTGGGATATTACAACCAACGCCAAGCCGAAAGAAATTCAAAAAATTTTCCCAGAAAGTTTCTATGAAAATAAATTTTTGACCGTAACGGTTCAAACAGATAGTCACAATCCAAAATTAAAAGAGATTGAAATTACCACTTATAGATGCGAAGCAAAATATACTGATAAACGACATCCGGATGAAATTAAATTTGCCAAAAATCTTCAAGAAGATCTAAAAAGACGCGATTTCACGATAAACGCCATAGCAATAGAAATTCAAAATAACAAATTAAAATTTAAAATTATTGATCCATTTGGCGGCCAAAAAGATTTAAAAAACAAGATAATTAGAGCAGTTGGTAACCCTAATGATAGATTTTCTGAAGACGCCTTAAGGATGATGAGAGCAGTAAGACTTGCGACGACCTTGGGTTTTGAAATTGAGCCCAAAACCACTTCGGCGATTAAGAAGAATTCCCACTTGCTTAAATTCATTTCCGAAGAGAGAATCAGGGATGAGTTTTTAAAAATTGTTATGTCGGATAGAGCAGCTGACGGTATAGAATTTTTAAGAGAACTTGATTTATTAAAATATATTATTCCTGAGCTAGAAGAAGGATATAAAATTACCCAAAACAAGCATCATATTTATGACTGTTACGAGCATTCTATTTTATCCTTAAAATACGCAGCTCAAAAAAAATTTAATATATATGTAAGAATAACGGCTCTTTTCCACGATATTGCCAAGCCTCGGGCAAAAAGAGGTGAAGGATTAAATGCCACTTTTTACGGTCACGAAATTTTGGGAGCAAAGATGACAAATAAAATTCTAAATCGTTTGAAATTTTCAAAAAAAGACATTGAAAAAATAACTAAACTTGTAAGATATCATCTTTTTTATTATAATGCCGGGGAAGTTGGTGAATCCTCTGTTAGAAAATTACTAAGAAAGGCGGGGCAGGAAAATATTGAAGAATTATTACAGGTGAGGCAAGCGGATAGAATTGGTTCCGGTGTCCCAAAGGCTGAGCCCTATAAATTGAGGCATTTAAAATACGTAATTGAAAAAGTTTCTCAGGACCCGATTTCGGCAAAAATGCTGAAAGTTAACGGTAACGATATAATGAAGCTCTTAAAAATTCAGCCAGGGCCTAAAGTGGGTAAAATTCTTGATGTTTTACTCGGATATGTCCTTGAAGATCCCAAGAAAAATGAGAAAAGATTTTTAGAATCTGAAATTAAAAAACTGGGGCAACTATCAGAAAATAAATTAGAAAAAATGGCGGAAGAAGCAGAAGAAGAAAAAGATAAAATCGAAACAAAAATGGATGAGATGACAAAGAAAAAGTATTGGGTAAGTTAGCGGGGGTTGGTTTAGCGGCAAAATACACGGTTCGGGACCGTGTGATGGAGGGTTCGACTCCCTCACCCCCGATTGGGCCTGTAGTTTAACGGCAGAACGCCGCATTCGCATTGCGGGAATAGGAGTTCAATTCTCCTCGGGTCCATAAATAATAATTAATTTTAAATATGAATTGGTATTTAATTATTTTCTTTTTAGCCGGCATCCTTCAGGATTTTTTGGGTACTATAAATATGAGATATATCGCCAAAGGTAAAGTTTCCCTTTCGGTCCTTTCTTCTTTTTTAGTAACAGTTGTAAGTATGTTGGTTTTATATAATATTTTTACCCAACTTGATTCACAAAGAAGTATTTTAGCAATAATTGTTTACGCTCTCGGTATTAGTGCGGGGACTTTTTTGGCGATGAAATTTAAAATAGGATTTAAAGAATAATAAATCAAGCCCATAGATTCAAAACAATTAAGAAATCTCGGCGAAAAAATCGCCACAGATTTCTTTAAAAAGAAAAGATACAAAATTTTAGATAAAAATTATATTCCAAAATGGCTTCGAAATCTGGAGCAAAAAGAAATTTTCGCCAAAAACAAAATGATAAATAGATGGAGCTGCTATTAGAATTGATTTAATAAACAAAAAGGCCGAAATTAAACACCTAGAGAATATCACTTGACATTAATTTTGATTTTGCTAAATTAAAGATAGAAATGAAAGATAATTAATTTATGTCCGTTGGGAAACGGACATTTTTAGTAAAAATGGATATAAAAAATTTTACATCAGCAATAACCCAAATCGCCGAGGAAAAAGGAATACCCGCAGAAAAGGTTGTTGAAACAATTGAGATGGCTATTGCCGCTGCCTATAAAAAAGATTATGGAGAAAAAGGACAGATAATTAAAGCGAAATTAGACCTTGTAACCGGCGACGTAAAATTTTGGCAGACGAAATTAGTTGTTGATGATTCAATGATTTTCAGCGAAGAAGAATTGGAAAAACTAAAAGAAAAAAAAGCTGACGAAGAATCCTCTTTAGCCAAGGCTTCAGAAAGTGCAGAAAAAGTTCGTTTTAATCCCGAAAGGCACATAATGATAGAAGAAGCCAAAAAAATAAAGCCAAAAATTAAAGTTGGCGAAGAATTAGAAATTCCTCTGGAAACTCATAAAGATTATGGAAGGATTGCTGCCCAAACCGCAAAGCAGGTGATTTTACAGAGAATTCGTGAGGCAGAAAGAGAGCAGGTTCTTTCGGAATTTAAAACAAAAGAAGGCGAAATTGTCTCAGGAATAGTTCAAAGAATAGAGGGAAGAACAGTTTTTATAGATATTGGAAAAGCGGTTGGAATATTACCGAGGGAAGAACAGGTACCAGGCGAATTCTATCGAATAAACCAGAGATTAAAAGTTTTTATTCTGAAAGTTGAAGAAACACCGCGAGGGCCCATTATCTTTTTATCAAGGGCTTATCCAAAAATAATTTCAAAATTATTTGAATTGGAAGTACCGGAAATTTCTCAAGGGCAAGTTGTTATTAAATCAATCGCTAGAGAGGAAGGTTCAAGGTCAAAAATTGCCGTCGTTTCTCTATCAGAAAGCATTGATCCGATTGGCTCAATGGTTGGGCAAAAAGGAACAAGAGTGGCGGCGGTTATCAATGAGTTAGGCGGCGAAAAAATTGATATTATTGAATGGTCTGAAGACCCGGAAAAATATATTACCAATGCTCTTTCTCCAGCCAAAGCTTTGGAAGTAAAAATTGAAGCTAAAAACAAGGCGATAGTTGTTGTACCTGAAGACCAATTATCTTTAGCTATTGGCAAAGACGGTCAGAATGTCAGGTTGGCTGCGAAACTTACTGGTTGGAAAATCGATGTTAGGCCGCCGGGAGTCGTAGAAAACGAAGAAGGAACTGAAGAAAAAACAGAAGAAAAAGAACAAAAAGAAGAGAAAAAAACAAAAAAGGTCAAAAAACCCTCCCTCGCTAAAGCTTCGGAGGATAAGGGAAAAACTAAAAAATAAAAAGATTAATAATTTAAACCCTACATATATATGTTATACATTCCTATCGTTATTTCTTTTTTTGCGTTCGGTTTTGCTTTTTATTTAATCCAGTGGATAAAAAAATGCCCTCAAGGAACGGAAAAGATGCAGGAGATTTTTGAAATAATAAAAGAGGGCGCAAATGCTTTTTTAAAAAGGCAATATAAAACTATCGGCATAATTGCTATTGCCCTAGCTTTAATTTTATTCGTGGTTTATGGTTTTACTGGAAACTGGCTTTATGGCTTTCAGGTTTCAGCAGCTTTTATATTTGGAGCAGCTTGTTCTCTTATCGCCGGATTCATTGGAATGTGGATTTCTGTCAGGTCTAATGTTCGGACCGCCAGCGCTGCCCAAACTAGTTTTTCCAAGGCTTTGACCATTGCACTTCGAGGAGGAGCTGTCTCAGGAATAACAATCGTGGCTATGAGTCTTTTAGGAATTAGTGTTCTTTATCTTATCTATTCTTTTTTTGGCTATGAAATAGTCAAAATTCCCTCTTTAATTGTTGGGTTTGGATTCGGAGCTTCTTTAGTTGCTCTTTTTGCCCAATTAGGCGGAGGGATTTATACCAAAGCGGCTGATGTGGGCGCTGATTTAGTTGGCAAAATTGAAGCCGGCATCCCAGAAGACGACCCGAGAAACCCAGCAGTTATCGCTGACTTGGTAGGAGATAATGTAGGCGATTGCGCTGGTCGTGGAGCTGACCTTTTTGAATCAACAGCTGCTGAAAATATCGGAGCAATGATTTTGGGAGTAGCTTTATTTCCCCATTTCGGAATTTCAGGCATTCTTTTCCCATTAGTAGTCCGTGCTTTCGGACTTATCTGTAGTATTATAGGGATTTTGGTTGCCAGAGCTAAAGAAACCGATGATCCGATGAAAGCTTTAAATAAAGGTTATTTTGTGACAAGCGTTTTGTCCGCCATAGCTTTTTATTTTGTGACAATGAAGATGTTGGGAAGCGTTTGGTTTTTTTACGCAGGGTTAATAGGTATTTTAGCCAGCATCGCCTTTGTTTTCATTACCCAATATTATACCGAAGCAAAATATCGACCAGTGAAAGAAATTGCCGAAGCTTCTAAAACCGGTCACGCCACAAATATTATCACGGGTTTTTCAGTGGGATTAGAATGTACCGCTGCCACTGTTATTACTATTGCCGTTGCTTTAATGGCATCTTTCAAATTGGGCGGTATGAGTGGTTTTGAAGGAGGAGGACTTTATGGGACAGCTGTCGCGACAATGGGAATGTTGGCTACCGCTGCTTATATTTTAGCCATGGATACTTTTGGTCCTATCACTGACAATGCCGGAGGAATTGTTGAAATGTCTGGAGCAGCGGAAGAAACTCGGAGAATAACAGATAAATTAGACTCTGCCGGCAATACCACCAAAGCATTAACAAAAGGATATGCTATGGGCAGCGCAGCTTTGGCAGCATTTTTGCTTTTCTCAGCATATTTAGAAGAAGCAAAATTAGCAATTGTAGATTTGGCCAAAGTGGAAGTTTTTATCGGCGGATTTATCGGAGCAATGTTGGTTTTTCTTTTTAGTTCTTTTGCAATAAGAGCAGTGGGCAAAGCAGCTTCTTATATAGTTAATGAAGTTCGCCGGCAATTTAAGGAAGATCCTGGTATTATGGCTGGAACTAGCAAACCGAATTATGCTAAATGCGTAGACATCACAACTAAAGGCGCTTTAAAACAAATGATTTTGCCAGGAGTTTTAGCGGTCATCATACCGATTGCGACCGGATTGATTTTAGGAGCAGAAGCCGAAGCAGGACTGATAATGATAGGCACTATTGTCGGTGTACTTTTGGCAACGGTGATGAATAATAGTGGTGGAGCATGGGATAATGCTAAGAAATTTATTGAAGCCGGAAATTTGGGAGGGAAAAAGTCTTTTGCTCACCAGGCCGCTATTACTGGCGATACGGTTGGGGATCCTTTTAAAGACACTGCCGGCCCCTCGTTGCATGTTTTGGTAAAACTATTGGGTACTCTAACTTTGGCCTTGGCAACTTTATTTATTTAAGACGGTTAATCGGAAATTTGGCTTAGAGAGTTCAAAAATTATGTTTTATCTTCCCATAATCGCCTCTTTCTTTACTTTAATTTTTGTCTTTTTTTTAATTAGACAAATTCAAAAAGCTCCTTCTGGAGAGGGTTTGGCAATTAAAATTTCCCAGGCGATAAAAGAAGGAATAATTGCTTTTTTAAAAAGGCAATATAAAACAGTTGCTATAGCAACTGTTATTTTGTTTTTTATTCTTGGAATATTTTTGGGATTTAAAGTTGCCCTTGGATTTTTAATTGGCGCGTTGTTTTCAGGAATAGCTGGTTTTTTCGGTATATTAGTTTCTGCCCAGGCAAACATTAGAGTGGTAGAAGCTTCTAAAAAAGGGTTAAAAGAGGCATTCTTTTTTTCCTTCCGAGGAGGAATAGTTCAAGGGCTTTTGGTCGTTAGTTTGGGGCTTTTAGCGGTTTCTGTTTATTATATTCTAACTCAAGATTTGAAAGGATTAGTGGCTGTTTGTCTTGGAGGGTCTTTGATTTCTATTTTTGCGAGGCTTGGAGGAGGAATTTATACAAAAGCCGCAGACGTAGGAGCTGATTTAGTTGGTAAGATTGAAAAAGGAATACCAGAAAATGATTCTCGTAATCCCGCCGTGATCGCTGATCAAGTTGGAGATAATGTAGGTGATTGTTTTGCTACTGGCGGCTGATCTTTTCGAAACTTATGTCATTGCGTTAGTAGCAAGTATATTTTTGGGCAACTTTATTTTTCCAGCCGCAAAAGAAGCAATTTTATTGCCGTTAATTTTAGGAACCGTAGCGCTTCTATCTTCAATTTTAGCTATTTTCTTTGTCAGGATAAAAAAAGAAAACCAAGCTTCCGACGGAACAGATATTATGGGAGCCTTTTATAAAGGATTGGCAGCAGTTGCTATTATTTCATTAGTTGGGTTCTACCCTATAGTTAGAGAATTAGGAAAAAATTTCACAGAAAATCAAAATTCTCTTTATATTTGCGCGGTTATTGGTATTTTGATTGCAGCGGGTATTTTTTTAATTACTAAATATTTCACTTCGAAAAAACATAGGCCGGTACAATCAATTATAAAAGCTTCAACGAACGGCCATGCCACCAATATTATTACGGGTTTGGTTGTTGGAAAAAAATCTACTATTTTCCCGATAATTTTAATTTGTCTCGGAATTTTTTTAAGTTTTTGGTTGGCTGGACTTTATGGAATTTCTATTACTGTCATTGCGATGCTTTCTTTAGTGGGAATTATTATTGCTATGAATGTTTACGGTCCTATTACTGATAATGCCGCAGCCATTGCCAAAATGGCGAATATAGACGAAGAGATGAGAAAGATAATAGATTCTTTAGATTCCGTCGGGAATACCGTCAAAGCCATGGCAAAAAGTTATGCTATTATTTCTGCAGGGTTTGTCGCGATATTGCTTTTTTCTTCCTTCGCTCAAGAAATTATAAATATAGGAAATAAAATTCAGATTTTATTAAACGATCCGAAAGTTTTAATCGGTCTTTTTGTCGGCGGTTTATTGCCCTATTTATTTAGTTCTATAACGCTTGAGGCGGTAGGGAAAACAGCGGCTAAAGTTGTTGAAGAAGTTAGAAGACAATTCAGAGAAATTAAAGGGTTAATGGAAGGCGAAAATTTGCCCAAATACGGCGTTTGTGTTGATATTGTGACAAAGGCCGCAATTAAACAGATAATTTTACCCGCTTTAATCCCAGTAATTATCCCAATTTTAATTGGTTTTTTATTAGGACCAGAAGCATTGGGAGGGTTATTAATTGGTTCCCTTATCACGGGCCTTTTTATTGCTATTTCTATGACTTCAGGGGGAGCGGCTTGGGATAATGCTAAAAAATATATTGAGGAGGGTAATTTGGGAGGAGAAGGAAGTCTTGCTCATCAGGCAGCTATTACAGGAGACGCGGTCGGCGATCTTTATAAAGATGCGGTAGGGCCTGCGATGAATCCTTTGATTAAAGTTTTAAATATTGTTGCCCTTCTTATAGTAGGATTTTTAAAATAAGAAAGATATTAAATTACCCGTTAAGATTTAAACAATAATGAAATTTACAATCCAAAAACTGCCAAAATCCCAAATTGAAATCTTTTTTGAGATTCCAGCAGAAGAGTTTAAAGAACATCTCGAAATAGCCACAAAAAATATAGGTAAGGATTTTTCAATAGAGGGTTTTCGCAAGGGAAAAGTTCCAAAAGAGATTATTGAAAAAGAAGTAGGTGCCGCAAAGATTTTAGAAGAGGCAGCTGATTTAGCAATTAAAAAAAACTATGTACAAGCGATATTAGAAAATAAAATTGAGGCGATAGGACAGCCCGAAATTCAAATATTAAAAATTGCCAAAGGAAGTCCATTCGAATTCAAGGCCAAGGCTTCAGTAATTCCTGAAATAAGCTTGCCAGATTATAAAACAATTGCTTCAATAATCAAACCAAAAGAGGTTTTGGTTGAGGAAAAAGAAGTTGACGAGACAATAAAATTTTTACAAAAATCACGAGCTAAATTTTTGCCGAAAACAGAACCTTGTCAAAAAGAAGATTTTGTTGAGATTTCTTTTCAATCAGACCAAATCGAAGAAGGTAAAGAAAAAAAAGATTCATTTATTTTGGGGCAAGGTCATTTTATTCCAGGATTTGAGGAAAATATTGAAGGATTAAAAGCTGGCGAAGAAAAAATTTTTTCCTTAAGATTTCCGGAAACCCATATCCAAAAAAATTTAGCCGGGAAAGAAATAAATTTTAAGGTTAAAATGCTTTCGGTTGCAAAAACAGAACTGCCGGAAATTAATGATGATTGGGCTAAATCTTTCGGTAATTTTGAGAACACAGAAGGTCTCAAAAAAAACATTGAGGAAGGAATAAGAATAGAAAAAACAGAAGAAGAAAAACAGAAAAAAAGAGCTGAAATCTTGGAAAAAATCAGTGAGAAAATTTCGATAGATAATCCCGATATTTTAATTGATTTTGAAAAAGGACAGATGATAGAAGAGTTGAAAGACAATCTCCAAAATCAATTTAAAATAAGCTTTAATGATTATTTGGCGAAAATCAAGAAAACAAATGAAGAATTTGAGAAATCTCTTTTAATAGAGGCTGAAGCGAGAGTTAAAAATTACCTAATTTTAAGAGAAATTGCAAAAAAAGAGAAAATTTCTGTATCCGAGGATGAAATTGAAGAAAAGATTAAAGATTTTTTAAAAAATTATCCTGGTGCTGAAAAAGCAAAAAAGGAGCTTGACTTAGAAAAATTAAAAGATTATTATAAAGGCGTAATTCAAAACGAAAAAACATTTCAATTATTAGAAAAACTATAAATTAAAAAATTATCAACATGAACCTTATTCCAACTGTTATTGAAAAAAGTCAATATGGAGAGAGAGCTTATGATATTTATTCCCGGCTTTTAAAAGAAAGAATTATTTTTTTGGCAGGAGTGGTTAATGACCAAGCGGCAAATTCAATTATTGCCCAGATGCTGTTTTTAGCTTCCAAAGATCCAAAAAAAGACATCCAGCTTTATATAAACAGCCCAGGAGGTTCGGTAACAGCCGGAATGGCGATTTACGATACTATACAATATGTAAAACCAGACGTTTCTACTGTTTGCGTAGGATTGGCAGGCTCAATGGCCGCAGTTTTATTAGCAGCTGGAGCCAAAGGAAAGAGATTTGCTTTGCCAAATTCTGAAATTTTGCTTCATCAAGTAATGGGAGAAGCAGGTGGACAGGCAATAGAAATTGAAATTACGGCAAAACAAATCGTTAAAATTAAGGACAAATTAAACAAGATTTTAGCAAAACACACTAACCAGCCCCTGGAAAGAATAGAAAAAGACACTGACAGAGATTTTTATTTGTCAGCCGAAGAAGCAAAAGAATACGGCATTATTGACGAAGTTATCAAGACAAAAGAATAAAATTTTTGTAAAATAATTTGCGTTCACATTTGTCTGTGAGCGCATTTTGTTTTGCAATTCCGGTTTTCAAATTTCCGATCCTCTTGAAGGGCGGACCGACACTACTGGGTTTGCAATTTTTCAGGTTTTTTGCTAAAATTTAATCAGAAAATTAACCATTGAAAATCGAGTTTCCGCATACTTAAACCAATTAATAATTATGCATAATCGATTTCTCATCTTAAAACATGAATCAATTAATCCCACTTTTGATAGGGATAATTTCCCTATCTATTGGTGTAGTTTTAGGTTATTTTGCTCGTCAATCGCTTGCTAAAAAGAGAGCTGGCACAATAGAAGCTAAAATTGAAAAAAAGATTTTACAAGCAAAACAAGAAACCGAAAGTATAATTTCCGAAGCAAAAGAAAAATCCCAAAAAATTCTTGAGGATGCTCAAAATCAAGAAGAAAAAAGAAGAAGAGAATTATTAAGAGCTGAAGAATTGTTATTAAAAAGAGAGAGTATTTTAACTGAAAAATCCAATGTATTAGAAAAAGAAGAAAGCGAGTTGGTCAGAAAAGTTAATGAATTAAGAAAAATAAAAGAGAGCCTAGAAACTTTAAAAACAGAAGAAGAGAAAAACTTAGAAAGAATTTCTGGCCTCCAGAAAGAAGACGCAAAGAAAGAACTTCTCTCTCATTTAGAAAAAGAATATCAAGAAGAAATTCTCCAAAGATTAAGGAAATTAGAAGAAGACGGAAAAGAAAAATTAAATTCCCGCGCTAAAGAAATATTGACCTTGGCTATCCAAAAATACTCTGCTCCTTGCTCTTCTGAAATTACAACCACCACTGTTAGTCTCCCAAATGAAGAAATAAAAGGAAGAATTATTGGGAAGGAAGGAAGAAACATTCATGCCTTGGAGAAATTAACTGGAGTGGAAATTATTGTTGATGATACTCCAGAAGCAGTGATAATTTCAGCTTTCGACCCGATCAGAAGACAGATCGCAAAAACCGCCTTAGAAAAATTAATCCAAGACGGCAGAATTCAACCAGCTAAAATAGAAGAACAAGTGGCAAAATCCCAAGAAGAAATTTCTGCCCAAATAAAAGAGGCGGGAGAGGTGGCCTGTTATGATACCGGAATTTTGGGGTTAGACCCTAAATTAGTCCAGCTTTTGGGAAGATTGAAATTTAGAACAAGTTATGGCCAGAATGTTCTTTTGCACTCAATTGAAGTTGCTCATTTAGCTTCAGCTTTAGCTTCGGAATTAGGAGCAGATGTCCAATTAGCCAAAAAAGCGGGCCTTTTACACGATATTGGGAAAGCGGTTGACCATCAAATTCAGGGTTCCCACACTGATATCGGAATTAGAATTTTAGAGAAATTCGGAGTGGAAGCAGAAGTTATTAAAGCAATGAGGTCCCATCACGAGGAATATCCAGCAGAAAGTTTAGAAGCAAGCTTAGTCCAAGCAGCCGATGCTATTTCTGGAGCAAGGCCAGGCGCTCGTAAAGATACTCTTGAAAACTATTTAAGAAGATTAGGCGATTTGGAAAACATTGCTCTTAAAGAACCAGGCGTTGAAAAAGCTTACGCTATTCAGGCAGGCAGAGAAATTAGGGTTTTTGTAAAACCAGAAGAGATTGACGATTTAGGAGCAAAAAAATTGGCAAAAGAAATCGCAAATAAAATTCAAGAAGAATTAAAATATCCCGGAGAAATAAAAGTTAATGTGATTAGAGAGACGAGAGTAGTGGAATACGCGAGATAAAAAATAAACAACAAAAAACGGCCACATTATGGCCGTTTTTTGTTGTTTAAAGCGGGATATGGGAATCGAACCCACCTTTTCACCTTGGAAGGGTGACGTTGAACCGCTCAACTAATCCCGCAAGTCGGACTGCGCCCGACGAAGTTCCGCGTAGCGGAACGCAGTCGGGGTGTCGAGATTCGAACTCGAACTAAATGCTCCCAAAGCACTCGTGCTACCATTGCACTACACCCCGCACTTTTTATTTATATCATCTTGTTTCCTTTAAGTCAAAAATGATATAGCGAGCCTTGCTCGATATATCCCACTTCGTGTGATATAATAAAATAATATAATATGGAATTAAAAAAGATTCTTAAACAATTTGATTTACTCGGTCAATCCAGAAAATACGGCATTCCTCTTTGGCAGTATCCTCAGTTTCTCTTTTTAATAATGGGTCTTCTTATCGCTGGGACAATGATTTTCAGCTATAGCTCGGGCATACGTTATATTGACGACCCTCTTTTAGTTATTTTAATTGTTATAATTTTGACTGTCGTTTTATTGGTCATTGATTTTATCATTACTAACAGTTTTGAAAAATTAGCCGAGGCTTCGAGAATGAAATCAGAACTAATTGGGATAGCTTCCCATCAACTAAGAACCCCCCTTTCAAATCTTAAATGGGTTACAGACCTTTTATTATCTGGGAGAATGGGTAATTTTGAAGAGAAACAGATTGAATTTATAAAGCTCTTAAAAGATAATTCTGATAGAATGATGGAATTAATCAGTAATTTGTTGACCGCTTCAAAAATTGAAGAAAAAAATCATTTAAAACAAGAAAAAACCTCCATTCAAAACATGGTGAAAGAAGTAATTGGGGCATTTATTTATTCGGCCCAAAAAAAGAATTTAGAAATAAAATCTGAAATTGATGAAAAATTACCCGAGATTTTTACCAATCCTACTCAATTGAAAATGGTTTTTGAAAATCTTTTAGACAATGCTATTCGTTATAGCAATGAAAAAGGAGAAATTAAAATTTATCTTGGTCATAAATCTAGTCATATTTATTTTGATATTAAAGACAGCGGCGTTGGTATTCCCCAAGAAGACCAAAAATTTATTTTCCAAAAATTTTTCCGCTCCAAAAACGCTATGCGCCATCAAACTCAAGGTTCGGGTTTGGGGCTTTACATTGTTAAATCAATTATTACTAGGTTGGGCGGGAAAATAGGATTTACATCAGAAGAAAACAAAGGGTCGACATTTTGGCTTACCTTGCCAATTAAATAATAAATAATATAAAAATTATTTATCATGAAAAAAATACTTTTCGTTGAAGATGAGGAAGCTCTTCAAAAAACCCTTAGTGAAATATTAAAACAAGAAGGATACGAAGTAAGTTCAGCTTTTAACGGAGAAGATGGATTAAAATTAGCACAGTCCCAAAAGCCGGATTTAATTCTCCTCGATTTGATTATGCCCAAAATGGATGGTTTCGAGACTTTAAAAAGATTAAAAGCTTATGAAGAAACGAAAGACATACCAGTAATCGTGTTAACTAATTTGGAAGGAATCGGCGATGTTGGGAAAGCTATTGAGCTTGGAGCCACCACCTATTTAGTAAAAGCCCAATATTCTTTAGAAGAGGTTCTAGAAAAAGTTAAAAAGGCTTTGGGAGAATAAAAAATTAAAATATTCAGCTTCACTAAATATTTCTTCGTCAAAGGCGAAGAAATTCAAACATGAGGATTGAACCTCAACAATTAAAGGCATTTTTATTAGATGCCGGATTATTGAAAGAAATCCAGTTTGATAAGGCCTCGGAAAAAGCAGAAAAAACCAACCAAAAAGTTGGTGACGTTTTGGTTTCCGACGGTTTAGTCGCCCAAGAAGAATTAATCAAACTTCAAGCCTATATTTTAGGCACTCCTTTTGTGAATTTGGAAAAAGAAATTGTTCCGTCTGAAATTTTAAAAATTATTCCAGAACCGATTGCAAGAAGTCATAACATAGTTGCTTTTAGAAAAAAAGATAATAATCTTGAGGTGGCTATGCTTGACCCAGATGATTTACAAACAATTGAATTTATTAAGAAAAAAACCAATTTGAAAATTCTACCAAGATTAACTACTCCCGATAGTATTAAAAATGTTTTAAGACAATACCAGAAAACTCTTGAGGCTGAATTCGGAGAAATTATTCAAGAAGAGGCAAAAGAAATAAAAACAATAAAAGAGGAAGAGACTGTTGAAGGAAAGGAAGAGTTAGAGAAGGCAGCTGAAGAATTGCCCATAATTCGTATTGTTGATACTTTGATTCGCCACGCAATTTTGCAAAAAGCCTCGGATATACATATTGAGCCGACTGAAAAAGAAGTTTTAGTAAGATACAGAATAGATGGAATTTTGAGAGACGCGATGATTTTACCCAAATCCGTTCAATCAGGAATTGTGGCCAGAATAAAAGTATTATCTAATTTAAAACTCGATGAACATCGCCTTCCTCAAGATGGCCGTCTCAAAATAGAAAGCGAAGATTACAAATATTCTATTAGAGTTTCAGTTTTGCCCGTTTTTGATGGAGAAAAAATTGTGATGCGTCTTCTGTCAGAAGAAAGCAAAGCATATACTTTAGAAGGGTTGGGTTTGAGAGGAGAGGCTTTGGAAACAATTCATCATAATTTAAGAAAACCAGTAGGAATGATGCTGGTAACTGGCCCTACGGGTAGCGGTAAGACAACAACTCTTTATGCAATGATGGAAATTTTAAATAATCCCGGAGTGAATATTTCAACCATCGAAGATCCAATTGAATATCGTATGCCACGGATAAACCAAACTCAAGTTAATCCCAAAATTGGCTTAACCTTTGCTTCTGGCCTACGTTCTTTTGTTAGACAAGATCCTGATATTATGATGGTTGGAGAAATTAGAGACAATGAAACAGCGGGATTAGCTATTAACGCCGCCTTAACCGGTCATCTGGTTTTGTCAACTTTGCATACCAACTCAGCAGCAGGTGCTTTCCCCAGATTAATTGATATGAAAGTAGAGCCATTTTTAATTGCTTCCACTACCAATTGCGTTTTAGCTCAGAGATTAGTTAGAAAACTATGCCCCGAAAGAGAAAGATATAAATTAAAACCAGCCGAATTAAAAAATTTAGAAAAATACTGCGATTTTAAAAGAATTTTAGAAATTTTAAGAGAAGAAAAAATAATAAAGCCAAAAGAAAGTTTAGAAGATATTTATTTCTATCGTCCGAAATCATCAAAAGAAAGCCCCGAGGGTTATAAGGGGAGAATAGGGATTTTCGAGGTTCTAGCGGTGACAGAGTCAATTAAAGAATTAATTGTCAAAGGAGCAACCTCCGATGAAATCCAGCGACAAGCTCAAAAAGAGGGAATGCGGACAATGATTGAAGACGGCTTCATTAAAGCCGCTCAAGGGATTACCAGTATTGAAGAAATTTTAAGAGTTATTATCGAGTAGTCTTGAATAACTAATTATCTAAGTATTTGGGAAATTAAAATGCCTAATTATTTTTATACTGCTAAATCATTCAAAGGAGAGACTAAATCTGGAAAGTTGGAAGCCAAAGATGAGAAAGGTTTAGCGAAAATCCTTCGTCAAGAAGGATATATTTTAATTAAAGCTAATTTGGTAAAAGAAAAGCCGTTGATTAAAATAGATATTTCTGATTTTTTTTCAAGATTTAAAAAAATTTCTCTGACAGAAAAAGTATTCTTTACTAGAAATTTAAAAATAATGATTGGAGCGGGCATTCCTTTACCGAGAGCATTAAGAACTCTTTCTGAACAGTCAAAAAACAAAAGATTCAAAGATGTTCTTGTAAAGATTGGAGAAGAAATTACTCAGGGGAAAAATCTTTCTGATTCCCTAGCCTTATATCCTCAGGTTTTTTCTGATTTGTTTGTGAGTATGATAAAAGTTGGAGAAGAATCAGGCACCCTAGAGGAGGTATTAAAAAACTTAACAAACCAAATGGAAAGAAATCAAGAATTATCTTCCAAGGTTAAAGGAGCAATGATTTATCCTATAGTAATCCTTTGTGTAATGGTTATTATCGGTGTTCTAATGATGATTCTTGTTATCCCTAAATTAACTACAATTTTTACAGAACTAAAAGTTGAACTGCCTTTTACAACCAGAATAATAATGGGGATAGGCCAATCTTTAACCAAATTTTGGCCGATTTTTCTTTTAATAGTTATTCTGCTGCCTATTCTCTCCAATTTTGTTTTGAAAATAAAAAAAACCAAAATTATCCTTAATAAAATATTTTTAAAACTGCCAATTTTTTCTCCTCTGATAAAAAAAATTAACACTGCTTCGACCGCTAGAACTCTTTCTTCTCTTATCACTTCAGGAGTGCCTATTGTTAGAGCCCTGGAAATTGTAGCAAATACCTTGGGAAATTTTTATTTTAAAGAAGCAATAAATAAAGCGGCCGCATCTGTTCAAAAAGGAGAAAAGCTTTCTCAAGCCTTAAATCCTTACCAAGATCTTTATCCTTCAATTATGGTTCAAATGATTGCGGTTGGCGAAGAAACTGGCGAAACATCGGAAATCTTAGGGAAATTAGCAGATTTTTATGAAGAGGAAGTTTCAAATATCACTAAAAATATGTCTTCCATAATTGAGCCAGTTTTAATGGTTATCATTGGAGCAGCTGTTGGCTTTTTTGCCATTTCAATGATTCAGCCGATGTATTCAATGATGGGAGCTATATGATAAAAATTTCCAATTTCCAATTTCCAACCTTCAATTTAAAAGCTTTCACCTTAGTTGAAACTCTATTATCAATAGGATTGGTACTTATTGTTATAGTCGGACTATTTACTGCTTTTCAAAGCGGAATACAAATTTTAACAGAAAACAAAGCAAGAGCTACGGCAGTTTCTTTAGCTAATGAAAAAATGGAGTTTATTCGTAATTTATCTTACGACAACATAGGAACAATCGGTGGAATTCCAGTAGGCCTTCTTCCTCAAACAGAAGAAGCTACTCTAAACGGAATTAAATTTACCTTAAAAACCTTTATTCAATATATTGATGATCCTGCTGATGGATCGGGCTCCCAAGACGAAAACGGGGTCACGGCAGATTATAAAAAAGTTAGAATTAAAGCTATTTGGCAAAGCAAGAAAGGAGAAAGATCGATTGTTTTAATTTCTAATTTTTCGCCGTCTGGGATAGAAACAATTACTGGCGGGGGAACTTTAATAATTAATGTTTTAAATGTCTCTTCCAATCCAGTTCCTCAAGCCGAAGTAAAAATTGAAAATAACAATACCTCTCCTCCTATTTCTTTAACCACATTGACTAATTCTCAAGGCAAAGTTATTTTTCCGGGAAGTCCCGCAGCCGACAGCTATAAAATTACAGTAACCAAAACCAATTATAGTACTGCTAAAACCTATGATGTTACTCCAACAAATCCCAGTCCTGCCCCGGGCCACCTAACTATTTTAGAAGGCCAAACGACCGAAGCTACTTTTTTTATTGATTTATTAGGCAGCAAAACTATTAATACTTTTCAATATTCGGAGGAGCTTCCTTATCCTACATTATCCAACCTCACTTTTAATATGAGAGGAGAAAAAACTATCGGGAAAGACGCAGACGGAAAATCGATTTATAAATACAATCAGAATTTAACTACTAATAGCGAAGGCTATTTAGAAGTTTCCAACTTGGAGTGGGATGCTTATACAATTACTATCAGTCTCACTACTGGTTTTGATATTATGGAATCTTGTCCGTCCCAATCAGTTAGTCTTTCGCCAGGCGGTTCAATTTCAACAAATTTAACATTGATATCTCACACCGCAAATACATTTTTAGTTTTAGTTAAAGATAATACAGGGAATTTAATTGAAGGCGCCCAAGTCAGACTTTTCAACCAGTCTCCAGTGTATAATAAAACAATTTCTTCTAGCAGCTGTGGCCAAGCTTTTTTCAGCTCTTTAATTTCAGATGATAATTATTCATTAGAGATTATAAAAGAGGGATATCAAAATTATTTATTAGAGGATATTTCAATTTCTGGTCAAAAAGATTTAACCGTAATTTTAAATAAGCCCTAATCCGATGCGGTCGGGCTTAAAACCACAAAATGAGCAAAGGTTTTACTCTCGTAGAAACTCTTGTAGCGATTTCTGTTTTTATAGTTTTAATAATATCTGTAACAACCTCAATTACTTATCTTTATCGGACAAGTTTTTACGACATTCAGCAAACTCAAGCAATAAATTCGGCTCGAAGGGGTATCGATGTTATGGTTCGTGAAATTAGGGAAGCAACCTACGCTGATACAGGAGCTTATTTAATCGAATCGGCTCAAAACCAAAGTCTTATTTTCTATAGCGATACTGATCGAGACCAAAACATCGAAAGAATCCGTTATTTTTTAGACGGCAAGACCTTAAAAAAAGGAGAAATTGAAGCGAGTGGTACGCCTCGGCAATACAACCCTGCGAACGAAAAATTTTCCATTCTCTCAGAATATGTCCAAAACGGCAGCCAAGCAATTTTTACCTACTTTGATAAAGATAATAATCAGATAACAGATCTTTTAAAAGTCGGCGACATCTCTTTAGTAAAGGTAAATTTAATTATTAATGTTGATCCATCAAGGCCACCAAGCGATTTTATTTTAATTTCTAATGCCCAAATCAGAAATGTTAAAGAATAAAAATAATAGTTTAATAAATTCGCCGCAAAAAGGACAAGTTTTAACTTTAATTTTGGTCTTCGGCGGGATTTTTATTATTATTTTAGTTGGCGTTTTGAGTTTTATTATATCCCAATACAGATATAACCTTAAAAATATTTCTAAATATTCAGCTATTTCAATTGCTGAAGCAGGAGTGAATTATTACAGGTGGTATTTAGCCCATAATCCCGGAGATTTATCTGATCCGGGCGGTCCCGAACACGAATATTTTGACCCACAGGGACAGGCAATAGGCAGATTTTCTTTAGAGATTAACGGAGCAACACAATGCCAAACAACAAGCAGAATAACAATTACTTCTACTGGATGGACTTATGATTTTCCTTCTTTAAAAAGAAAAGTTCGAGTTCAATATGCCCAGCCTTCGATTACTGAATTTTCAACCATCGTTAATTCTGATGTTTGGGTTGGTTCTGATGTCGAAATCAAGGGCAGATATCATAATAATGGCGGAATTAGAATGGATGGTGAAAACGATAGTTTGGTTACTTCCGCTAAACAATCTTGGACCTGTACTTCTTCTTTTGGTTGTGCTACTTGTAGTGCTCCTTGTTGGACAGAGAGCAGTCTTTGTAAATGCCCAGGAATTTTTGGAGCGGGGGAAGGTCAAGAAAAAGGACTTTGGAAATTTCCCGTTCAACAAATTGATTTTCAGGGCATAAGTGTTGATTTAACCCAAATGAAAACAAAAGCCAAAAATTTCGGAATTTATCTTGACCCGTCGGGAACCTCGGGTTATCAAGTGGTTTTTAAAAATAATGGTACCTTTGATGTTTATAAAATTACTCAATTAACCCCGACTTATGGTTATTCTTTAGAAGAGGGTTGGCATTGGGATTATCACAAGATAGCCGCAAAAACATTTTTTAATAATTATTCTTTACCCTCAAGCTGTAGTTTGATTTTTGTTGAAGATAATTTGTGGGTAGAGGGAGAGGTAAAAGGGAAAACAACAATTGTTTCAGCTGATTTAATAAATCCCACCAGAGACACAGATGTTATTTTAAATTGGAATCTAACCTACACAACCAAAGACGGTTCTGACGGAATATTGGTAATTGGCGAAAGAAATGTTTTGATTCCTGTTTACTCGCCTGATACAATGGAGATAGATGGAATCTTTTTGGCGCAGAAAGGAAGATTTTCCCGGAACCATTATTTATCCCCAAGTATTTCTTATGATTATTGCCATTCGTATCCTTCCCGTTGCTATCCCGAAGCCGTGCGCGAAAAATTAGAAATTTTAGGTTCGATTATTAGTAATGGCAGAATCGGAACTCAGTGGACATCGAATGGTCTCTTTATTTCAGGATACAAAAAAAGAGAGTATAGTTATGACTGGCTCCAGGTTTTTAATCCTCCTCCCCTAACGCCGGCCTCTGATGACGAATACCAATTTATAAGATGGGAGGAGGTTCAATAATTTTTTAAGAAAATGTGAATTTTTATAAAATAATTTCATTGAAATGTTAAATTTTCTAAATTTAAAACAGGGGGCTTTCGGGTTAGATATTTCCGACCTGTCTCTGAAAATCGCCAACCTTAAAAGAAAAGGAAATAAATTTTCTTTGGTTTCTTTTAATGAAGAGGCTATACCGAAAGGAATAATCGAATCGGGAGAAATTAAAAATGAAAATACTTTAGCAAGCGTTATAAAAGAAGCAATTAAAAACACAAAAGGAGAAAAAATATTTACAAAAAACGTTATCTGCTCTTTGCCAGAAGAAAAGTCTTATTTAAAGGTGATACAGCTTCCGATAATGAAAGAAGATGAACTAGAGGGAGCAGTAAAGTTCGAGGCAGAAAATTATATTCCTATACCGATTGAAGATGCTTATTTAAGTTTTCAAGTTATCCAGCCCTTCTATAATCATCTCGATCACTTCGATATTTTAATTGCTGCTCTTCCCAAAAAAATTGTAAATTCTTACATATCTTCTCTCAAAAGGGCTGGTCTGCGACCTTTAGCTTTAGAAATTGAAAGCTTAGCTATCGCTAGGGCTTTAATTAAAGATGAAGTTTATCCTTTCCCAGTTCTTATAATCGATCTCGGAGCTACCAGAACCAGTTTTATTATTTTTTCCGGTCGCTCCGTAAGATTTACCAGTTCTATCCCGGTTTCTTCCCAAATATTTACTGAATCGATTTCAAAAGCACTGAGAATAAGTTTGACCGAGGCAGAAAAATTAAAAATAAAATACGGTTTTAAAGGACCTAAAAAAATTATCTTGAAAGAAAAAAACGGAGATTCTAAATTTGAAAAAGAGATGACCGAGGACAAAAGGGTTTTTGAAGCTTTGATACCGGCCCTCACAGACTTAGTCGAACAAATTAAATCTCATATTAATTATTATCAATCACATTCAGAACACGAACATTTGCCCTCCAACGCCAAAGAAGTTGAGAAAATTTTGTTTTGCGGTTGTGGAGCTAATTTGAAAGGTTTAGATAAATTTCTTTTAGGAGAACTGAATATTAAAAATGAAATCGGCGACCCTTGGGCAAATATTATCCAAGGTCCGCTCCAGATGCCCCTTGAGAGATCTTTAAGCTATACCACAGCTTTTGGATTGGCTTTAAGGGGGATTAAAGAAAATTAAGAATAATTTTTCAATAGCATTACCACTATGATAAATCTTTTGCCAGAAGAGGGAAAAAAAGAATTCATAATGGAAAGAAAAATAAAAATAGTTACCATTTTAGGGACATTGTCTTTAGTTTTTTTGGTATTTTTAGGAGTTTTATTATTCTCGGTTAAAATTTATATCCTAAGTCAGCTTCAAAGTGAAAAAACATCTTTTAATTTGGAAAATCTTTCAATTGATACGCCGGAAATTAAAGCATTAGAAAAAAATACTAAAGAATTAAATCAAAAAATTTCTCAGCTTAATTCTTTTTATAAAGAGCAAACAAGTATTTCTCAAGTTTTGGAAGAAATTTCTAATATTTTGCCATCCGAAACATACCTGACCAGCTTTTCTTATCAAAAAGAAAAATCTCAAGTTAATTTATTCGGCTTTGCCAAAACCAGAGAGAATCTTTTAGATTTCAAAAAATCTTTAGAAAATCAAAAAAATATTACAAACATTTATTCACCGATTTCTAATTTAACGAAACCTATAGATATAGATTTTTTCTTTAGTTTTAATTTAGCAGAAGAATAATGATAAATTTAAGAAAAAAACTTTATATAACAGCTTCAGTTTCTATAATTATTACTTTGCTTTTTGTATTTGGGTTAATTTCTCCTTTATTTTCAACAATAAAAAATGATTCCAAAGATCTTCTTTCACAGAAAGAAAAAATTGTTTCTCTTAGAGAGAAAAAAGAAAATTTTAAAAACCTTCAACGGGCTTATTTAGACATCCAGGCGAATAAAAACAAAATCGACTCTCTTTTTGTGGATATTAAAGAGCCAATAAACTTTATCAATTTTTTAGAAAAAACTTCAGAAACCTTAAATCTCACAACCCAGATTTCGCTAAATAATGAAGAAGTTGAAAATAAACTTCAGCCAACCTTATCTTTCCAAATTAAATCTACAGGTTCTTTCCAAAACTTTATGAGATTTTTAGAAAAATTAGAATCAAGTCCTTATCTTATAGAGATTGATTCCCTAAATATTAAAAAATTATCCGCGAGTGAAACACAATTTGAAATACCCAAACAAACAAAAGCGAAAATAAACAATATTCAAGCGACTTTAGATATAAAAGTTTACGCTCGGTAGTATAAATTTATGAATAAAAACCTTAACTTAAATAAAATCAAAATATTTTTTAAAAAACTTCCTGAATGGTTAGCTGAAAAATATTTTTTAACATTTTTAATTTTGTCTATTTTTGCTTTCTTTATCGGAGGGTTGGTTTTTTATAAATATTGGTATTTAATAGAAAAAACAACTCCTCTGGTTAGTGAAAAGATCTTAAAGATTGAAACAGAATCTTATAAAGATTTGCTCAATTCTTGGGATTTACTTTCAAAAAAATTTGAAGGGGCTGATTCCAAAAATTATAAAGACCCTTTTTAATAGAGTTGATTTTATAATGCATTTAGGTATAATTTAAAGGTTGAAGCCCCTGTAGCTCAATGGATAGAGCACTGGCCTTCTAAGCCGGTTATATAGGTTCGATTCCTATTAGGGGCACAAAAAATTTTGGTGACCGTAGCTCAATTGGTTAGAGCTTCGCGCTGTGGCCGCGAAGGTTGGCGGTTCGAGCCCGCTCGGTCACCCTGCTATCAAGTAAAGCCTCTTTAAATAAGTTCAATCCCCGTCGATAGACGGGGATTGACTTTTTTATTAATAATGTTAGAAAGATATATTAGTTCTTAATGTCAATAAATAAGGAGAAAAATGCAAATTAAAAAATTTTTATTTAGAAAATTTGGTTTTATTTATGGATTAATTTTTAGCTATTGGTTTAACAGGGACCAGAAACCTTTTGGTTTATCTGTTGACACAACTTATAGATGTAATTTGCGATGTAAACATTGCTATTTCCGACTACAGAACTATAAAGATGAGCTCTCAAAAGATATGTATATTGATCGCCTAAAAAAATTAAAAGGAATATATCTCGCTACTTGGGTAGGTGGAGAACCTCTACTAAGATGGGATTTAATCGAAGAAGGTAAAAAGCTTTTTCCCTTTAACTGGATTGTAACCAACGGCACAATTCCTCTTCCTTATTGGAATGATGTAATATTCTTCATTTCTATAGATGGTCCCGAAAATATCCATAATGAAATTCGAGGAGCTAAGGTATATCGAACAATAAAAGATAATGTTATTAAGCATTCTGGATTGAATATCTATTTGGCAATGGTGTTAAACAGAATAAATTATGGACATATCGAAGAAATGATTGAGGAGTGGAAGGAGACCGGTATAAAGGGAATGCAATTTGATTTTTATACTCCCCTGAAAGAAAATGATCCGTTGTGGTTAAATTGGTCAGAAAAAGAAAAAATCATTCAAAAAATTAGGGATTTAAAGAAAAAGTACAGCTCTTTTATTTTACTTTCCGACAAAATTATAGATCTCTTTGATCCCAAAAATATTCCTGCGGTTACTGAAGATTGTTTAGTAAAAAAAGGAGTTATCTGTTTAAATCCTTTAGGTGAAAAGAAATATCCATGTGTGATGGCAGGGGCTGATTGTAGTCGTTGTGGTTGTGTTGTTCCCTATACCTTTCACGCCGTTTTTAGAAACCACGATTTAGAAACAATAAAAATGCTAAGTAATTCTTTTTTAATTAAGAATGATCGTTAATCAAACTATTTCCGCCAAAACTATTAAAATTAGTGAGGCGGATTTTTGTTTTAAAACAACAAGGTTCTAACATAGTCGCACTTATGGATTTTTTTTGGTTTTTAATTTAATATCTTATTAGGCAGATTTAAAGCACCCCCGCGCTAAGCGCGCCCCTGTAGCTCAACGGATAGAGCATCACACTCCTAACGTGAGGATCCAGGTTCAATTCCTGGTGGGGGCACAAAATAAATTCAAAAATCAAAACATATTAAAATTTAAAAAACGTGTTAAAATAATTTATACGGGCCCGTGGTATAATGGCAACACGCGTCCATGGCATGGATGAGTTAGGGGTTCGACTCCCCTCGGGTCCACAAAGCAATAAAGCCTCTAATAATTAGAGGTTTTATTGCTTTTTAAGTTGAAAAATGATATTTTAAAGAATGATTTAAAATTGGTGGGGTGCCAGAGCGGTTGAATGGGCCGCACTCGAAATGCGGTACTTCGGAAACGGAGTCGTGAGTTCAAATCTCACCCCCACCGCGTCAATCATCATTTATATAAATATAATTATTTTTTTAAAAGACCATGGACAACTTTTTTATTTTATTAATAGCTGTCGGAGTATTAGTTATTTTTATTGCCGTTTTAATTTTTTATCTTTTCAAACTTAAAAGAAGACTAGATGTTTTTTGGGGAGATTCAAAATCTAAAGATTTTGAGGAAGTTTTAAAAGAGCAATTAAAGAAATTGAAAAAGCAGGATAAAGATATTAAAAAAATTTTTGAAGAACTCTCAAAATTAGACAGAATAACCCAAAAAAGTTTCCAGAAAATAGGAGTAATCAGGTATAATCCTTTCAAAGACGGTGGAGGCGACCAGAGTTTTTCTATCGCCCTGCTCGATGCTAGTAATAATGGCTTTGTGATAACCAGTCTTTACAGCAGGGATGAGATGAGAGCCTACGCTAAACCAATAAAGGAAGCTAACTCCGAATATCCGCTTTCTGATGAGGAAAAAGAAGTGATAGAAAAAGCTAAAAATTCTTAATTTTATATGGCTGGAAAAAAAATAGAAAAATCAAATTTAGTCCTTAGACCTCCCGTAGTGGTCGTTTTGGGGCATGTCGATCACGGCAAAACATCAATTTTGGATTATATCCGAAAAACAAAAGTGGCAGATAAAGAATCAGGAGGAATCACCCAGCATATTGGCGCTTATGAAATAGAGAAAGATGGTAAAAAAATTACCTTCATCGACACTCCAGGACACGAAGCTTTTTCTGCGATGAGAGGAAGAGGAGTAAACGTGGCCGATATCGCCATTTTGGTAGTCGCAGCTAGCGAAGGGGTGAAACCCCAGACGAAAGAAGCAATTTCTCATATTAGAAAAACAGGAATACCGATAATTGTCGCCATAAACAAAATTGATTTACCTGAAGCTAACCCTGAAAAAACAAAGAGAGAATTGGCTGATAATGAAGTTTTAGTTGAAAAATTAGGCGGTAAAACTCCCTCAATAGAAGTTTCAGCTAAAACTGGCCAAGGAATAGATGATTTGCTGGAATTAATAATTTTAGTAGCCGAAATGGAAAAATTAGAAGGAGATGTTTCAGTTCCGGTAGAAGGAGTAATTATTGAAGCTTATTCAGATTCTTCGCGAGGATCAACCGCAACCTTGCTTATAAGAAATGGGCTCCTAAAAACGGGAGATATCATCGGTACAGCTTCGGCGTTTGGAAAAATTAAAATAATTGAAAATTTTCAGGGGAAACCTCTTTCAGAAGCCCTTCCTTCTCAGCCAGTGATTGTCCTTGGTTTTGAAAATGTTCCTCAGGTTGGAGAAAAGTTTAAAATTTTCACTGATATTACAGAAGCCCAAAAATATCTTGAAAAAAAAGAGAAAAAAAGAGATGAAAGAGAAGTTATCCCGACTGAACCAGGACAAAGAATTATGAATTTAATTTTAAAATCAGATGTTTCTGGTTCACTCGAAGCGATAGAAGAAGTTTTAAAAAATCTTCCCCAAGAAAAGGTTATTTTAAGAATTTTAAAAAAAGATGTTGGAGAGATTAATGAATCGGACGTGAAATTAGCGAACTCTGCTAAAGCAAAAATTTTAGGTTTCCGAGTAAAGACAAACCCAATAGCTTCAGACCTTAAAGAAAATTTAAATATAGGAATTTTTGTTTTTGACGTAATTTATGACCTTGTTCAAGGGGTAAGATCTTTGATGGAAAAAATAGCTGAGCCGGAAATTATTAAGCAAATTATTGGGAAAGTAAAAATTTTATTAATTTTCCGCCAAGAAGGAGCAAGACAAATTATCGGCGGCAGAGTTGTGGAAGGAGAAGTTAAAATAGGAACTAAAATAGAAATTTTAAGAAACGAAGAAAAAATCGGAGAAGGAAAAATTATTAATCTCCAAAGAAATAAAAAAGACGCTGAAAAAGTTATCAAAGGAGAGGAGTGCGGCATTTTATATGAGGGAAGCGGAAAGATTGAAAACGGAGATATATTGGTTTTTTATACAGAAGAGAAAAGAAGGGGAATAATTTAATTTCATATCATAAATGTCAAAACGTATTGAACGGTTAAATGAATTAATCAAAAGAGAATTGGGTAAAATAATTTTACGAGAAGTTGAATTTCCCAAAAATGTTTTAGTTACAATAACAAGAGTTGAAACTTCGTCTGATTTAAGCGATTCCAACGTCTGGGTCTCGGTTTTCCCCGAAGATCAAACAGAACGGGTATTTAAAATTTTAAATTATAAGATTTATAATCTCCAACAGAAAATTAATAAACTTCTTAAAATGAGGCCTATTCCTAAATTAAATTTTATGCGAGAAAAAGAAATTAAAAAAGCAGATAAAATTGAAGAACTTTTAGAAAAAGTTAAACATGTCTGATTCAATTACTCAAAATTTCCAGAAAATTAATAATTTATTAAAAGAAACCGACAGAATTCTGATTACTTCTCACGAAAATCCTGATGCTGATGCTGCTGGTTCGGTTTTGGCAATGGATTTTGCATTACGAAGTCAAGGACTTCAAATTATTCCCCATTTACCGGATTATTTGCCTCGATATCTTAATTTTTTGCCAGGATTTGACGATATCAAAAAAGAAATAAACCCTTTTGATTTCGACCTTATTTTCTGTCTTGATTATGGAGATTTTGAAAGATTAAAATTACCAGAAAATCTTCCCGAAGAAAAAATTATTACTTTTGACCATCATTTGGAAAGCGACCAAAGGGGTCGTATAAAAATTATTGAACCTGGGCTTTCTTCAACGTCAGAAATCATCTATTTGTGGTTGGAACATTCAAAGATTGAAATTGATAAAAATATCGCCAGCTGTTTATTGGCAGGAATCATTTCTGATACGGGCGGGTTCAAGCATATTTCAACTTCGCCCCAGACATTTAGAATTGTTTCAGATTTACTTTCTAAAGGAGTTTCTTTAGAAAAAATATGTCATCGGATTCTTACCCTTGGCAAGAATCTGTCCCAATCAAGGGCTTGGGCAGAAGTTTTGTCGAGAACTACCCTTGATTTAAAGAATGAATTTGTTTTTACTTGGGCTTCCCTGGAAGACCTTAAAAAACACCAAACTTTTCCCTCTGATTTAGATGGAATTTCCAGCCTTATTTCAACGATTTATGGCGCTTCTTTTTCCCTTTTTTTAGTAGAGTATGAAAAAGGCAAAGTAAAAGGATCTTTCCGGTCAGAACCCTATAAAGGGAGGAATATTACTGATTTAGTGAGGGCGCTTGGTGGAAATGGTCATTCTTATGCGGCCGGATTTAAACAAGAAGGCAGCATTGAAGAGGTTTTAAAAAGAGTATATAATTTAATAGAAAAAGACGGCCTGGTAGCCAAGTAGCAAGGCAACAGTCTGCAAAACTGTTATACGTGGGTGCGATTCCCACCCAGGCCTCAAAAATTTACATTAATGAATTTATAGGAAGTATTGGATTGCCCGAGTGGTGGAATTGGTATACACGCAAGACTTAAAATCTTGTGAGCGTAAGCTCTTGTGGGTTCGAGTCCCACCTCGGGCATCTATAAGTTAAGATTTTAAGTAAGCATAAACTAAAAACTCCCCAAAAGGGGAGTTTTTAGTTCTTAAAAATCTTTATTGAACAATTTCTATTTTAGCAAATTTTGATCCGAAATTTTCTGCTTGTTCATGAGAAGGAAACCAAATGTCAATATGATAGTCGCTTTTCCTTGAATTCATTCTGTCTTCAACCACAAAAATTTTATCACCAAAAAGCTCAGGGATTCTAATTTTTGTGCCAAAAGGTAAAAGATTATTAGCTACGACACTATCTCGAACCTGGGTTCCAGCAGCGGTCAGAAAAGGATGGCTATCGGTTTCCCAAACTGTCGAAGAATAAGCAGTGACAATTACCTCTATCTGCTCAATAATTGCATACTCTCCTTTAGGCGATAATAAAGGATTTGGGATTGGCAGAAGGGCATTATCTTGGATAGTTGTAAATTGACGAGCTTCCAGGTTTTGGTTTGAAGATACTTCAAAATCAGCCTGGGCCGCCGGAGGCTTTGGCTTAAAAAAAGGCAAAAATCCGATAAAAACAGCGATTAACAGAAAAATCAGAAGAGATAGCCCTATTTTCTTTTCTGAAAGAAAGGGCTTTTTTGAGTTTATATACATCTTAAAACCCCCTTACGGGGGTTCTATCATATTAACAAATCTACAGGTCTTGTCAAGCCCAATAGTGAAAATTTGACAGCCTCCTCTTCCTATAAAAAGGGAATTGTTATCATAAAATAAGTCGAATTTATACTACCGGGTTAGCCCTAAAATAAGGCTATTTGGAGCGGGTGAGCGGAGTCGAACCGCCGTCCTTACCTTGGCAAGGTAATATAATAACCGTTATACGACACCCGCCTACGCCAGCTTCTCTGGCTTCGGCGGGTAAAACTCGCTTAGAAACCAAATGAAGCTTTATATTAGTGCCGCGGCTCGGAGTCGAACCGAGATCTCATGTTTTTCAGACATGCGCCGTGACCACCTTGGCTACCGCGGCCCAGCTTAGCTCCCGCTTAGTGGGGTCGGCAAATGGGCGGTGAAGGACTCGGACCTACGACCTTCTCGGTGTAAACGAGACGCTCTACCACTGAGCTAACCGCCCAAATGTGCCCAGGGAGGGATTTGAACCCTCACGCTCTTGCGAGCACAGCCCCTCAAACTGTTGTGTATACCAATTCCACCACCTGGGCTAGTTACTTTTATTCTTTTCTTTCCGCATTTATTTCAGCTGCCGTCCCTAAATATTCTTTTCTTTTTAATCTCGCCTTTTTTCCTCTAACCTTTCTTAAATAGTAAAGTTTCGCCCTTCTTACCTTTCCTCTTTTTACAATCTCTATCTTTTCAATCAAGGGAGAATGAATGGGAAAAATTCTTTCTACTCCAATGCCCGAAATTACCTTTCTTACGGTAATTGTGGCGAAAATCCCCTTGCCGTGTTTTTTAGAAATGACCACACCATCAAAAACTTGGATTTTCTCTTTATCCTTATCTTTGATTTTTTGATAAACTTTTATCGTATCACCTGGTCTTATTTCGGGCAAGTCTTTTTTAAGTTGAATTTGGTTGAAAATATTAAGTTTAGTTGTCATAAAATTTTTTCTAATATTTTTTCTAAATCTTCTGGCAGAGAAGATTTAAATTCTTTCTCCTTGCCATTCGGCAATTTTGTTTTTAGATAACTGGCATGCAAGAATTGTCTTTTTAGCTCTTTTGGACAGGATTGTCCTTTAAACCCATATAGCTTGTCGCCGACAATTGGATGATTCAAATAAGCAAGATGGGTTCTGATTTGATGTTTTCTGCCAGTTTTCGGTTCAACTTCAATCAAATCATAATCTTTAAATCTTTGCAATACCTTATATTCTGTTAGGGCATTTCTTTTACCAGAAGCATTGGGGTCGTAAGGTAAATAAACTTTTTGTTTCCTTCTGTCGTTTGGCGCACGGCCGATAAGTGTTTCGATTTTTCCGTCATCATCTTTAAGATGGCCCGCTACCAAAGCAAGATATTTTTTTTGAATCCTTCTTTCTTTAAATTCTTTTTGTAGAAAATCTAAGGTTTTATCGTTTTTCGCTATTAAAAGAATTCCCGAAGTGTCTTTATCCAACCGGTGAGACTCTTCTTTTAAAATCATCGGAATTTATTCCTGCTGGTTTATCAATAACTAAAAGATTATCATCTTCATAAATAATTTTGAATTCCATATGGGCGGTAGAGGACTCGAACCCCTGACCTCATACACGTCAAGTATGCGCTCTACCAACTGAGCTAACCGCCCTCGACCGCAGATCTGCAATAAGATCCATGGTGGGCGTGGAAGGGATCGAACCTTCGACCCCAGCTTTATAAGAGCTGTGCTCTACCACTGAGCTACACGCCCATAATATTTTTTACTTTGCTTCAATTTTTTTAATTTTAAAAGATTTTGTTGATTTAGGAGAAGTTTTATTCTTTTCTCCTATTAATTTTTCAAATTCCTCTCTTTCGATTGTTTCTTTTTCAATCAAAGTTTTAGCAATTTTTTCCAAGATATTTTTCTTCTTGGTTAAAATTTTCTTCGCAGTTTTTTGGCCGTTCTTGATAAAATTAGCAACTTCTTTATCAATTTTCGCGGCCACTTCTTCAGAATAATTTCTTTGTTCCCCAAATTCTTTCCCTAAAAAGACCAAATCTTCTTTTTCTCCAAAAGAAATCGGTCCTAAAGATGACATCCCGTATTCTTTAACCAATTTTCTGGCCAACTCTGAAGCTCTTTCCAAATCATTGCTGGCGCCGGTAGTAATTTCTTTAAATTTTAATTTTTCCGCAGTATAACCACCAAGTAAAGTTGCTATTTCGGCCAAAAATTCAGTTTTTGTTTTTATTTTTCTTTCCTCAGTAGGCATCTTTAAGGTATAACCTGCCGCCATGCCCCTGGCAATAATAGAAATTTTTCTCACTGGTTCAGCGCCAGGCAAAGAAGCTGAAACTAAAGCATGGCCTGCTTCATGGAAAGCAGCGATTTCTTTTTCTTTTTTAGACAAAATATGGCTTTTTCTTTCCGGGCCCAATAAAACTTTTTCAATCGATTCTAACATTTCTTCCTGATAAATCTGATGCTTATTTCTTCTGGCAGCGAAAATAGCTGCTTCATTAACTAAATTAGCCAAATCAGCTCCGGAAAATCCAGGGGTTCTTTCGGCAATTTCCCTTAAATTAACATTTAGAGCTAAAGGTTTCCCTTGAGAATGAATTTTTAAAATTTCTTCTCTGTCATTAATATCAGGAAGGTCTAAAACTACTTTTCTATCGAAACGGCCGGGCCTTAAAAGGGCAGGGTCTAAAATATCTCGTCTATTTGTGGCTGAAAGAACAATAACATTAGTATCTCTTTCAAAGCCGTCCATTTCAACCAAAATTTGGTTTAAAGTTTGTTCTCTTTCGTCATGTCCTCCGCCCAAACCCGCTCCTCTCATTCTGCCTACAGCATCTAATTCATCAATAAAAAGAATACAGGGCGCATTTTTTTTGGCAGTAGCAAAAAGGTCTCTTACTCTTCCTGCTCCGACTCCTACAAAAAGCTCGACAAATTCAGAGCCGGAAATATGGAAAAAGGGGACATTTGCTTCGCCGGCTACTGCTCTAGCCAATAAGGTTTTGCCAACGCCGGCCGGTCCCAAAAGCAACACTCCCCTTGGTATTCTGGCACCCATTTGTAAAAATTTTTTGGAATTTTTTAAAAAATCAACAACTTCTTTTAATTCCTCCTTTGCTTCTTTCAAACCAGCCACATCATTGAAAGTAATTTTTTCTTTTGGGTGGCCTTCGGCTCCAAACAATCTTGCTTTCGCCTTGGTAAAATCGAAAGCTTGCATCGCTCCGGTTCTTGCTTGGCGGAAAATAAACCAGAAGAAAACAAAAAATAAAAGTATAGGTAATAAAATTGATAAAGCTGGCCCAAGCCAAATCCAAACGCCGCCGTTTTCTTTGGTTTCAATAACAACTTTCTTTAATTTTTCTTTGTCGACGTTATAATTTATCAGAGATTCGGAAAGCGCAGCTTCTGTTTCTTTCCTTGATTTGACCTTACTGTCGTCTTGATAAGTTATTTGAAGGTCATTGCCCGAAATCGTAATGCTCTTTACTTTGTCCTGATTAATTTCTTCAACTAATTGAGTTAAAGAGATTTCTTTTTCTTTTTTGAAAGGTTGATTAAAAAAAGTAAAAATCGCTGAAATAACCAAAAAAATCAGGATCATAAAAACCAAATTTTTGAAAAGATTCTTCATATTTAACTCTTTTAATATATCAGAAATTTATTAATATTTCAAATAAAAAATATCCCCTTTGCGAATCTGCCGCAAGGGGGATATTAGGAAAGGGATAGGATTTTTATATTCTATGATTTGTTTTGGACGGAGGATACAGCTTCGGCGATTTCCCAGTACCAGAGACTAACCAGCCCTATGCGGACACTTCGTGGGGGCCGTGTTTCTTCAGTACCTAGGAAAGTCGGCGGATTAAGAGGAAACCAATGATTGTATTTTTTAAGGCTATTTACCGGGGTAGTAACATCACAAATTCGAGCTTGCTTATCAACGCACTCGATTAGAATCCAGCCGTAAGAACCACCTTCGAATTGTATTCTTAACACTACCAAGCCGTTTTTCCCCCAACATACTTCATGGAGGTTGCTATCGGTTTTAGCCCGAAGTGCTTGTATTTCTGCTCGCAATTTTTCGGCTATTTTTTCCCGGTCTATATTCGTTTTAGATTTAACTTTAGCTTCGATGACTGGGACTGGAGTTGTGGCTGTGCCAAGCGTAATAGAATATAAGTCCGCCTTGTTAAGAGCTATTTCCATAGTTCTATTCCTGATCCGCCATGTCTTTTTGCCTTTCCTTCCGTCGTTGTTTTTTTCGGTTAACCCCTTGGATTTCCCGTTTTTTTCAAAACTAAGAGGTCCCTCGCGTTCGAGGACAGCGACGTCATTCATTAATTCTTTCATTTTTCTTTTATTTTCTCCCTTCTTATTATTTCCTATCCCTTTGTATTTCTATTAAGAACCGATATTAAATTATACATCAAAAATAAAAATCTGTCAAGGACAACAGATTTAATTCTCTATTTCTCTCTTATCTACTTCTCTACTAATTTCAAACTCATTTTGTGCTCTTTCGGGTCGATTAATAAAATCTGGAAATTATAAGTTTCCCCCATTTTTAAAGTATCTTCCATTTTCTTTTGGGTGCCGAATTCGGAAATGTGGCAAAGTCCCTGGATTTTCGGCGTTATTTGGACAAATACGCCGAAGGGATTAAATTTTGTTATTTCGCCTTTAACCGTATCACCCTTTTTGTATTTATTTTCAATATCCAGCCAAGGATCTTTTTTCAAAGCCTTAAGAGACAAAGAAACTTTATCGTTTGAAATGTCAATAATTTTTACTTTTACTTTTTCGCCAATCTTTACTATTTCTGCGGGGTCTTCAATAATTTTCCAGTCCAGTTCGGAAATATGTATTAATCCTTCAAGATTTTCTTTCCCAAATTTAATAAAAACTCCGAAATTAGTTAGGCCAGTAATTTCTCCTTCGACAGAATCTCCTATTTTATAATTTTTTAAAACTTCTTTTATTTTGTCGGTTTCTTTAGCCTTCTCAGATAAAATCAACTTTTCTTCTTTTTGCGAAAAATCAAAAATTTTGACTTCCAATTCTTTACCGATAAATTTTTGGAGCTCTCTTAAAATTTTTGAAGGATCAGCTCCCTCTACTCTTGGATAATGCTCCGGAGACAATTGAGAAACAGGTAAAAAAGCAGGAACACTCATTACTTCAGCTAATAATCCTCCCTTATTTGCTCCCAGAATTTTAACACTTAACGTTTCGCCACTTTCTTTTTTCTGTTTTAATGTATCCCATGCTAAAACCTCGCCCGCTTCTTTTGTCGATAATTCAACGTAGCCATCGTCGTTTTCTAATTCAATAATTTTCGCAAAAAGCTTATCTCCTTCCTTAACGTCTTTCAACTGCTCTTTGGCGTCAAAAAATTCTTTTCCATAAATTATTCCAGTTCCGAAATTTTCCAAATCCAAATAAAGGCTGCTTTTACCTCTGCCAATAACTTTTCCTTCGACAATATCGCCGGCTTTAGGCGGCCTGATTGAATTTTCTTGTTCTTGAATTTTTTGTTCCATATCTTCCAATTTACAATATTTATTTTTCTTTTGCAAGAGTTGATGTAAAATTGAGTCCGTGTTAAAATTAAATAAGAATAAAAATAGATTCGTTTTTTATTATGCAAATTGTTTGGAAAGGACAATCTTGTTTTCAAATAACAACAAGCCAAAATAAAAATGGGCAAAAATCAATTGTTATCGACCCCTTTAATGAGACTTTGGGTTTGAGAATTCCCAAGCTCGAGGCTGATATTTTATTGATAACCCACAATCACCCTGATCATAATAATGTGAAAGCAGTTTTGGGAAATCCATTTTTAATTGAAGGTCCTGGCGAATACGAAATTCAGGGTATTTTTATCCAAGGAATTCCGTCTTTTCACGATAATAATAAAGGAAAAGATCGTGGAAGAAACACTTGCTATACTATTGAAACGGAAGATATGAAGGTTTGCCATTTAGGGGATTTGGGTCAAAGAGAATTAACAGAAGAGCAAATAGGAGATATCGGCGAGATTGATATTTTAATGATTCCGGTTGGAGGAGTTTATACAATTGACGGAGCAGAGGCTTCAAAGATAATAAGCCAGATTGAACCCAAAATTGTAATACCCATGCATTATGATTTGCCGAAAATAAAAAGCAAAATAGAAGGCGTAGAAAAATTCCTGAAAGTAATGGGTAAAAAGGGAGTTGATACTCAAGATAAATTTTCAATCAAAATGAAAGACCTACCCCAAGAAGAAACAGAAATAGTGGTATTAAATCCCTAAATGAAAAGTTTTTTCACAAAACTGCAAAATTTGCCGGAGCAAAAAAGAAAAATAATCCTTTGGTCAACAATTATTATCATAGGGATTATTCTTTTTGTTTTTTACGCAAAAAACATCAATCAGAAAATAAAAAATTTTCCGAGACAAGAATTTATTGAAAAATTAAAAATACCTTCTTTGGGAAAAGAAATAAAAAACATTTCCAATCCTGAATTAGAAGAGAAATTAAAAGAATTAGAAAAAAATTTCAAACAAGAAGAATCTAAATAAAGACCCGGCTCCGCCAGGACCTTGTTTTTTCACTTCGTTTAAAAATGAAACAAAATTCAACAAAATTAAATAGTGAAATCGGTTATATAAAGCCCAGAGAAATTACCGAGGAAATGACGGAAAGCTACCTCGACTATGCTATGTCAGTGATTGTTTCCCGAGCCTTGCCGGATGTTAGAGATGGATTAAAGCCGGTACACCGCAGGATTTTATATGCTATGCATGAAATGGGTTTGGCTTCCAGCGCTAAATATCGCAAATCAGCGACAACCGTCGGAGAAGTTTTGGGGAAATTTCATCCCCATGGCGATATCCCAGTTTATGATTCTTTGACTCGAATGGCTCAAGATTTTTCTTTAAGATACCCTCTTATTGATGGTCAGGGTAATTTTGGTTCGATTGATGGTGATCCGCCTGCAGCAATGAGGTACACCGAATCCCGACTTTCTAAAATCGGCGAGGAAACACTAAGGGACATAGAGAGGAATACTGTTAATTTTGTTGATAATTATGATGGCAGCCGAAAAGAACCGCAAGTATTACCTTCTCCCCTTCCTCAGCTTCTCTTGAATGGCTCTTTGGGTATTGCTGTAGGAATGGCGACATACATTCCTCCTCATAATTTATCCGAAACTTCAGATGCTTTGATCTATTTGGTTGATCATCCCAAAGCAACTACCGAAGATTTATTCCGATTTATCAAAGGGCCTGATTTTCCAACCGGCGGTCAAATTTATAACCTCAAAGAAATAATTACGGCCTACTCTCAAGGCAAAGGCCCTATTCTTACCAGGGGGAAAGCAGAGGTTATAGAAAATGAAAAAGGGAAAAATCAAATTGTAATTACTGAAATTCCTTTCCAAATCCAAAAGTCAGCCCTAATCGAAGAAATTGCCTCTTTAGTTGAAGAGAAAAAGATTGAAGGGATAAAGGATATTCGCGACGAGTCCGACAGGGAAGGATTACGTATTGTTTTGGAACTTCAAAGAGACAGTTATCCTCAAAAAATTCTAAACCAGCTTTACAAATGGACTCAACTTCAAAAAACTTTTCATTTAAATCTTCTCGCCTTAGTTGACGGAATCCAGCCAAAAGTTCTTTCTTTGGTTGAATTGCTGGAATATTTTGTTGCTCACAGAAAAGAAGTTATTTTTAGGCGAACCCAATATGATTTGGAAAAAGCAAAGGAAAGAACTCATATTTTGGAAGGATTGGCAAAGGCCCTAGCCCATATTGACGCCGTAATTAAAACCATAAAAGGATCAAAAGATAGAGATGATGCCCAGAAGAATTTGATAAAAAAATTCAAACTTACCCAGATTCAGGCCAATGCCATTTTGGAAATGAAACTTCAAACTTTGGCACGTTTGGAAAGGGAGAAAATCGAGGAAGAATTTAAGCAAAAACAAAAAGAAATAAAAGAGCTGACAGCGATTTTAAAAAGCCCTCAGAAAATAAAAGAGATTCTTAAAAAAGAAATAATCGAACTGAAAACAAAATATGGCGACGAAAGAAAAACGAAGATCTTTACCCAAAAAATCGGCGAAATTTCCGAAGAAGATTTGATCCCCCAAGAAGAAACAATTATTACTTTAACACAAGGCGGTTATGTTAAAAGGATCAACCCCTCTGCTTATAAACTTCAAAAGCGGGGAGGCAAAGGAATGATAGGAATGAAAACCCTTCAGGACGATGTTATCGAACATTTTTTGCCGGCGATGACTCACGATTCTCTATTGTTTTTTACTGATTCCGGGAAAGTTTTTAGAACCCAGGTTTACGAAATCCCCGAAGGGGCCAGAGTAGCCAGAGGCCGAGGGCTTTTGAACTTTTTGGAAATTTCTTCGGAAGAAAAAATTCTCAATCTTTTGCCGATTGGAAAACAAGACATTGAAGAGGGAGTAAAGCATTTAATTATGGTGACCAAGGATGGTATAATAAAGAAAACGGAAATCAATGAATTTGATAACGTTAGAAGGTCGGGACTAATCGCCATTACTCTTAAAAGGGGAGATATTTTAAGGCAAGTCCAGAAGACAAGCGGAAACGACGAGATAATTTTGGTTACTAAAAAAGGACAATCAATCCGTTTCAAGGAAAACACAATAAGGACAATGGGTCGTTCAGCGGCAGGAATAAAAGGAGTCAGACTGGCAAGGGGAGATGAAGTTGTAGGCATGGATATCATAAAAACAAAAAAACAGGATTCAAAAAACCAGAAAGACGGAAGGCAATATTTATTGGTAGTTAGCGAAAACGGCTTTGGCAAAAGAACGGATCTTAAAGAATATAAATTGCAAGGAAGAGGCGGATCGGGGATAAAAACAGTAAAATTAACCGAAAAAACAAAAGATTTGGTGGCTTCGAGGGTTTTAACCGGCGAAGAAGAAGATTTAATTGTTATTTCTCAAAAGGGGCAGGTTATAAGGACCACTATTATCTCTATTCCGGTGCTCAGTCGCTCTACTCAGGGAGTAAGGATTATGAAATTAGAAGAGGGAGATCGTATTGCTTCAGCAACTTGCATATAATTTTATGCAGAACTTTCTTAATCCAAATGAAATTTTAAATAAATTAGAACTTCAGGAAGATATGATCGCTGCTGATTTTGGCTGTGGCAGTGGAGGTTGGGTTATCCCTTTATCAAAAATTTTGAAAAATGGAAAAGTTTATGCCATTGATGTTCAAGAAGAAATGATTTCTGCCCTAAAGGGGAAGGCAGAAATAGAGAAGATTTTTAATATCGAAACTAAAAGAGAAAATTTAGAGAAAGGTTCGGGCCTCAGGGAAAATATTTTAGATTTAGTTTTGATGACCAATCTTTTGTTCCAGCTCGATAATAAAAAAGGAATTATTTCCGACGCTAAAAAAGTTTTAAAATCAGGAGGAAAAATTTTAGTAATAGACTGGCTAAAAGATTCCCCTTTTGGACCGAAAGAAGGCAGAATCTCAATAGAAGAAGTTAAAAATCAGGCAAAAGATATTGGCTTTAAAATTGGGAAGGAATTTTCCGCCAGTCCATATCACTGGGGATTAATATTAAAAAAGGATTAATTTTTTAAGGTGTGGGGATTGAAAGCTTTAGTCTTTTATGATAGCTTTAATTAAGATTTATGAAATTAACTTCCTTTAAAATTACAATTCTTTTAGGCGTTCTGTTTTTAACAGCAGCGCCCTTTATCACCGAAGCCGCAACAATTCAGAACCCTTTAAAGGCCCAGTCTTTTGAAGAATTGATAAATACGATTATTAATTTCATTGTCACTATTGGAGTAGTAGTGGCTCCAATTGTCATTTTATATGCTGGATTTCTAATCCTGACTTCCGGTGGAGAACCAGAAAAAGTAAAAAACGCCAAAAATCTTATTTTATACTGTTTAGTGGGCTTGGGAATTTTATTTTTAGGTAAAGGATTAATTTCAGTTATCAAAGATCTTTTTCAAGTTCAAGGTTCTTAATAATATTAAAGGTCGATCCCTTCGGCAGGCTCAAAATTGATGCTGAGTCGGGTCGAAGCATCGAAAAATAAAAATATAAAAAATAAAAAAATAGATGAAAAAAGCAATAGTTTTAATCCTTCTTTCAGTTTTCGTTGCCTTTCCTGTTTTTGCTCAAATTACTGGAGTGATAACTCCTCCAGAAAAAATAAAAAGTTTTGAAGATGTTTTGGCTTTAGCAAATAACATTATCAATTATATTTTTACTGCTTTATTAGTGATGGCTGTTATTTTTATTCTGATTTCTGCTTTCAATTGGTTGACTGCTGCTGGTGATACAGTTAAAACAGGAAAAGCGAGAGATCAGTTGATGTATGCTGTTATCGCTTTAGCTGTAGGAGCCTTAGCTAAAGGATTAGTTTATATGGTCTCCCGCTTGTTAGGCGTACAGATATAATGTTTTAAAATTTCTTAATTGCCTCAATCACAGAAAACCTGTGATTGAGTGTTGTTTTTAAAATATTCTTTATGATAAAACCTTACTTTTTTGTCGGAGTGGCGGAATGACAGACGCGTACCGCACGAATTTTGCCGAGGTGGCGAAACTGGGAAACGCGTAGGACTTAGGATCCTATGCCGAAAGGCTTGTGGGTTCAACTCCCACCCTCGGCATAAAAATTTTGGTGCGGGATAGAGAAACCTATTAGAGTTCGACTCTCTCCCCAGATACTTCTTAGATAGACAGATTTTTAAAGGTTTGTAGATTCAGATCCTGTCAGAGACATAACAAAAACTACCGTTTTACAGGGTAGTTTTTTAATTATCTCTAACTATATCTATTCTTTATTCTTTCACCGATATCTTTCGTTTTCTCTCTTTTCCAATTTTTGGTATTTTAATTGTTAAAACCCCTTCTTTCATTTCAGCCTCAACTCTTGAGCCGTCAACTTCGGCGGGTAAAATTATCTGCCTTGTAAAAGGGCCCCAGTAGCACTCCTGATAGAAATAATCTTTTGGCGTTCCAGAGACAACATCATCAACCGGCCTTTCTCTTTCCCCTTTTATTGTAACCACATCATTTTCAATCATAATATCAAGATTTTGGGGATTAACTCCAGCAATGGCTGATTGAATAAAAATATAACCGTCTGTCTGATAGACATCAACAACTAACTGGCCTTCTTGCTCGAACCAGTCCTTTGACTTTTCTTCAGCACCTGTTTGAGAAGGAGGGGGAGCGGGGAAATCAGAATCTGTTTTTGTTTTTTCTATCTTCTTCGTTTTTCTTTTTGCAGTTTTTTGTTCTTCTATTTTCTCCACTTCAGAATCCTTTTTAATTTTTCCAAAAAAAGACATAATTTTAATTTATTATTTTATTTATTTTTAATTTTTGAAGGTAAATTAGGAAAACAGATACTTTTTAACTTTAGTAATTTTTTTAAAGCAAAAGAAACAAAAATCGCTAGTCCAATCAAGATTATTATCGGCATTGCAAATTTTAAATTTCCTTCTACCTCCATTATAGAAAAATTATATAAGCCGTGCAAGAGAACAATGATAGAAAAGCCCAAAATAAAGAATTTCCACTTTTTAATTCTACAGAAAGAAAGGGCCAAGAAGTATCCTAAAAATCCCGAACAAAGGGCATGTAAAAAAGTGGCGCCGATAAATCGGAAAGAGCTGATTGTGAAAGTTTCAAAAAAATTAAACTGAGAAATATTAGGAATGGGAGATAAAATTAAAAGATTTTCGGTGGCGGCAAACCCCAAAGCGGCAATTATCATATAGAGCATTGCGTCAATCGGTTCGTCAAATTCTGGATGAGATAAAACCTTAAATTTAACTACCAAATATTTAAAAATCTCCTCAACCAAAGCCACTATCAGGAAAGCGCTTAAAATAGAAAATAAAATTGATGATTTAATTAAATTTAGGAGAACTTGAAAAAGCCCCGCCTCAATTAGAGCAGCGGGAATAGCAGCTAACATTCCGAAGAAAAAAATAATTAAAATCATCCGGTTTGATTCGGGATGGACATCTTTCCTAAGAAAAAATAATAGCCAAATAATACTTGGAGCAAGCGCAAAAAAAATATATACAATATAAATCATAATTTTGAGCGAAGCGAAAAATTATATGCTCTGCCTATAACAAATTAATTAGGCCAATCCTCTACCATTAAACTTATTTTTTTGTTTTTTATTGAAAATTTTTGGTAAATTTCTTCAGTGATAAAAGGCATAAAAGGATGTAAAAGTTTTAGAGAAGTTAAAAGTACGTAAACTAGTATTTGTTGAGTTTCTTTAGGGTTTTGTTTTTTTGATGCTTCAATATACTTATCACAAAAATCATGCCAGAAAAAATCATATAATCTTTGACTGGCTCTTCCAATTTGAAAACCATCAAAATCTTTATTAATAGATTTTATTACATCATTTAAACTTTTTAAAATTCTTTTATCTGCCGGCGTCAGCTTTTTTGATTTTAAAATTCGTGATTTGTTTTGAATTTTTAAATTTGAGTTCGGAAGCTGTAATAAAACGAATCTGCTGGCATTCCAAATTTTATTACAGAATTTTCTGCCCATTATTATTGTTTCTTCTGAAAAACGAATATCCTGAAGGCTTGTAATTTGCCAAGCTATTCCAAATCGAGTACTGTCTGCTCCATATTTTTCAATTAGATTAATCGGATCAATGCCAGTCCCTAGAGATTTTGACATTCTTTTTCCTTCTTTTGTTAGAACAGTGGCGTGAATATAGACTTTGTCAAAAGGGATTTTTTTCATAAATTCCAAGCCAGAAAAAATCATTCTCGCTATCCAAAGATTGATGATTCCTCGATCACTAGAAAGGATATTAGTTGGATAAAAAGTTTTTAAATCATTTGTTTTTGATGGCCAGCCGAGAGTAGCGAAAGGCCACAAAGCAGAAGAAAACCAAGTATCTAAAACATCATCTACCTCGGGAAGGGGGATTTTATGACCCCACCAAAGCTGGCGAGAAATACACCAGTCTTTTATATTATTTAACCAATTAAAATAAATTTTTTCCCATTTTTTCGGATAAAATTTTATTTGCCCATTTTCTACTGGCCTTTTTGCCATTTCAGCGAGTTTATCCATTTTTAAGAACCATTGTTCAGATGGTAAAAGCTCAATAATAGTTTTACAGCGATCGCAATGCGGCACCTCATGGACATATTCTTCAATTTTTTCCAATAGTCCAAGATTTTTTAAATCTTCAACAATTTTTTGGCGAGCCTCATTAATATTAAGCCTTTGATAAGTCAGAGGCGCTTCATTGGTTATTTTTCCTTTCTCATTTATAACCTGGATAATTTCCAAATTATGTCTTAATCCAATTTCATAATCAGTCAAATCATGAGCGGGGGTTATTTTTACTGCTCCTGTGCCAAATTTTGGGTCAACTATCTTATCAGTAATTATTGATATCTCTTTATTAACCAAAGGAAGAATAACTTTTTTCCCAACGAAATTTTTGTATCTGATATCTGTAGGATTTACCGCTATCGCAGCATCTCCCAGCATTGTTTCTGGCCTGGTGGTGGCAACAGTAATATATTTTTTAAATTCATTTTTAAAATGATAACGAATATACCACAAATTTCCTTTTTCTTCCTGATAATCCAATTCCAAATCAGATAAAGAAGTCCCGCATCTTGGGCACCAATTTATTGCTCTTTTCCCCTTATAAATCCAGCCCTTTTTATAATAATGAGAAAAAGCTTCATTTACGGCTTTAGCATAATTTTTATCTAAAGTGAAGGTTGTTCTTGACCAATCCAAGGAGCAGCCTATTTTTTTTAATTGCTCCAAAATAATATTTCCATAATTAATTTTCCACTGCCAAATCCTTTCAATAAATTTTTCTCGACCTAAATCAAAACGAGTCAACCCTTCCTTTTTTAATTCTTTTTCAACAACGTTTTGGGTAGAGATACCAGCATGATCAATCCCCGGAAGCCAAAGAGTTTTATATCCTTGCAGCCGTTTCCAGCGGATTTGAATATCTTGAATCGTAGCGTTTAAAGCATGGCCCATATGGAGAACGCCAGTAATATTCGGCGGAGGAAGAACAATCGTAAAAGTTTTCTTTCTTTTGCCTGGCAGTTTATCTGGATTAAAAAAACCCGACTTTTGCCAGAGACGGTAGATTTTAGTTTCTACTTTTTTCGGGTCATACACTTTCGAAAGATTCATACAAACTTATTTTATCATCTTATTGATTTTTTTCAATTTTTAAGTTAAAATTTAAATTGTTTGGCCCTGTCGTCTAGCCCGGTCCAGGACACCAGGTTTTCATCCTGGTAACACGGGTTCAAATCCCGTCGGGGCTACATATAATAAAATGGAAATAGATTATCTTAAAATTGGCAAAGCTTCCGATTTGAAAAGCTCGAAAGACCGAGCTCTTTTTCGTTTTTTCGAGATTTTGCCAGGCGTTTTATCTTTCGGGACTATATTTTTAGCAATTTTTCTTTCCTGGTTAAAACCAGTTTGGATTTCTTTTTTTATTATTTTATTCGCTATCTACTGGCTTATTCGGACCCTTTATTTTTCTTTCCACCTTAGGGCAACTTACAAAAAAATGAAAGAACATGAAAAAATTGATTGGATAGAAAAACTGAATAATCTGAAACAGGAAAACTGGCAAAATATCTATCATTTAATAATTTTTCCGATGTATAAAGAACCTTTAGAGATTGTACGAGAAACTTTTTTCGCCCTACTCAGCACCGATTATCCAAAAAATAAGATGATTGTTGTTTTGGCCTGCGAAGAAAAAACTAGAGATTCCAGTCAGATTGTAGCAGAAGCGATGGGAAAAGAATTTAGCGGAAAATTTTTTAAATTTCTTATAACTTGGCATCCAAATAATTTAGTTGGAGAAATTACCGGAAAAGGCTCGAATGAAACTTGGGCGACCCGTCAGGTAAAAGAATTAATAATTGACCAATTAAAAATCCCTTATCAAAACATTATCGTTTCTTCTTTTGATGTTGATACGGCAGTTTCCCCGAAATATTTTAGTTGTTTATCTTATCATTATTTAATTTCTGAAAAACCAAATAAAACCAGTTTCCAGCCAGTTCCTCTTTTTATAAATAATATCTGGCAAGCTTCTCCTCTTTCTCGAGTATTCGCCTTTTCAACAACTTTTTGGCAAATGATGTGCCAAGAAAGGCCGGAAAAACTAATCACTTTTTCTTCCCATTCGATGAGTTTTAAGGCTTTGGTTGATGTTGATTTCAAGCAGGTGAATGTTGTTTCCGATGATTCCAGAATTTTCTGGCAGTGTTTTCTAAGATATAAAGGAGATTATAAGGTTCAACCTCTTTATTATCCGTTATCTATGGACGCAAATGTGGCAAAAAGTTTTTGGCGAACACTGATAAATATTTACAAACAACAAAGAAGATGGGCTTATGGAGTGGGAGAGATACCTTATTTTATGTTTAATTTCTTAAAAAACAAAACAATTCCTTTATCAAAAAAAATTCCCCTCGGATTTACCCTCTGGGAAGGACATTGGTCTTGGGCAACAAATTCAATAATTATCTTTTTATTGGGCTGGTTACCTCTAGTTTTAGGGGGAAAGGGATTTGGTCAAACCCTTATTTCTTATAATCTACCCAAAATAACCAGCTGGATTTTGACCATAGCCATGGTGGGTTTGGTTTCGTCTGCTTATTTTAGTTTTATTTTATTGCCTCCCAAACCTCCGCAATACGGACGTTTTAAATATTTTATTGTAATTGTAGAATGGTTTTTAACCCCCCTAATTATGATATTTTTTACTTCAATTCCAGCACTAGATGCTCAAGCAAGATGGATGCTAGGAAAATATATGGGCTTTTGGGTGACGGAAAAAGTAAGAAAGTAAATCATTCTAAGTGAATTCTCTTTTGAAGCTCATCTAATTTCGCCCGCAAGAGCGGGTATTTTTTTAATAGTGGATCTTTTTCCAAAATTTCTTTTGCGGTATTTCTTGTCCTTTCGACTAATTTTATATCTTTCAGTGATTTCATTACTAAATCAGGAAGTCCCCATTGCCTTCTCCCCGAAAAGTCTCCCGGTCCTCTTATTTCCAAATCTTCCTGCGATAGCGAAAATCCGTCTTCGCATTTTATTAAGGCTTTTAATCTTTGATGCGTTTTTCTTGAAGATGATTCCGTAAACAACAAACAATAAGATTGATAATGAGATCTTCCCACTCTACCTCTGAATTGGTGAAGCTGGGCAAGGCCGAAATGTTCAGTCCCTTCTATCATCATTATTGTGGCGTTGGGAACGTCAATCCCCACTTCAACAACGGAAGTTGAAACTAAAATATTCGTTTTTCCCATTTTAAAATTCCTCATTATTCTTTCCTTTTCTTTGGATGCTATTTTCCCGTGAAGTTTTCCGACTTTCAAATCAGGGAAAATTTCTTTGGATAATTTTTCATATTCTTCGTCAACGGCTTTCGCTTCTTTCCAACCGCCGAAATCATTTTTGTCGTCATTCTTCCCAGATTCTATTCTTGGGCAAATTACAAATGCCTGTCTTCCTTCTTCAATCTGCGCTCTTATAAAATTGTATGCGTCTTCTCTTTCTTCAGGCGGTAATTATTTTCGTAATTATTTTTTTCCTTCCTTTCGGCAATTCTGTTATCAGCGACAAATCAAGGTCTCCGTAAATAGTGAGAGCCAAGGTTCGGGGGATAGGGGTAGCTGTCATTGATAGCAGATGAGGAATGAAATTTTTCTGTTTGCAAAGTTTAGCTCTTTGTTCAACACCAAATCTGTGCTGTTCGTCAATTATTATTAAGGCGAGGTTGTTAAATTTCACTTCTTTTTGTATCAACGCGTGAGTGCCGATTATAATATCTATATCGCCAGTATATAATTTTTTCCAAAAGTTTCTTGCGGGAAATTTCTATAGTTTCATTTTTCAGTTTTTTAGCGCGCAATAGGTCGGTTTTACCGGTAAGCAAAGCAATACTTAATTTGAATTTGAATAATAATTTTGAAATTTCCTGAAAATGCTGCTTAGCTAAAATTTCGGTTGGCGCCATAATTACAGTTTGATACCCGGCTTTGGCCGCGTTCAATGCGGCTATTGTTGCCACAACCGTTTTTCCCGAGCCGACATCTCCTTCTAAAAGTCGGTTCATAGGATGGGATTTTTCCAAATCTTTCAATATCTGCCAACTTGCTCTTCGTTGGGAATCAGTGAGTTTGAAGGGCAAAGATTCAACGAAGTTTTTGATTTTCGGCAGATCGGTCGGAATTGAAACTGATTTTGCTTTTAATATTTTTATTCTTTCTCTTAAAACGGAAAGCTCTATAAAGAAAAGCTCTTCGAAAGAAAATCTTTCCTGAGATATTTTTGCTAAATCCATTGAATCAGGAAAATGAATTTGCCAAAGAGCTTTTTTAAGAGGCAAAAATTTTTCTTTTTTTATAATTTCTTCCGGCAGTGGATCTAAAATTTTATCTCGAAACTGAGAAAGCAAGGGCTTTAAGATATAACGAAACCATCTTGAAGAAAGTTTTCTGGTTTCAGGATAAACTGGCACAATTCTCCCAACATGGGTTAAAGAAGTGGCTTTGCCGATTTTTTCATAAATAGGGTTGGAAAGATAAAAATCATTTTTTCTTGTGCTAACCTTTCCGGCCAGACAAACATTTTCTCCTTCTTTCAGAGTTTCTGTCAAATAGGGTTGGTTAAACCAAACCACTTTTATTGCTCCGGTTTTATCTTCGACAATCGCCTGAGTTAGAATTATTCTTAATTTAAAAATTCTTTTATTTTCTATTTTACTAATTTTCCCTTGAATACAGCCGAAACTTTTTGATTTTAACTGGGAAATGGTAATTATCTTTGAAAAATCGTCATAACGATTAGGAAAATAATAAAAAAGATCTCGGATATTTTTCAACCCAAGTCTTTTAAGCCCTTTCTGGGAAACCGGTCCAATTCCGGAAATTTGAGAAAGAAGAGTGAATAAATTCATGTGCGCCCGAGAGGAGTCGAACCTCTAAGCTTCAGGTCCGCAACCTGACGTTCTATCCATTGAACTACGGGCGCGTAACGCTTTTTTAAAATTATCATAAAATCAAGCTCATTTCAATTGACTTTCATTAAATCTGAAGTTAAAATAAAAGAGAATTGGAGAGGTGGCTGAGCGGTCGAAAGCGGCACACTGCTAACGTGTTATCCCGGTTAAACGGGATCGTGGGTTCGAATCCCACCCTCTCCGCCATATATAAACTTTATCGGATAGACCCATATGCTTACTTTTGGACAATCAATATTAATAGCGATTATATCTAGTAGCATAGCCGCGACAATTGTTGGTGGTTTTTTCACCTATTTTGTTAATAAGAAATTGGACCGACGCCAAAGAATCATGGAAATAAGAAAAAAGATTTATTCGGAAACGCATGAAGAATTGGCAGGATTCTTTGATAATGCAACCTCTGATGCTCGCCAGAAGGCCTCTACGGCCTTACTGATTCTATACAGACAAATTCAGCTATGGGGCTCAGTAGATGTGATTAAGCAATTTAATAAATTTTGGGATGCGTTTGATAAGAAAAACCAAAGAACGCAGGAAGAAATTAATGGAGAGTACACAAATTTAATAATCGAAATGCGTAAAGATTTGACAGGAAAAAACATTAATAAAGAAGATGTCCGTAGATACGGAAAAATTAATTAAGGATACCCAGACCCACGTGCCTCGGTAGGTGAGTCTTCAAAATCCCCGAAACACCTTCAAATAACTGGTACTTAACCCGAGTGTCCCGCAGTCAGCTTTTTTAAAACATTTTTAATTTAACAAGCGTATTATAAAGTAGAAAGGTCGTGAATAATATAAATATAAATTTTTAACCTATATAGCATCGATTCAATATAGGTTGGTTATTAGACATAACGCCTCATTAATAAAATATAATAAAAAATAAAAACAGATACATGAATATAAAAAAATATATTTCTTTAATCGTTACTTTAATAACTATAGGCAGTCTTGCTTTGGCAATCCCAACTTTTGCCCAAACCAATCAACAACGGATGCGTGACGGTAAATTCGGAGGCGGACGAATTAACCCTAGACAAGCGTCAGCTATTGTCGGTAAAGTTTCATTAATAAATGGCACAACGCTTGAAATAACAATCAAAGCAGGACCAAATAGAGGCACTGCAACAATCTATACAGTTGATGCTTCAAAGGCAACGGTAACGAAGAACGGCCAGGCATCATCTGTGTCTAATATCACATTAGGCGATACGATAACAGTCCAAGGAACAGTCAGTGGAACAAACGTAACTGCAAAGACAATCAGAGATGATACGTCTCAGCCTCAACAAAAAATCCAAGACAATGGCCAGTCGGTTATAGAGGGTAGTGTTACATCAATAAATGGAAATACCATTATAATTACAAATAAAAGCAATATTGTATATACGATTGATGCCTCAAACGCTAAGTTCGTTGTAACGGGGATAACAAGTCCATCAATTGCAAATATTACAGTGGAGGATAATGTGGTGGTTCAGGGGACAGTTAATGGTACAAATGTAACTGCTTCATCTGTAATCGACCAAAAAACAACAGTAAAGAACAATACAAACAATCCAGGCAATAATCAAAAATTTCAGCTTGGTTTTAATACTGGTTTTATTGGTGGTATCGTCGATTTCTTTAAACATTTATTCGGATTTTAATTCAATAACCGAAGAACTTGCGGAATGGTGTGAAAAAAGGCAACACTCTTCGCCGATAACAAAACCTCAAAAGAGAACTGGCCTAAAATGTTTCTTGGCTAGAAAGATCTCGACACAGGAAGTCTCTTCGTTATGACTCCTGGATATACAGGCACTTTAGCAAATGCGCCAGAAAGAGATAACTAATAATTAACCATCTCGACACGAAGGGGCGTGGAAAAGAAATCCTCCATACCCCTTTTCTTTTTTATAATCTACCACCAAAATAAAAACTTGAAATTATCTAATAAATAGTAAGTAGTAGGGTAGGGTAAAATGTGATAAATTAAATATACGGGCTTAAACCTGTCTGTCGGCAGATAGGTCTGGATGTAAATATACTTAGTTTATTTTTGGAATATAGTTCTAACACTGTCCATGATATTCCGATTTTATGGTGGGGTGCTAGAGTGGTTGAATAGGCTGGTCTTGAAAACCAGTATACCAGAAATGGTATCGTGAGTTCGAATCTCACCCCCACCGCCAATTTCCCTCACGTACACAACCCAAATAGAAACGCGGGAATAATATCTTAAGTAAAAAACCTTTAATTGTTAAAAAAGTTGTTTTCACTTTCTTTTCGAAATGATATAATAACTAAATATAAGGTATGATAAAATTTCCTTTTAGTTTTACTAAAAAAAATGCTTTAGGAATAGATATTGGCACTTTCTCAATAAAAATTGTTGAGCTTTCAAGAAAGGGAGAAAGGAAAATATTGGAAAATTACGGAGAAGTTTCTACTCGAGAGGCAGGCGAAAAACCATTTCGTACAGGTTTTGGTTTAGAAGGAGGTTCTTTTTTGCTTTCGAACCGAGAAATATCACAAGGGATTAAAGCGATTTTAACAGAAGCTAAAATTAGTTGCCGAGCAGCCATCTTTTCTATCCCTGATTTTTCCAGTTTTTTCACCACAATAGAGCTTCCGTCGATGACAAAAGAAGAACTGCCAAAAGCCGTTGATTTTGCGGCCCGTCAACACATTCCCCTTCCGCTTTCAGAGGTTGTTCTCGATTGGTCAGTCGTTGGTGGAGAAGAGAAAATTGCCGATAATAATCTATTAAAAATTATTTTAGTCGCTGTTCCTAAAGAAGTTATTAACCAGTATCAGGAAATAAGCAAAATTTGCGGTTTAAAACTTTTATCTCTCGAAGCCGAGGTTTTCGGTTTAGTTCGAGCCTTGATTAAAGAGGACAAGAGAGTTATTATTTTAGTAGATATTGGCGCTCAAAGCACCACTGTAAATATCGTTGCAGATAAATCTTTAAAGGCTAGCCACAGTTTTGATATCGGAGGGAAAGATTTGACTCAAACGATTTCTCAAAATTTCAACATTGACTTTTGGGAGGCTGAAGAACTGAAGAGAAAATACGGAATAATTCAAAAGCCAGAAGCCGTTTTTAATCAAAAACCTATTTCCGAAATTTTACTCCCGAGGATCAATTTAATTTTAAATGAAATAGAAAAAATTAGCCAGAATTTTTATCAAAAAGAAGGGAAAGAATCACAAGTTCTTATTTTGGGAGGAGGCACAGCCTTGCTCCCCGGATTAAAAGATTACTTTGTTTCTCGGCTAAACAAGGAAGTAATTATTGCCAATGCCTTCCCGGATATTTTTTACCCTCAAATTTTAACCCCGGTTTTAAAAGAATTAAGCCCCAGTTATGCCATCGCCGTTGGTATGGCTCAACGGGGAATAGAGTAAATTTTTAAAATTATGGCAATAGAAATTATTCCAAAACCAGAGGAGAGAAGACCAGCTTTTTTAATGAATATTTTCTTTTTTTTAGGGATTACTCTTTTAGTTTTATCTATTGCTGGATATGGTTATCTCCAATATAGTATAAGAAATACATCCCAGCATTTGAAAAATCTCGGGCAAGAAATTTTAGATAAAAGAACGCCCGAAGTTGAAAATTTGGAGAGAGAGATTTTAAGTTGGCGTCCTAAAATAGAAGATTATAATCTTATTTTCACTTCTCATAAAGCCCCTACTAATCTTTTTGAATTTTTAGAAAAAGTAACCCATCCAAATATCTGGTGGGTTGATTTTGATTTAGATTTAACATCATCGTCCAATAATCTTAAATTAAAAGGCGTTTCTAAAGATTTTACTTCTCTGCAACAGCAGTTGATTGTTTTCGGGCAGGAAACATCCATTAAACAAATAACCTTAAACCAGCTTTCTTTAGCGAAAGGAGGGGGAGCAGAATTTGATTTAGTCCTTTCGGTTGACCCAAACGTATTTTCGCCAAAAATTTCCTCCCCCCAATAATTTTATGAAAAAACCAATTTTAATTTTACTAATTTTTGCAATAATTATCGCCATTTCAATCGGTCTGGTTTTGCCTTCTTTTGAAAAACTAAAAAATCTTTCATTGGAAGCCCAGCAGAGAGAAAAAGAACTTAAAGATTTGGAAGATTATTTGTCCCATTTACAAAAAATATCACTTCAACTCAAAGAGTTCGCTCCTCAACTTGTAAAAATTGACCAAGGTTTACTACCCGATTCTTATCTACCCTCTCTCTTTACTCTTTTGCAAAAAATATCAGCTGAAAGCGGAATCAGTTTGAATGAAGTTAAAATTAGCCAGACAGGTTCTTTGAAAGAGAGCGAAAATATAAAAGAAAGGGAAGTTAATTTTAACCTTTCCGGTCCTTACCAAAACTTTAAAAATTTTCTAACTTCTTTAGAAAATAGTGCTAGGCTTATTCAAACAACCAGCATCTCTTTTTCTACAAAATCTTCCAAAGAAATCCCAAAATACAATTTAAAAATCAAGGTTTACTCTTACTAAAATATTCATGGCAATAACTTTTATTAAACAAAAGAAAACGCAAAAATATCTAATCTACATCCTAATAGGGGCAGTAGTGGTTATGATTGTTGCCTGGTTTGTTTTTTTTAGAAAAACAGAAACTGTTTCCGTCCAGATTATCCCCATTGAGTCCTCTATGGCTTGGAAGAAAATTGATATAAGCCTCGAGATATTAGAAAATCCCATTTTTAAATCTTTAAAAGAACTTGAGAAAGCGCCGACCTTTGAAGGAAAAACGGGCAGGATAAATCCTTTTTCTCCATTTTAAAAATATATGTCTTTACTTCAAAGTCTTGAAAAAAAAGGGATTTTAAAAAAGGAAAAAGTAAGTGAATTAGAATACGAAATTAAAAAAACTGGGAAAAGCGCAGAAGAAATAGTTTTGGAAAAAGGAATTGTGCCAGAAGCAGATTTATTTAAATTGAAAAGTGAAATTTTTGGAATACCCCTCAAAGAAATACCAGCAGAAGAAATCCTTTTAAAGGTTCTGGAATTAATTCCAGAAGAAGCTGCTAGATACTACAAAATAATTCCCCTTACTCAGGACAAAAACGTTTTGGAAGTGGGGATGGTTTACCCCGAAGACTTAAAGGCTCAAGAGGCTTTAAGATTTTTAGTTAGGCAAGTAGGTCTTTTTCCAAAAATTTTTTTAATTAGTTTTTTTACTTTTGATTCTCTTTTAAAACAATATAGAACTCTTCGCGAAGAAGTCAAAAAAGCCTTATCGGAATTGGAAGTAGAGATAAAAAAAGAAAAAATAGAAATAAAACCCTTTAAAGCAACTGAATTTGAAAGATTGGTTGAAGAAGCACCAATTTCAAAAGTGGTTGCCGTAATTTTAAGACATGCCGTAGAGGGGAACGCTTCGGATATTCATATTGAGCCAGTTAAAAAGAGTTTGAGGGTTAGGTTTCGAGTCGATGGGGTTTTGCATTCAAGTATTCTTTTGCCTTTAAAAGTTCTGCCCGCCATTGTTGCGAGAATTAAAATTCTTTCCAATCTGCGGCTTGACGAAACGAGAATTCCTCAAGATGGTCGTTTTACAAGCGCAATTGATAATAAAGAAATTGATTTTAGAGTTTCAACCTTTCCAACTACTTTGGGAGAAAAAGTGGCCCTTCGTGTGTTGGACCCTTCTAAAGGAATGATTTCTCTTGAGGGGCTGGGATTTAGGGGGAGAGACCTAAATGTTCTTAATGAAGAAATAAAGAAACCTTATGGGTTAATTTTATCTACCGGCCCTACAGGTTCCGGTAAAACAACTACTTTATACGCTATTTTAAATATTTTGAACAAAGAAGGAGTAAATATTGTTACCTTAGAGGACCCGGTTGAGTACTTCATTGAGGGGATAAATCAGTCTCAGGTCAGACCAGAAATCGGCTATTCTTTTGCCACGGGGCTTAGGCAGATTGTTCGGCAAGACCCAGATGTTATTATGGTAGGTGAAATTCGAGACGAAGAAACAGCCTCTTTAGCTATCCACGCTGCCCTTACTGGTCACATAGTTTTATCAACCCTACATACTAATAACGCTGTTGGTGTGATCCCCAGATTAATTGATATGGGAGTAAGTCCGTTTTTGTTGCCTCCCACCCTAAGTATAGCCATTGCCCAGAGATTAGTGAGAGTTCTTTGCCCAGAATGTAAGAAGAAAGTAAAACCTTCCAAAGAAATTGAAAGTTTAATTTTAAAAGAAATTGAAACATTACCGGAAGCCACTAAAAAAAACATTCAAATTCCTAAATCTTTATATATTTTTGAGCCGAAGGGTTGTAAAAAATGTAATAACCAGGGCTATAAGGGAAGAATCGCGATTTTCGAGATTTTAGAAATGACGAAAGAAATAGAAAAAATAATTTTAACAGAATCATCAGAAACTAAATTTTCTGAATCAGCTAAGCACCAAGGTATGATAACTATGAAACAAAGCGGTATTCTAAAAGTAATAGAAGGAATTACTAGTTTTGAAGAAATTTTAAGGGTGGCAGAAGAAAAGTAAACCACTACGAAATTACGAATCAGTACGAATATACAAATTTTTTAAAAGTAATTTATTTGTATATTAGTAAGAATTCGTAAATTCGTAGAAACTATGAATAATTATTTATCTCAACTTAAAGAATTACTTAATGAAACCTATAAAGCGCAGGCTTCGGATTTACACCTTTCGGTGGGTGATTACCCGACTCTTAGGATTAACGGCGCTTTAATTCCCCTTTCTAAAAAGAAAATCTTGGCGCCAGAAGAAACACAAGGGTTGGCTACTGCTTTACTAAATGAAGATCAGATTCAGCGTTTTTTAAAAGAGAAAGAATTGGATTTTTCATATAATTTTGAAGATATCGCCCGTTTCCGAGTAAATGTTTATTTACAGAAAGGATATGTTTCTGTTGCCCTTCGTTTAGTACCAACAAAAATTAAAAATATTGAAGAATTAAATTTACCCCCGATTCTATACCGGTTTTGTCAGCCGACTCAAGGGTTTGTTTTGGTTACGGGTCCTTCTGGCCATGGAAAATCAACTACTTTAGCTGCCTTAATTAATGAAATAAATCATACAAGAGCAGATCATATAATTACAATTGAGGACCCAATCGAATACATATTTAAAGACGATAAAGCGGTTATTGAACAAAGGGAAGTTTACCAAGACACTTTATCTTTTGCCCGGGCTCTAAGAGCAACCTTTCGTCAAGATCCAGATGTCATTATGGTTGGAGAAATGAGAGATTTAGAGACAGTGGCTACTGCTATTACAGCTGCCGAAACGGGCCATTTAGTTTTTGCCACTCTACATACTAATAATGCTGCCCAAACCATCCATAGAATTGTTGATTCTTTCCCTGCTGAGCAGCAAACTCAAATCAGAAACCAATTAGCAGGTTCTCTTTTAGGAGTAATTTCTCAAAGACTAATTCCTAGAGTTAAAGGAGGTTTAATTCCGGCTTGTGAAATAATGTTACAAAACCCCGCTGTTGCTAATTTAATTCGGGAGAATAAAATTCACGAAATCAATTTAGTAATTGAAACTTCAGCCGATGAGGGAATGATTTCTTTAAATAGATATTTAGCAAATTTGGTTAGAATAAAAGAAATTTCTTTAGAGAACGCCATAGCCTATTCCTTAAATCCCGCTGAATTAAAGATACTGCTTAAAAAATAACACAATACTAATCTACTAATCTTATGCTAATTTTTCGTTCTAATCGCATTTTTATAAATTAGCATTCCATTTGTAGATTTAAATTATATTTTGTGAAGTTTAATTACACTGCCCGAAATAAACAAGGGGAAATTCAAATGGGAGAAATTACCGCTGCCTCTGAAGAGGCAGCGACTGCTCTTTTACAAAAGATGGGTTTTTTTATCACATCGTTAGAAGAAACTGCCGAAATTCCTCTTTTTTCTAAAAAAATTCGTCTTTTTTCGAGAATTTCAAGAAAAGACATAGTTTTATTCTCTCGCCAGCTTTCTATCCTTATTAGCTCAGATGTTCCTTTGGTTGAATCTTTGAGAACGCTATCCTCTCAAGTCAAAAATCCAGATTTCAAAGATAAAATTTTAGAAATTTCCGAGGAAGTAGAAGGTGGAACAGCTTTTTCTGATGCTCTTTCGCACCATCCTAAAAATTTTTCTGCCTTTTTTGTCAATTTGGTAAAATCCGGAGAAGCATCAGGAAAATTATCTCAAGTTTTATCTTATTTAGCCGAACATTTAGAAAGAGATTATTATCTCACTTCAAAGATTAAAGGAGCGATGGCTTATCCTGCTTTTGTTTTATTCACTCTTTTAATCGTTTTGGTCATAATGGTTATTTTTGTTCTTCCGCAATTAATAGCAGTTTTAAAAGAATCGGGCGCTCAAATTCCTTTGATTACCCGAATCCTTATTTTTGTTATCGAGTTTTTGCGGACAAAGGGCTGGATAATTTTAATTTTTTTAGTTCCTGGAACAATCTTCGCCTGGCGTTGGAGAAATACTCCAAAGGGGAAAGAATTTTTTGACAAAACTTTTATTCGTTTTCCTTTAATCGGCGGTTTTTTAAAAATGGTTTATCTTTCTCGTATTGCCGAGAGCTTAAGTACATTGCTTGCCGGAGGAATATCTATTACTAGGACCTTGGAGATTACCGCCGACGTAGTAGGGAATGCCACCTACAAAGAGATAATCTTAAAAACCCGAGAAGAAGTTAGAAAAGGAGAATCAATAAGTTCGGTTTTTTCTCTTTTTCCAAAAGAGATTCCTCCTTTATTTACCCAAATGGCAATGGTGGGAGAAAAGACCGGAAGATTAGATTCAATTTTAGTCAATATTTCAAATTTTTATAGAAAAGAAGTAGAAGTTTTTACTGACAATATTTTAAGCCTGATTGAGCCGGTGTTGATGGTTATTTTGGGAATAACAATCGGTTTTTTCGTCGCCTCAATTATGCTTCCTTTGTATTCGAGCTTAAGCGGAATTTAAAAATCCCTTGTTCAATAAAGTTGGTCTGTTGAAAAAATAGTTGACCTGTTATATTAGAAGTTATAAAATATATTAAGAATACACAAAAAGGTCGAATCTTAAAAATTAACAAATTTACAATTAAAAATGTTACAATTTTTTACTAATAAAAAGAAAGGTTTCACCCTAATTGAACTTTTGGTAGTTATCGCTATTATTGGTATTTTAGCCTCGATTGTTTTAGTTGGTTTTAATACAGCTAGAAGCAGAGCTAAAGATACTGCCGTTAAAGCAGCCATGGCCGAATTAAGAGCAGCGGCTGAATTAGATTACGATACTAATGGAAATTACAATAATGTTTGTACGGAAACCGGAGGCTCAAGCGGCAATAGTGTTTTGGGCACCACTGGAGACTTTGGAAGGATAAATACCAATGTAAAATCTAATAATGGTGGAACAGATGTAGTTTGTAATGAAGCAGGAACTACCGCAGCTAGCACTGGCTGGGCTGCCTGGAGTTCTTTGGTTGCTGCAAGTGGAAAATATTTTTGCGCTGATTCATCAGCTTCAGCCATCCAAAGAGATACTGCACCATCAGCCGACGCAACTGCTTGTACTCCATAAAAAAGAAAGGATAACATATCTAAAGGATAATAGTTTTAAAACCGAAATCGCAAATTTGCGATTTTGGTTTTTTTATTTAAAACAAATAGGGTATAATTAAAAAATGCCTGATTATTTTTTCTATTTAATTATTTTTATTTTCGGTCTAATTGTGGGGAGTTTTTTAAATTGTATAATTTACCGCATAGAAAGCGGTAAAAGTTTTTTAAAAGGTCGTTCTTTCTGTCCAAATTGTCATCACGAATTAAGCTGGCAGGATTTAATTCCTCTTCTCAGTTTTTTAATTTTAAAAAGAAAATGCCGTTATTGTCACCAGAAAATTTCTCTCCAATATCCTTTAGTAGAACTATTTACAGGTTTCTTATTTGTTTTAACTGCTTATTATGTTCTATCTTCTTTAAACTTCCAAAATTTACTATTTACTATTTACTATTTAATAATTATTAGTTTCCTAATTATCATTTTCGTCTATGACCTAAAGCACTATATTATTCCCGACAAGATAGTTTACTCGGCTATTGGTATAACCCTTTTTTACCAATTGTTTAGAATTTGGGATTTTGGTAATTGGAATTTATTTAGGGCTTCGGATTTAGGATTTGGGGTTTTACCATCGTTAATTTTTTTAGTAATAATTTTATTTTCTCGCGGACAGTGGATGGGTTTAGGTGATTTTAAATTGGCAGTTTTAATGGGGCTGTTTCTTGGTTTCCCGAATATCGTAGTAGCTCTATTTTTAGCTGTTTTTTGGGGTGCTATAATAGGATTAGGATTAGTGATTTTTGGCGGAAAAAAACTATCAAGCGAAATTCCTTTCGGGCCATTTTTAGTCACGGGAACATTTGTCGCTTTATTCTGGGGACAACAAATAATTAATTGGTATTTTAATTTTTTATGAAACAAAAATTGAAAAGCAATGAGGGGTTTAGTATTATTGAAATTCTGGCAGTAATGGCAATTATTGTTACTATCTCGGGGATAGCCATAGTTAATTGGAGATCGGGAGAAAAGCAGTATGCTTTACAGAGAGCAGCAAGTAAGCTTAGCCAGGATATAAGGCGAGCCGAAGAATTAGCCATGTCAACGAAACAATTTCAAGGTCAAGTTCCCGAAGGGGGATATGGAGTTTTTTTTAAGGTTTCAGAAAAAGACCACTATATTTTATTTGCCGACCTTAATAACAATAATCATTATGATCCTGGTTTAGATGGTTTAGTTGAGGATATTCCGCTTGAAAAAGAAATCCAAATCAGCCAGTTATCACCTTCCTCTCCCTTACATATAACCTTTACTCCTCCGGAACCAACCGTGACAATCACACAAGACGCTTCAGAAGCCCAAATTACTCTTTCTATTAAAACCGACCCAACGAAAATAAAAATCATAAAATTAAATAAAGCAGGTTTAGTTTATATTTTTTCTCCCTATACTCTTTCTGTTTCTAAATCTGGCACTGGTTCAGGAACAGTAACAAGCTCGCCAGACGGCATTAATTGTGGAACAGACTGTTCTGAAGCTTATACTTCTATTAATTCAGTTACTCTTACTGCTTTTGTCGATTTTGGTTCTACCTTTTCAGGATGGTTAGGAGATTGTACAGGAACAGGAAATTGCGTTTTAACTATGGATGCCAATAAGGGTGTGACCGCAACGTTTAATTCCTGTTTTGCCAATGGTACATTATGTAATTCAGAAAGCCAATGTTGTTCAGGTTATTGTTATGTTGACGCAGATGGAGACCGTTATTCTCCTTCTTCGGGAACTAAGAAATGTCAAGTTATTTCACAAATTACTGGCACTGATAATAATGATTCTTCTCCTTGTACTGATAACTATGCTGAGTATGCGGGTACCTGTACCACTACATGCAAGGGCTGTATTACTGGTGCCTGTGTTAATATTCCAGCTGGAAGCCAGGACACCTACGGGAGCAATACATGCACGACTACCCACTACCGCTGCGATGGCTCAGGAGCTTGTACAGCACCGACCGTCTGTACTGGCAGGTTAGCCTATCAGAGTTGCGATCAATCATGCACTAACTCTGGATACTCAACTTGTATTACTGGTTATAACGGCAATAATTGTACTAGTACAACGAGGGCTTGTAGTTCTGCGTATTCTTGGACTTGTCGGTGTTATCGGTACTAATAAAACATATTTATTAATTAAAGAAATAATTAGAGTAGGATTTATTATTTAAAATTATCAGCTTATAAAAAAATAAGAAAATGAAAATATCTAGGCATTTCAAAACTAAACAATCCTCCAGCTTTACATTAGTTGAAGTTATGGTTTCTTTGTTTGTTTTATTTACTGCAATTATAGGAGGGATGGCCGCAGTCAATAGAGGACTAGATACAATCCAAAATAGCAAATCAAGACTGATAGCTGCTAATCTTGCTCAGGAAGGCATAGAGCTAATCAGAAATATAAGAGATAATAATTGGCTCGACGTATTCAAAGAAATAAGCTTTTTAAACCAAGGGTCAAAAATCACAAACAAAGAAATCCCCAGGATTGAAAGTAGAGGAGCAGAAATAGGCGATCCTTGGCTTTCAGACTACGGCTACCGCAAACAAATAACAATAACTGGCACAACTGCCGGCGCCCAGACCAACTACCAGATGAAACTCACTGTCTACAAAGGCAGCGGCACTGATTCTGGTTCAAACGTGTATCTTAACAACCATGTCCAGGACGACTTTGACGATATACGCTTTACCAAATCCGACGGCACAACCCAATTAGATTATTGGGTAGAGTCTTATACCTCCGGCACCTCAGCCACGGTCTGGGTTGAATTTGATTCTATTCCTGCTTCACCTTAAACCGCTAATTTCTACATATACTATGGTAATGCTTCAGCGACTTCTGCGAGTTTAATGGCGATAATACATTTCAGTTTTTTGATGATTTTGAAACAGGTACTATACAATAAATGGTCTATTTTCTAATATCTTGGATAATACGATTCGTTCAATTGAAAAAAGCAGGTAGTTACTTCTGCAAGGGAGGTTCCTCTATTTGCTCAATTAAAGATATTACAAACTTCTAAAGCCGTTTAAGAGTAGGACTGGTTTAGATTGGAGAAAATGACTACAATATCATTATCCAGCTATCTCTACTGACAACAGTAGCTACTACACTTCATATCTATGTGAGTTTGGGTCGTAGCGAGAGCAAAATGGTTATTTCGGATATTATAATGGCACCTGGCGTACAAAAATTATCCAGTTAATACTACCATCTTATGTAATACGCGTGGCGATTTTATACAATTAATTTTTGATCTTTGGCTCAACGGAAATATTAGGTCTATATAGATGGTACAGTTAAGAAACTACCATCAAGGTTTAAGTGCTGAAAAACGATGCCGGTAGTATTCCTAGCGCTTTAACCGACTGGCGATTATTAAACACAGCCAGTGATACATTGGAATATGTGGGCAATTTCTAGGAATTATGGTATGTCTCCCGAACCCTCTTTCGGAGTTTGGGGGAGCGAAGAAGAATCTTTGGCTACCCTTCTTGTTTCTCTAGAGGCTGTGCCCAATTCTGGTACAGCTCCCTTAAATGACGTTGATTTAAAAGCGACAGTTTCTGGCACAGCTACAGGAAATATCAGGTACACTTTTTACTGTAACCGCGCCGATTCAGGAACTAATATTACTGGCGACTGGAATCACCAGACAGACTGGACAAGTATAAATCCCTATACTACAACCGATGTTTGTGATTATGCTTCAGAAGGTACTTATACTGCCAAAACTATTGTAGAAAGAGGAAGTTTAGCTGCTGAGGATAGAGAAACAATTATTGTTTCTTCCGGCACCCCACCACCACCTCCTCCACCACCGCCCCCTCCACCTCCTTCACCGGCTACTTCTTGGACTGATAGCTTTTTTGCCTGTGGTCAGACTTCTTGCGATTGGGAAGTTGATTATCAATCTCAAAGACCCCTACAATCTTATCAAGGAAGATATTTAAAATTAGATAATACTTATGGATTTTATAATTATACCAGTGGAAATGATACTAAATTTCAAAGGAAAATTACTGTCCAAAAAATAAGCAATGATCAAATAAGAGTTATTTCGAAAGTTGAGTGGAAGGAAAAAGGAAAAACATATAATCTTACCGCAGTTGAAGACCTGTATAATTGGTTAGGATTATCAACCAGTCCGGGTTGCCTTATGTGCTATTCAGATGTTGATTTCGATGGCGATGGGTATAAGAACAGTTATGCTTCCCAATTTTGTGACGTTGAATCCTGTCCTGAAGGTTATTCTAATATCCCTGGCGCAAATACAGATTGCGATGACAATAACGCCTCAATTTATCCTGGACAGGGTTGTTAAGATAAACGTTTAAGCCAGAGTATTATAAAAATATAAAAATCAAAATGAATAATAAATCTTTCACTATAATAGAGCTTTTGGTAGCCATAGGGGTTTTTTCAGTTGTTATCGCTTCAGCGGTCGGAATTTTTACTACAGCCATAAAAGGACAAAGGAAAGCTTTGGTTACCCAGGAAATTTTAGACCAAACAAGCTATACTTTGGAATATATAAGCAGGTCGATTAGAATGGCGAAAAAAGACATTACGGGTAGCTGTATTACATTAGGTTCTAATTATGAATTAACTCGAGGAGAAAAAGGAATAAAGTTTAAAGATTATCAAAATGTTTGTCAGGAATTTTTTCTTGAAGAAGGAAAATTAAAACAATCAAAAGGAGGAGAGATTACAGATTTAACTTCGTCAAATCTTGAAATGACCTCCCTTAACTTAAACCTTACTGGCGCTTCAGATAGTGATGCTCTTCAGCCGAGGATAACAATTGCCTTGTCTATAAAAGGAAAAGGACAAAAACCAGAAGAAAAATCTGAAATCAAGCTTCAAACAACAATTTCTCAAAGAAACCCAGATTTAAAATAATATGAAAAAGTTTAAAAAAGAATTATCAATAATCAATAGGAAAAACAAGGATGATAGGAGACAAAATGGCATTTCGCTTTTGTTTACCATACTAATTATGGCAATCTTTTTGGGGATAAGTTTGGGAGTGAGCACTATTTTGATTCAGGAGACAAAAATAACCCGGGGGACAGGAGATTCAGTTGTTGCTTTTTACGCCGCCGATGCGGGTGTAGAAAAAGCAACTATGAACCGAAATAGTCCTTCTAATTTCCAAGAATGTTTTTCTTCTCCCTATAATGATATTTGTTATGAAATACAGGTAATTAATCGTGGTCCTGATTGCGATGCCACGAATTATTGTCTTAAATCAACAGGTACTTATAAGGGAACAAAAAGAGGAATTGAATTAAAATTTTGATAGAAATTTCTCTTAAATTTTAGCCTTGTTAAATAATTTAAAAATTTAAAATGTCTCTTCAGGAAATTAAACAAAGAATAGAAAAACTTAAAAAACTTATAAACCATCACCGTTATCTTTACCATGTTTTAGACCGCCAAGAAATTTCAGATTCAGCTCTAGATTCCTTGAAAAAGGAACTTTTTGATTTAGAACAGAAATACCCTGAATTTATTACTCCCGATTCGCCGACCCAAAGAGTATCTGGCAAACCCTTGGGTAAATTTGAGAAAGTAAAACATCCCCAGCCAATGCTTTCTTTTAACGATGCTTTTTCAGAAAAAGACATGGAAGATTGGTTGGAGCGGATTTCAAAGCTTTTAACTCCCGATGAAAAAGAAGTAGATTTTTTTTGCGAACTTAAAATTGACGGTTTAGCCATTGAATTAATTTATGCTAATGGAATTTTTAAAATAGGCGCTACTAGAGGAGATGGGATGGTTGGTGAAGATGTAACTCAGAATTTAAAAACTATTGAAGCTATTCCACTTCGATTAAGAGACAAGGAAGAAATTTTTAATGATTTAGGGAAAATTAAGTCGTTTCCAAACAATATCGCCGTTAGAGGAGAAGTTTTTATTTCTAAAAAAGAATTTGAAAAATTAAATAAAGAACAATCGCGAAAAAATCTTCCTTTATACGCCAATCCCAGAAATGTGGCTGCTGGTTCTGTCAGACAACTTGACCCCAAAATAACTGCTCAAAGACACTTAGATTCTTATGCCTATGATTTAATTACGGATTTAAACCAAAAAACCCACGAGGGAAAACATAAAATTTTAAAAACACTTGGCTTTAAAACAAATCCTCATAATAAATATTGTAAAAATTTAAAAGAAGTTTTTGAATTCCATAATTTTTGGCAAAAAAACCGTGAGAAGCTCTCTTACGAAATCGATGGTATTGTTGTAATTATTAATTTAAATAAAATTTATAGTAAGTTAGGAATAATTGGTAAAGCTCCCCGCGCAACAATTGCTTATAAATTTCCCCTAAAACAAAACACGACCATTATCGAGAATATCCAAGTGCAAATAGGTAGAACAGGTGCCTTGACGCCGGTTGCTTATTTAAAACCAGTTGAGGTTGGCGGAGTGACGATATCACGAGCGACTTTACATAATGAAGATGAAATAAAAAGATTGGGAGTAAAAATAGGAGATACAATTATTGTTGGCAGGGCAGGGGACGTTATCCCTGACATTATTAAAGTTTTGCCGGAATTAAGAACGGGAATAGAAAGGGAATTTAGAATGCCAAAAGATTGTCCCGCTTGTGGGACAAAATTGATTAAGCCAGTTAATGAAGTTGTCTGGCGTTGTCCAAATCAAAAATGCTTTGCTCGACAAAAAGAACATTTTTATCATTTTGTTTCTAAGGGGGCTTTTGATATTCCGGGCCTCGGCCCTAAAATTGTCGACAGATTAATTGATGAGGATTTAGTTAAAGACCCCAGCGACTTATTTGAATTAAAAGAGGGAGATCTTTTATCGCTTGAAAGGTTTGCTGAAAAATCAGCTAAAAATTTAATTTCAGCGATTCAATCGAAAAAGAAAATTACTCTGCCAAGATTTATTTTTTCTCTGGGTATGAGAAACGTTGGCGAAGAAACCGCTCAAGATTTGGCAGAATATTTTGGGAGTGTAGAAAAAATAAAAAAAGCTTCTTTAGAAAATTTACAAAAGATAACAGATATTGGTCCAGTTGTTGCTAGGTCGATTTATGAGTGGTTTAAAACAAAAAGAAATTTAGAATTTTTAGAAAAATTAAAAAAAACTGGGATAATTATAGAAAATTCCGCTTTCGCAAAGGCTTTAATAGGCAAACAAAAACTAAGAGGACTAACTTTCGTTCTTACGGGTGGTTTAGAAACAATGACCAGAGAAATGGTAAAAGAAAAAATAAGAATTTTGGGCGGAGAAATCTCGGAATCAGTTTCAAAAAACACAGATTATGTTATCGTTGGCAAAGAACCGGGGTCTAAATTAGAAATTGCTAAAAATTTAGGAGTTAAAATGATAACAGAAGAAGAACTTTTAAGAATGATAAAATAAGCAATGGAATCTTTTTTACTTCATTTAAAAAAACTGGATTGGACACTTATTATCGTCGTCCTTCTGCTTGTTGTAATTGGTTTAGTTTCAATTTGCAGTTCCTCTTTAGGTCGAGGAGATTTTTTAAATTTTAAAAAACAAATTATTTTTTTGGGGATAGGGTTTATATTAATGATTCTTTTGAGTTTTTTTGACTGGAGAATTTTAAGAAAAGACCCTTATTTAATTTTAATTCTTTATTTTATTTCCTTAATTGCTTTGGCTGGACTTTATTTTTTTGCTCCGGAAATAAGAGGAGTTAAAAGTTGGTATAAAATAGGCGAAATCTCTCTTGACCCAATCGAATTTACCAAAATCATTTTAATCATCTTGTTGGCTAAATATTTTTCAATGCGCCATATTGAAATGTATCGATTGCGCCATATTTTTCTTTCTGGAATTTATGTTCTTTTACCCGTTGCCTTATTCTTTTTCCAGCCAGACCTTGGTTCAGTTTTAATCCTGATTGCCATTTGGATTGGAATTTTAATTATTTCGGGGATTAAAATTCGCCATTTTTTGATTTTAGCTCTTTGCGGCCTTTTAATTCTTGTAGTCGCGTGGATGTTTTTACTAAAAGACTATCAAAAGCAGAGAATTATCAGTTTTATTGACCCACAGATTGATCCTCAAGGAATTTCTTGGAGTGTTAACCAATCAAAAATCGCCATCGGTTCGGGAGGTCTTTTTGGTAAAGGTTTTAATCAGGGACCACAGATCCGATATGGCTTTTTACCTGAAACCCAAACCGATTTTATTTTTGCCGCCATTGCCGAAGAATTTGGTTTAATTGGGATAGGGATTTTACTATCTTTATTTTCTTTCTTAATATGGAGAGTAATTAAAATTGCTATATCAGCAAGCTCTAATTTCCCTCGTCTCTTTGCGACTGGTTTTGCTATTCTTATATTCTGCCAGGTTTTTATTAATGTCGGTATGAATCTTGGAGTTTTGCCGATTATTGGTATTCCTTTACCATTGGTAAGTTACGGAGGGTCTTCTTTAGTGGCAATTTTTGTGGCTTTAGGAATTTTACAAAGCATCAGGGTGAAAGACTAAAACATTATCCGATACCCTCTTTTTAATCTAAACCAGCCTGTGAATAATTTCTATTGACACAGGCTTTTATTATGAGAAAATAAAACAATATTAGAGTTATCCGATATGTTTGCAGACCTATAAAAATCCTAAAAATATAATGATTAAAAACCAAAAATACATATCTTTAACAGAGGCAACAAAATACTGTAATTATTCGCAGGAGTATTTATCGTTAAGGGCTAGGCAAGGGAAGTTAAGGTCAATAAAACTCGGTCGTAACTGGGTGACTACAAAAGAATGGCTCAGAGATTATATTCAAAAAATGGAGGAGATAAATGATAAGAACCATAAAGCGGTTTTGCCTCCAGAAAATTTACCAGTTGGAAGCTTTACTAATTTTGAATTCCAGAAAATAAAAACGCAGCCGTCATTAATTTTTATAATGGCGACGATTTTTATTTTATTAATTACTTCAGTTACTCTAAATAAAGAAGGAATCACAAAAACTTTTGATGATACTACACCATACGTCGAGAAAATTTCGCAAGCCGTAGATAGAAATTTCAAAGAAGAATTTAAATTTATTTTACAAACCCATAAAGAATTTTATCAACTAACAGGCAATATTATAGTATATATCGGTGAAACCGGAAATTATTTTGTGGAAGATAGTACTCGAGATTTTTACCAAACCATTTCAGAAATAAAAGATTTAACTTTTGGAACCTATAAAAATATTTTTCATAACATCTCAAACGGAATTTCTCAAGCATCTCTTTTAGCCATTACTCCTCAAGAACCAAAAAATTCTGACGGTGTTCTTAAAGAGACTATTAACACCTTTAAAGATTATAGTAATTGGTTAACCTATCAAACTTCAAAGAAAACAAATGGAGTTTTTGAAAGAGTTTATACCACATCGCAAATAATTTCTAATAATTTTATTTATACTTCAGGAACGACTGGAGAAAAAATAGTTAATAATTCTTTCAAAGCAGGAATCCTTCTTAATAAAGAAATAAATCAAAACGCTGGAAACTTAATTTCTGCTATTAAAAAGATATTCCAAAATAATTATTATATTGCCAGCAATTTTATAAAAGAAAGAATTGCTAAGGGAGTTGAACTTCTTACTCAGCTTTTTGGACAGCCAGAGATAAAGAACAAATAGAAGAGGGGTGAAGGGTTGACAAATTTTTTAAAATAGATTAAAATCAAAATATCGTATTATTAGGTGCTTTAATAACTTTTTTAAAATATCATTTCTTTGTTTTTTGAACTAAAAAATTACTAAATTTAATTACCACCCTAAAAATCTAACATTTAGGGTTTTTTAGCGTTTTACCCATGAAAGACATAAAAGTTAAAAATTTCTCCAAATCAAGGGTTTCTTTTCCTCTTCCTTATTTAATTGCTGCTCAAAAAGAAAGCTGGAATTGGTTTTGGGAGAAAGGAATAAAAGAATTATTGTCCGAAATTTCGCCAATTAGAGATTATACTGGTAAAGAGTTAGAACTTTGGTTTTTGGATTACAAATTAGACAAACCAAAATATTCTTCTGACCTTGAAGCGAAACAAAACAACGAATCTTATGAGGTAGCCTTGAGAGTAAAAACAAGGCTGGTTAATTTAAAAACAAAGGAAATCAAAGAACAGGAAGTTTTTCTCACAGATTTTCCTTTAATGACAGAAAGAGGAATTTTTATTGTGAACGGCGTAGAAAGGGTGGTTATTTCCCAACTTATTCGTTCTCCCGGTGCTTTTTTTACTGCCCAGACTTTCCAGGGCCGCAATTTGTTCGGAGCGAAAATTATTCCAAACAGAGGAGCTTGGTTGGAGTTTGAAACAGAACCATCAGGCTTTATTGGAGTAAAAATTGACAGAAAAAGAAAAGTGCCAGCAACCACTTTACTCAGAGCTTTTGGTATTGATAAAGACAACCAGATTTTGGAAAATTTTCAGGACGTTGACAGAAATCCCGACCAAAAATTTATTACTGAAACCCTAAAGAAAGACCCGACCCACAACCAAGTTGAGGCGGTAGTGGAAATTTACCAAAGATTAAGACCAGGAGATATTGCTGCTCCCGACAGCGCTAGGGAATTGATTGAAAATATGTTTTTCAATTTTGAGAGATACGACCTTTCAAAAGTTGGTAGGTGGAGGATGAATCAACGCTTCCCAATCGTTAAAACCAAAAATCCCGCCTTCGCCAAGGCTTCGACGAGCAAACAAAAAGAAAAATTAGCAGAGGAAATTACAGTAAAAGATAGGGTTTTAAAGGTTGAAGATATTATAGCGGTTTTAAAAGAAGTTATCAGACTAAATAATGATCCAGAAGCCAAGCCTGACCAAATCGACCATTTAGGAAATCGAAGAGTAAGAACTATTGGAGAATTATTGCAGAATAGGTTAAGGGTGGGATTGATGAGAATGGAAAGAAATATAAAAGACAGGATGTCAACTTTAAATATCCCCACTTTAGCGCCCGTTCAACTAATAAATCCAAGACCGTTTATGGCGGTGGTTAAAGAATTTTTCGCTTCTTCGCAATTATCCCAGTTTATGGATAATGAAAATTCTTTAGCTGAGTTAGAGCATAAAAGAAGATTGTCAGCAACAGGGCCCGGCGGTTTGACAAGAGAAAGAGCAGGATTTGAAGTCCGAGATGTTCAGCCTTCTCATTATGGCAGAATTTGTCCTATTCAGACGCCGGAGGGGCCGAATATTGGCCTAATTTCTCACTTAGCTTCTTTCGCCAGAGTTAATCCTTATGGATTTATTGAAACTCCTTATTTTAAAGTTGAGAAAAGCAGAGTTAGTTCAGAGGTTCATTATCTTAATGCCTATCAGGAAGAAAGATACAATATTGCTCACGCCGGTGTGCCCATTGATGAAAAAGGGAGAATTATATCAAAAAAAATCGAAGCAAGAATAAAGGGTCAGCCCGGAGAAATTGAAAGAGAAAAGATTGATTATATCGATGTTTCTTCGAAACAATGTATTTCTATTGCTACTTCTTTAATTCCTTTCTTGCAAAATGACGACGCTAACCGTGCTTTAATGGGTTCTAACATGCAAAGGCAGGCAGTGCCTTGTTTAAAACCAGAACTTCCTTTGGTATGTACTGGAGTTGAGCCGAAAGTTGCGAGAGATTCTGGTCAAGAAATTATTGCAAAAGAAGATGGTATTGTTCTCGACGTTGATGCCAATCATATAAAAGTAAGATATAAAAAAGCATTATCCGCTAAAGCTTCGGAGGATAAAAGCGAAAGAGGGGAAAAAATTTATAATTTACGAACATTCATCCGAACAAATCAGTATACTTCACTTCACCAGAGACCAATAGTAAAAAAGGGTCAAGAATTTAAAAAAGGAGATGTTTTGGTTGACGGAACAGATATGGATAGGGGCTGGTTGGCTTTAGGCCAAAATCTTCTAGTTGCTTTTTTACCTTGGAGGGGAAGCAATTATGAAGACGCTATTATTATCTCCGAAAGGTTGGTGAAAGATGATAGATACACTTCAATCCATATTGAGGATTTTTCTTGCGATGTGAGAGAAACAAAATTGGGGCCGGAAATTACAACCTGCGATATCCCCAATGTCTCTGAAGAAAAATTGAAGGACTTAGACGAAGAAGGAGTTGTTAGGATTGGAGCTGAAGTAAAAGCAAATGATATTTTAGTTGGAAAAATTTCGCCAAAAGGAGAAGCTGATTTGACTGCTGAAGAAAGATTACTAAGAGCAATTTTCGGAGAAAAAGCAAGAGAAGTAAAAGATACATCTTTACTTATGCCGCACGGAAAAAGAGGAAGAGTTATTTCTGTAAAAACTTTTTCTCGGGCAAAAGGAGATAAGTTGGAGCCGGGAGTCATAAAAAGGATTCAAGTTGAAGTAGCTCAAATTAGAAAAATTACTGCTGGCGACAAACTTGCTGGCCGCCACGGAAATAAAGGGGTAATTTCCAAAGTTTTGCCAGAAGAAGAAATGCCGTTTTTAGAGGACGGCACTCCGGTTGACATTGTTTTAAATCCTATCAGTGTTGCTTCTCGAATGAATATCGGTCAAATTTTGGAAACCCATTTAGGACTGGCGGCTCATAAATTAGGATATGTAGCAATTTCTCCAGCGCTTCTCGGCGCAAATGAAAAAGATATTAAAGAAGAATTAAAAACAGCGGGCTACCCTGAAGACGGAAAAGTTATTCTTTATGATGGTGTGACCGGTCTTCCTTTTTCCGAAAGAATAACGGTTGGTTATATTTATATGATGAAATTGATTCATATGGTTGAAGATAAAATCCATATGCGTTCTATTGGGCCCTATTCTTTAATTACTCAGCAGCCTTTAGGAGGAAAAGCCCAATTCGGAGGCCAAAGATTCGGCGAAATGGAAGTTTGGGCTTTAGAAGGCTATGGGGTTGCTAATATTTTACAGGAAATGCTGACAATTAAATCTGACGATGTACAGGGAAGAGCGGCTGCTTACGAAGCGATTTTAAAAGGTGAAGAAATTAAAAGTCCCAACATACCCGCGTCATTTAATTTATTGGTTAATGAATTAAAATCATTAGGGTTAAGCGTCGAAGTTAAAGAAAAACAAAAAGAAGAAACTAAAGAGTAAAAACTATGCGCGTAATAGATTTAGAATCAATTAGAATAAAACTTGCTTCTCCGGATGATATTTTATCTTGGTCACATGGAGAAATAACAAAACCAGAAACCATTAACTACCGTACTCAGAAACCTGAGAAAGACGGTCTTTTTTGCGAGAAAATTTTCGGTCCTGAAAAGGATTACGAATGCTATTGCGGAAAATACCGCAGGATAAGATACAAAGGAATAATTTGCGATAAATGCGGAGTAGAAGTTACTAAATCTTCAGTCAGAAGGGAAAGAATGGGACATATCAAGCTTGCTGCATCCTGTTCTCATATTTGGTTTTTAAGAGGGATGCCTTCTCGAATGGGCATGGTAATTGATATTCCTATGCAGCAGTTAGAGAGAGTAATCTATTTTGCCAGCTACATTATTACCAAGGTTAACGAAGACGCTAAAAAGAAAATTTTGGACGAAATTGAAAGAGAATTTAAAGAAAAAGTTAAAAATATATCGCCGAGAACTTCCAAAAAATCTGAAAAAGAGAAAAAATCTAAAAAAGATTCCGAAAAAAAAGAATCAAAAGGCGCGGTGAAAAATAGAATTAAAGAATTAACCGAAGCAAAAGATAAGGCAAAAGAAGAGGTATCTAACATTAAGCCCCTAAAAATTCTTTCAGAAGTTGATTACCATAATTTATCTTTAAAATACGGAGAATGTTTTGAAGCAGGAACCGGTGCAGAAACCCTAAGAAAGATTTTTGAAGGAATTGATTTGAAAAAATTAACCCAACAATTAAAAAAAGAAACAGAAGAGACCGAAGGAGAAAATAAGAGAAAAATTTTACGAAGATTAAAAATTATTGAGAGCATGCTAAGGGCCCAAATCAGGCCAGAATGGATGTTTTTGACAGTTCTTCCGGTTTTGCCACCCGATCTGCGCCCTATGGTTCAAATTGACGGCGGCAGATATGCTTCCTCTGACCTAAATGATTTATATCGGCGAGTAATTAATCGCAATAACAGATTAAATTATCTTTTAGAGATTTCAGCTCCTGAAGTTATTGTTCGCAATGAAAAAAGAATGCTTCAGGAAGCAGTTGACGCTTTGATTGACAACAATATGAGGAAAGCTCAAACCACTCAGGCGACAACTGGCGGAAAAAGATTATTAAAATCTTTAGCAGATATACTTAAAGGAAAACAAGGCAGATTCAGACAGAATCTTTTAGGCAAAAGAGTTGATTATTCCGGAAGGTCGGTTATTGTTGTGGGGCCGGAATTAAAACATTTTCAGGTTGGGCTTCCCAAAAAAATGGCTTTGGAACTTTTTAAACCTTTGGTCATAAAGAATATTTTAGAAAAAGAATTAGCTTACAATATAAAAGGAGCTTCGAGGTTAATCGAAGCAGAGACTGATGAAGTTTGGGCGATTTTAGAAGAAATTGTTAAAGATAAATTAGTTTTATTAAACCGCGCTCCTACTTTACATAGATTGGGAATTCAGGCCTTTCAGCCGGTTTTAATCGAAGGAGAAGCAATCAGAATTCCTCCAATGGTTTGTAAGGCTTTTAATGCTGATTTTGACGGAGACCAAATGGCAGTTCATGTGCCCCTTTCTTCGGAGGCTCAAAAAGAAGCCAAAGAAATTATGTTATCCACTATTAATCTTCTAAAGCCAGCAACCGGCACCCCAATTGTTTCTCCGACTCAAGACATTATTTTAGGATGCTATTATCTGACTAAAATCTTCGACGGATTAAAAGGCGAAGGAAAAATTTTTGGCTCTGCCCAAGAATCTTTACTAGTTTATGATTTCGGCGAAGTCGACCTTAAAGCGAAAATTAAAGTTCAAAATCCAAAAACGGAAGCAAAAACCTCCCTGGAATTTATTGAAACATCGGTGGGCAGAATTATTTTTAATCAAGTTTTGCCCAAAGAATTTCCCTATATTAATGAAGTAATAAACTCAAAAAAATTAGATAAATTAATAAGTCAACTTATTGAAAAATACGGAACTGAATATTCCTATCAAATTTTGGATCAAATTAAGGAACTGGGGTTTGAATATGCGACAAAATCAGGAGTCTCTTGGGGAATGGATGATTTAATTGTTCCTGCCGAAAAAGAAAAACTGATTGAAGATGCTGAAAAAGGAATAGAATTGATCGAAGGCCATTTCAATAAAGGGCTTCTGTCAAAAGAAGAAAGGTCTCTTCAGATAATTGAAGTTTGGCAAAAAACTAAATCAGAAATTGAAAAACTGGTTCCAAAAACCCTGCCAATTAACGGTTCAGTATTTTCAATTATTGATTCTGGGGCAAAAGGTTCTTGGTCCCAGCCAATTCAAATGGCTGGTATGAAAGGCCTTGTGATTAATCCTGCCGGCCAGATAATTGAATTGCCGGTTAAAAGTTCTTTTAAAGAAGGATTTGATGTATTGGAATATTTTATTTCTACCCACGGCGCTAGAAAAGGAACAGCTGATACAGCCCTAAGAACCTCAACAGCAGGTTATTTAACACGAAGATTAATTGATGTTTCTCATGAGGTAGTAGTTAGGGAAGAAGATTGTAAAACAGAAAAGGGGATATTACTTTCTAAAGAGGAAGCAAAAGAAATTGGTCAAGATTTTAGCTTAAAAATTGTCGGAAGAGTTGCTTTAGAAGATATAAATTCGGGTAAACGGGTTTTGGTGAAAAAAGACGAGATAATTAATTGGGAAAAAGCCAGAGAAATAGAATCACTGCCAGAAATAAAAGAAGTTAAAACTCGTTCTCCTTTAAACTGTAATACTTCTTTTGGAGTTTGTCAGAAATGTTATGGTTGGGATTTAGGGAGAAACTCTTTAGTTCGAATGGGACAAGCCGTAGGAATTGTCGCCGCCCAAGCGATTGGAGAACCGGGCACCCAATTAACAATGAGAACTTTTCATACTGGCGGAGTGGCTGGTGGAGCTGATATTACCCAAGGTCTGCCGCGGGTTGATGAGGTTTTTGAAGTTAGACCGCCGGTAGGCAAGGCTACTCTTTCAGAGGTTGATGGTGAGGTTGAAGAAATAATTGAAGAAAATCAAAAGAGAATTATTAAGATAAGAAAAAACGAGAAGGGAGAGTTGCGAAAAAAGAAAAAACCAGAAATTATTGATTATTTAATTCCGCCAAAAGTAGTAATTTTGGTAGAAAAAGGTAAGAAAATTGAAAAGGGCCAACAGCTTTCAGAAGGACCTCTTGATTTAAAAGAACTTTTCAAGATTGTAGGAACCGAAGAAACTAAACATTATATCATAAAAGAAATTCAAAAAATCTATTGTTCCCAGGGGGCAATAATCCATGATAAACATGTTGAAATAATTGTCCGTCAGATGTTTTCTCGAGTAAGAATTAAAGAACAGGGAGGTTCTCATTTTGTGCCTGGCGAAATAGTAGATAAGTCGATTTTACAAGAAGAAAATAATCGACTAAAAAAGGAAGGCAAAGAGCCTGCGATTTCTCAGCCCTTACTTTTGGGGATTTCAAAGGTTTCTTTGACTTGTGACAGTTTTCTTTCAGCGGCTTCTTTTCAAGAAACATCAAGGGTTTTAATCAGGGCGGCAATTGAAGGCAAAGAAGATAAATTGAGAGGACTAAAAGAAAATGTTATTATAGGGAAATTAATTCCAGTCGGTACTGGTTTTAAAAAATAGAATTATTATCTTTTCATATTGTTCGAAAAAAGCAAGAAATGATATACTAAAAGTAGAGAAAAGATAAAATATTTATTTTTTAAATTTACCGTGGGAAAAAAGAAAAATCATAAAACAAAAAAAGAATCTCTAAAAGTAAAGAAGCCTGGATTTTTCAGCCTACATGCGGAAATAAAAAAAGGTATTGGGGGCATTTTAATGGTTATTTTTGCTCTCTTAATTGCCTTAAGCTTTTTTGATTTAGCGGGTATTGCTGGGAACACCTTTAGAGATGTTTTTTTATTTTTAATTGGGAAAACTTTTTTTCTCGCTCCTGTAATTTTCTTTATTTTAGGAATTGTTATTTTAAAAACCCAATCTAAATCTTTTTGGTTCCCTTTAATTTTAAGCGCCTTAATTTTAATTTTAGGAATTTCCGGAATTTTGGGTTCTTTCGATAAAGAGCAAAAATTAGGAGGTATTCTTGGTTCTTTAGTAAGCGCACCCTTACTTAAATTTTTTGGCCTTATTGCTACTTTAATTATTTTTTCTGGAGTAATTATTATCGGCTGCCTGATTTTAAGCCAGCTTTTAAAAAGTTCTAAACCAAAAGAGGAAAAAATTCCCGAAAAAGAAAAAACAGCCGAAGAAGAAAAGAAATCCTCTCTCATTTCTAATTTAGTAAAGAAAATATTTATTGAGCCGAAATTTAAAGTTAAAAAAATTGAGTCCGTTTCTTCTTTTCCCATCACAACTAAAGAAATTTTTAAAGAAGAAACTTTGGCAAAAACAGAGGCAGTTTCAGGAAAATCCAAAGAAACCGGCTACGAAGCTCCTCCAATAGATCTTCTTGAAGAAGACAAGGGACAGGCTTCGGGTGGCGACATCCAAATAAATTCCACAATTATCAAAAAAACTTTAGAAAATTTCGGCATTCCAGTTCAAATGGCTGATGTTAATATTGGGCCTACGGTTACCCAATACACTTTTAAACCAGCCGAAGGAGTAAAATTATCAAAAATTACAACTTTAAGTAACGATTTAGCTTTAGCTTTGGCTGCTCATCCAATTAGGATAGAAGCGCCAATTCCTGGCAAAGCTTTAGTGGGGATCGAAATACCAAATAAAGTAAGGACAAGAGTGAGATTAAGAAATTTAATTTCATTGCCTGAATTCCAAAATAATACGGCAAATCTAAGTCTTGTTTTAGGAAGAGATGTAGCGGGAAGTCCGGTATTTACTGATTTGGGTAAAATGCCCCACCTTTTAGTGGCTGGTGCGACTGGAACTGGTAAAACAATTTTCTTGAATAATTTAATTTTAAGCCTTCTTTTCCGAAATGGACCACAGATTTTAAGACTAATTATGATTGATCCAAAAAGAGTAGAATTTTCCACTTATCAAGATCTTCCCCATCTTTTGACACCGGTAATTTATGATGCTCCGAAAACTATTAATGTTTTAAAATGGCTGACTATGGAGATGGAAAGAAGATTCCAAGTGTTAGCTGAAGAGAAAACCAGAGATATTACCCTATATAATGAAATAAAATCAAAACAAGGAGAACATTTAATGCCTTATATTGTTTTTATTGTTGATGAACTCGCTGATTTAATGGCGGCGAGAGGAAAAGAAATTGAAGTGGGTGTTGTAAGATTAGCCCAGATGGCAAGAGCAGTTGGTATCCATTTGGTATTGGCCACCCAAAGGCCTTCAGTGGAGGTTATTACAGGATTAATTAAGGCAAACATTACTTCAAGGGTTGCTTATCAGGTAGCCAGTCAAGTTGATTCAAGAACAATTTTGGATGCAGCCGGCGCAGAAAAACTTTTGGGCCAAGGAGACCTTCTTTATCTTTCTGCCGAAACCGTAAAGCCAAAAAGAATTCAGGGAGCTTATGTTTCAGAAAAAGAAGTGAAAAAAGTAATGGAATACTTTAAGAAAAAAGGAATGGAAGCCATCTATAAAAATGAAATCGAAGAAAATTTAAAACAAGAATTAGAAAAAATTGAAAATGGAGAAATGAGAGGAGATTTTTATTCGCCCACTACTTCTTTGGGGAACGAAGGGGAAGACCCCCTTTATGAAGAAGCAAAAAAATTAGTTGTGCGTTCAAATAAGGCTTCGGCCTCTCTCTTGCAAAGACATTTAAGAGTGGGTTATGCTAGAGCAGCGAGACTTATTGATATTTTAGAAGAAAGAGGAGTGGTTGGACCTGGCGAAGGAGCAAAACCCAGAGAAGTATATATAAAAGAAGGGGGAGAAAATTCAGAGTGGCAAAAAGTGTGATTAAATAACTTGTGGTATAATTAAAATATATGTCAAAGAAAAAAAAGGAAAATTCGTCAATTGGAGGACAAAGAGCTAATTTGCAAGAAGCAGTTGAAGAAATAAAACAAAGATTCGGAGAGGGGGCAATTATGAAATTAAAAGAGGCGAAACCAGTTGATGTTAATGTTGTTCCAACTGGTTCAGTCTCTTTGGATTTAGCTTTGGGAGTAGGAGGAGTGCCTCGAGGCCGGGTTATTGAAATTTTTGGTCCGGAAATGTCTGGGAAAACTACGTTGGCATTACATATTTTAGCCGAAGCTCAGAAACAAGGAGGAATGGGAGCTTTTATTGATGCTGAACATGCTTTAGATCCAGATTACGCGAGAAGAATTGGCGTAAACATTGATGACCTTTTAATTTCCCAGCCAGATTCTGGCGAACAAGCCTTACAAATTGTTGAGACATTAGTTCGTTCTGGAGAAATTGATGTTATTGTTATTGATTCAGTGGCAGCTTTAACTCCCAAGTCCGAAATTGAAGGAGAAATGGGCGAATTTAAAATTGGTCTTCAGGCTCGTTTAATGAGTCATGCTCTTCGAAAATTATCTGGCATTGTCTCTAAAACAAAAACAATAGTTGTTTTTCTGAACCAAACTAGAATGAAGATCGGAGTAATGTTTGGTAATCCCGAAACAACTCCTGGAGGATTAGCTCTGAAATTTTTTGCTTCGGTAAGAATTGATTTAAGAAGAATTGGCCAGATAAAACACGGAGAGGAAATTATCGGAAATAGGGTCAAGGCAAAAATTGTTAAAAATAAAGTCGCCGCTCCCTTTAAAACAACTGAATTCGATATTTATTACAATGAAGGAATCTCTTATCTGACAGATATTTTAAATACGGGTATAAAAAAAGAAATCATTAAGAAGTCCGGCAGTTGGCTGCAATTTGGAGAAACCCAATTGGGCCAGGGGATAGACGCAAGTAAAATATTTTTGAAAGAAAATCCGAAGATTACAGAGAAAATTAAAAAAGATATTTTAGAAAATAAATAAATTTTATTAAACAAAAAAACTGCCCTCGAGGGCAGTTTTTTTGTTTAATATTAATCACTTTTGCATATAAGGAAGCAAGCCTAAATGACGAGCTCTTTTAATAGCTTTTGCTACTTTTCTTTGATGGAGAGAACAGGTATTTGTTTTTTCTTTTGCTCTAATTTTTGCTGAGCCAGAAATAAATCTTTTAAGGAGTTCAGTATCCTTAAAATCAATTTCATTTATTCCTTTTTGACAAAAATAACAGTCCATAAGATTAAATTTCAAAACCCAAAATTAAAATTTAAAAATAAATTTCGAAACAGTTTTGGATTTTAAGCCTTGAGTTTTGAATTTCTAAAATGGTATATCTTTTACATCAATTTCTTCCTCTGTTTCTTCTTCAATTACTGGAATTTCTTCAGAAGAAGATGTTTCTTCTGTGGGAGAGGCTGGCGGAACGATTTTCCCAGCTGCTCTTGGTCCTAATTGCATTCTTTCTCCGACAATTTCCGTTCGAAATCTTTTATTACCTGAAGCGTCCTGCCAAGATCTTGTTTCGAGTCTTCCTTCAATAAGAGCTAAACTACCCTTAGTTAAATATTGAGACGCAATTTCAGCTAATCTCCGCCATAAAACAATATTATGATATTCGGTTTTTTCTTGTTTTTGATTATTTGTTCTATCTGTCCACACTCTATTAGTAGCCATTCTAAAATTACAAACCGATTGCCCTTGAGGGGTGGAACGCATTTCGGGGTCTGAAACAAGGCGGCCAATAATAAAAACTTTGTTTAAATTCATATTTCGCCTAAAATTTCTTCTAACTTTTGCTCAATTTCTTCGAGCTCGACCTTTTCTTCTTCTGGCGAAGCTGTTTTCAGGGATTTTTTTGTTTCTGGAGAAAAAACGTCAGCTTTAAAGGAAGTTTTTTCAGGTTGAATATTAATTTTTTCCTCTTTTTTAATTGAAATTAAAAACCTGAGAATTTGAGATTCTGACTTTAATTTTTTTTCTAAATTTTCTAATTTTTCAGGGCTTAAATTAAAATCTAAACAATTTAAATAAGCTAATTCCTCCTTTTTTATCGGATGAGCCAATTTCTTTTTTATCGGATTTTTTGAACCAATTAAAATACCCTCTTCTTCTTGAATCAAGGAAGTAATTTTTTCTAAATTTTTTTTCATTTCCTCATCTGATAATTTTAAGGAAATAAGACAGGTAAGTTGATAAGTTTTCATATTATTTATATTTTGAATTCAATTATATCGCCGTCCTGAACAATATATTCTTTTCCTTCAGTTCTTAGCCAACCTTTTTCTCTTGCTTCTTGCCAGGAACCAGCTGTTATTAATTTTTGGAAAGAAATTACTTCTGCTTTTATAAAATTAGTTTCAAAATCAGTATGAACTTTTCCGCCTGCTTCGGGCGCTTTTAATCCTTTTTTTAACGTCCATGCCCTCGTTTCTTTTCCTCCGGCGATAGTATAAAAAGTTATTAAATCAAGAATATTGTAGCAGATTAAGATTAATTGGTCAACCTGTGATTTAAATCCCATTTCTTTAACTTCTATTTCAGATAGTTCAGATATCTCTTCTTCAATTTTGAAATCAAACACTAAAGAATTGGAAAAACCTAATAATTTTTCGAAATTTTTAGGATTATCCTTTAATTGTTTTTCGCTGATATTAAAAATATAAATTATTGGTTTTTGGGTTAAAAATTGGAGATTTTTGATCTTTAATTGCTCTTCTTTAGTTAAATCCATTTCTGAAATTAATATTCCTTGCGAAAGAGCATCCTTAATTTTTTTAAAGAATTCAAAGGTTTTTAAGTTTTCTTTATCGTTAGTTTTAGAAAATTCTTGGAGTTCCGGAAGATACTTATCTAAAGTTTCTAAATCTTTCATAAGCAATTCAATTTTAATAATTTCAATATCCCTTTCAGGATTAACACTTTTCTCAACATGCTCAATTTCTTCATTCTCAAAAGCTCGGACAATTTCTAAAATAGCATCGCATTCCCTAATTTTGGCTAAAAATTGATTTCCCAAACCTTCTCCTTTATGAGCGCCCTTGACCAATCCTGCGATATCGACAAATTCAATAATAGTAGGAGTAATTTTTTCAGGTTTAATAATTTCAGCTATTTTTTCTAATCTTTCATTAGGAACAGCGACTACCCCAACATTAGGGGAGATGGTGGTAAAGGGATAGGAAGCAATATCAACCTGTTTTTTAGTTAAGGCTTTAAATAAAGTCGATTTTCCAACATTAGGAAGGCCAACTATGCCGACGGAAAATGACATATAGATATAATATAGCTAGTTTCGCTCGATATATCATACATGATATAATAAACCCGTATGAACGTCAATTCAAACATTTTTCGTACTTATGATATAAGAGGGATTTATCCTAATGATTTAAATGAGGAAGTTGTTCGTATGATTTGTAGGGCTTATATAATTAGATACCCCAAAGCCAATAAAATCGTTGTTTCCCAAGATACGCGCAAAAGTTCTCCTATTTTGGCAAGAGCGATAATTGATGAACTTATTAATTTAGGGAAAGAAGTAATTAATATTGGGATAGCTCCTGACTCTTTATTTTATTTTTCTATTTTTAATTATCATTTTGATGGAGGATTTGCGATCGAAGGTTCTCATAATCCGAAAGAATATAACGGATTAATCTTACATGTTCGGAGACCAGGGCAGAAAATCGGTGAAGATATCGCAGAAAAGGAATTAGACGAATTAAAAGAATTAGTTATTAAAGAAGTAAAGCCAAAAAAACAACAGAAATTAGGGAGAATGATAATTTTTGACCCCCTAGAAGATTATATTAATTATATTGTTAACAAAATAAGCCTAAAACGGCCATTAAAAATCATTTTCGATACTGGCAATGGAGCTGTAAGTTTTTTGCCAGAAAAAATTTTTAAAAGGCTAGGCTGTCAAACAAGAACAATTTACGGAGAATTTAATGGAGATTTTCCACATCATTTACCCGATCCTTATAAAGAAGAAAATATAAAAGACCTTCAAAAGATAGTTGTAGATGAAAAAGCTGATTTAGGATTTGCTTACGATGGCGACGGCGATCGCGTGGTGCCGATTGATAATCAAGGAAGAGCAATTAGTGGAGATTTCTGCCTTTTAATGTTGGCTAAGCAGTCCCTAAAAAAGAAAAAAGGACCAATTGTCCACGATATGAGAATTTCAAAAATATTTTTAGAAGAAATGAAAAAAGAAAATGTTAAAACTTTTTTTTCCATTTCTCATCATAATGCTGTTATTAATAAAATTATTAAAACAAAGGCTGTTTTTGGAGGAGAGATTACATTGCATTTCTTTTTCCCCCTTGATTATTATCTATGCGATGATGCCGTATTCGCTTCTTTAAAATTAGCTGAAATTTTCTCACAGTATGAAAATCTCGCAAGTTATATTGATAGCTTACCATCTTCCTTCTCTAGCCAGGAGATATTTATTGATACAACCGATGAAGAAAAATTTAAAATTATTAAAAATTTACAAAAATACCTCCGTAAAAATAATTATAATTTTATAGATATTGATGGAGCCAGAATTAATTTTCCTAATGGTTGGGCTTTAGCAAGGGCGGCTAATACCACGCCAATTATTAAATGCCGGTTTGAAGGAGATACTAAAGAAGATTTAATAGAAATTGAAAAGAAATCTTTAGATATTTTCAAAAAAGTAGGTATACCCGTAACAAAAAAGACCTATGAAGAATTAGGTCTAAAAGAGTAAATATTAAATCTTTAGATCTTATAAAAGGCCCATTTTTTTTCTAACATCGGCCATTGTAGATTGAGCAATAACTTGAGCTTTCTTGGCTCCTTTATCTAAAATATCTTTAACATAGACTTCTCTTTGTAGAAGCTCTTTTCTTTTTCGGCGGAATGGTTCTAAGGAATTTATTAATAAATTAGCTAATGATTTTTTAAATTCCGCATAACCCTTTCCTTTAAATTCTCTTTCAACATCCTTAATTTCTTTTTTGGAAAAAAGACTATAAATTGTCAAAAGATTGGAAATGCCGGGTTTCTTCTCAAGATTATATTTTATCTCCTTGCCAAGATCAGTAAGAGATGTCATTACCTTATTTTTTATAATATCCGGCTCATCAAATAAACCAATACAACCCCTAGGGTCTTCGGTTTTTGACATTTTCTTTTTTGGGTTTTGTAAAGACATTATTTTTTCTCCCATTTTTGGAAGTAGGGCCTTAGGCTCTTGAAAAGTTTGGCCAAATTTTTGGTTAAATTTCCGAGCAATAATCCTAGATAATTCAACATGCTGTTGCTGGTCTTTACCGACTGGAACAATATCTGTTTGATAAAGTAAAATATCTGCTGCCATTAAAACAGGATAATTTAAAAGTCCGGCGTTAATATTTGTTTTGAATTGACGGGATTTTTCTTTATATTGCGTCATTCGGCCTAGTTCGCCAACAGGAGTAATCACGTTTAATAACCAAGCTAATTCTGAGTGCTCTTTTACTTGGGACTGAATAAAAAATATACATTTCTCTGGGTCAAGGCCTGCAGCTAAATAAGCGGCTGCAACATCAAAAATGTTCTTTTGTAATTCTTTCGGTTCCCAAGGAGTAGTAAGGGCGTGCAAATCAACAATACAAAAAACGCATTCATTTTCTTTTTGAAGCTCAAGCCATTGATGGATTGCTCCCAAATAATTTCCTATATGTAATTCTCCGGTTGGCCGGATACCTGAAAATATTCGCATAAAATTTTTAAACTTCGATAACTACTGGTAAAATCATTGGTCGTCTTTGAGTTTTTGAAAAGAGGAATTGGCCGATTTTATTCCTGATTTCGTCTTTAATATAAATCCAATTTACTGCTCCGCCCGAACCCGCCGCCTCATCAACGATTTTTATCACTCTTTTACGAGTATCATAAAGCAAGTTTTTTGATTCTCTCAAATAAACGAATCCTCTAGATATTATATCAGGAGAGCCCTTAACTTTTCCAGTTTGGCGATCCACAACCGCTACAATTACAAACATTCCGTCTTTAGACAAGGTTTGGCGGTCTCTTAAAACAACTTCTCCCACGTCTCCAATTCCTAATCCATCAACCATAATATAATTTGAAGGGACGATATTTTTCTCAATAAAAATATTTTCCGGACTTAAATTAATAATTTGTCCATTTTCAGCTACAACGATATTTTTATCCGGAAAGCCCGCAAGTTTTAGCAATTTGTCCATGGTTTACCAACATTGAATATTGCCCGTGAATAGGCAAGAAAAATTTAGGCTTAATTATTTTTATCATTTCCTCCAATTCTAATTCTTTGGGCATGGCCGCCGGCATGAATATCCATCATTTTATAATGAAAAACCTTACAGCCCTGCCGCAAAATTTCATCTTTTAAAAATTGACCGTTCTTTCATTTCCCGGGATTACCGAAGAGGAGAAAATAACAGCATCTCTCTTTTTTAAGTGTAAGAATCTATGTTCTCCGTTAGCAATTCTCATTAAAGAAGCCTGTCCTTCTCCTTGTGCGCCCGTACAGAGAATTGTTATTTTTGAATCAGGGATACTTTCCATATTTCTTTAACTTTAATTAAAGTTCCTTTTTTAACCTTCAAATATCCTAAAATTTTGGCAATTTCCACATTGGTTTTCATTGAATATCCTTCAACTATCACTTTTCTGCCGTATTTTTCAGACAGGGTAATAATTTGCTGGATTCTGTTGATAAGAGAAGCAAAAGTGGCGGCAATAATGCGGCCAGGGGCATTTTGGAAAATTTCTCTAAATTTTCTTGAATAGTTTTTTCTGAAAGAGAATGGTTTGGTTCTTCAGCGCCGGTTGAGTCTGAAAGCAAAAGAAGAATATTCCTCTTCCCAAAATTCCTTAATTTCTCAAAATTAGTCGGTAAGTCATTTACCGGATTTTCGTCGAATTTGAAATCAGAAGTATGTAAAATATTACCTACCGGTGTAGAAATAAAAATACCCAAATTGTCCGGGATATTATGATTTTGTCGGAAAAATTCAACCCTGAAAGGTCCTAAATTAATTTTATCTCCGTCTTTAACTTCTTGGATTTCAAATTTTGGTTGTAATGAGAAATCTTCTTGTCTTTTTAAGATGATGCCCTTAGTTAGGGGAGAAGCGAAAAGTGGCGGAGTTCCGATTTTTTCAATTAGATAAGGAACAGCTCCGATATGGTCGTAGTGGCCATGAGTAAAGACTATCCCTAAAATATTTTTTTCTTTTCCTTTGAGATAGGAAATATTTGGAATAATAAAATCAATGCCCGGCATATCTTCTTCCGGCATTCTAAAGCCCATATCAATAATTAAAATACTTCTTCCATATTCAAGAAGCATCATATTTCGGCCGACCTCTCCTAGGCCGCCCAGCGGTATAAGACGTAAATTTTTTTCTTTTATCATGTGCGGATGGTGGGATTCGAACCCACAAGCCTTACGGCATACGGTCCTGAACCGTACGCGTATTCCAGTTCCGCCACATCCGCTTTTAACCTCTTAAAAAATCCAAATTTTTTGGTATTGATTTTAAGGATTTTTCAAAACGTAGCTTAGGGATTTTTTTGTAATTTTTATTTTTGATCCAGCCAGATTTTGTGTAGTAATAGCAAGCGCCATGCATTTTTTCCAATTCTTCATAAATATTTTTGTTTTTTTCAGAAACCCAGTTTCCTATTTTCAAAATCTTTTTTAAAGGATTAATTGTAATAATATAATATTTGGGAGACACAATTACCCAACTTCCTTTTTCAGCCTTAATGACAAAAACATCTTTAATAATTTTCCCTTTCATTTTTTGCATTAAAAATATTGCTTTTCCCTTGAGAACGGTATAAAGTTCCGGAAATTTTTTTGAATTGCGATTACCTTTAGTTTTTACAAATTCTCTTCCAAGCATTTTTGGAGGGATATCTGTGATATCATATCTTAATTCTTCCATTCTGTTTACCCCACGATACATATAATAAAGCGGAAAATTTTTAGTTGCTTTCAGCAAATCTTTATCAAAAAGAACATCTTTTATATCATACAAGTATCTAATTTCCGAATATTTACTTTTTATTTTTTGCTTTTTAATTTTCATTTTATTTCCAGCTTCTTTCTGTTGCAATATACCAATCTTCTATATTAGAAAATCTTTTTGAAGGGTCAACGATTATCTTGACATCCACTCCTTTAATTTCTTTAGAAATCGGATAAATGTAATTTGGACTATATAAAAATATAACAGGGACTTCTTCAATTAGAATATCCTGGAATTCTTCATATTTTTGTTTTCTTTCCTGAGCATTCAAATTTTGGCGAGCGTCTTCAAGAAGCTTATCGGTTTGTTTGTTTTCGAAAATAGCTAAATTTAACCCAGGATCTTTTTTCTGAGAGGAATGCCAGAAAGGGAAGGGGTCGGGCGTTAAATTTAGAACCTCGCCGAATAACAATGCCTGATAATTTCTTGGTTTGATAATTTCATTCTCTAATTCTGGATTATCGTAAAGTTGAATTTCTAATTTCAAGCCTAAAATCTCCTGCCAATTATTTTTTAAAAAATTAGCAACCTCCATTAATTCAGGTTGGTTAATTGTTATTATGGATAATTCAAAGGGTTGAAGTTCTTCGGGAGATTGAGCACAAAGCTCATTAAGTTTTTGGCGCGTGGCTTTTCCGACTTCTCCTGTCCCTTCTTGAAGTCCGGCTGGTTCCAATATTTCTTTTTTATATTTTTCTTGGAACTTAATTACTGCTATTTTTGTGTTTTCACCAAAAGTGCCCGTGATTTTTCCGTCAGGATAAATTTCGCTGTCTTGAGCAAGGCATTTTTGAAGCTCTGTTACTTCATTCCCCTGGGAACCAGTCCTAAGATCTGATTTAAATTGAAAAACTTGTTTTTTTATAATTTTTTCCCTAAAACCGTCTCCATTAACATCTTGGAAACCGGCTTTTTCTAAAATTTCTTTCGCTTTTTCAGGATTGAATTCAGAAATTTTATTTGGTTTTTCAAATCCGAAAATTTCCGGCAAAATTGGAGAAAGAACAATTTCTCCCTCTCCTAAAAGCACTTTTTTAATAAGATCTTCTTTGTTGGTTCCCAAATCTAAGGCTTGTCGGATGTTTTTATCCTGGAAAATTGTCGCTTTTTGAGTATTTAAAAAAACAGAAAAATATCTTGGTAAAGAAAGGCGATGAACATTAAGAGCTTTTCCCTTAATTTGATTTAAATCTTTTGCGGGAAGATAACTTAAACCATCCACTCCTCCGTTTTTTAAAGAATTTAATGCCTCTTTTTCATCTTTAAAATATTGAAATGTTATTTCAGAAATGTAGGGTCCTTCTTTATAATAACGGAGATTTGGAGACAGAGTAAAAGATTTGATATAACCTAATTTATCCTGTTTGAAGTTTTTAAATTTAAATGGGCCCGTTCCAATTGGTTGTAAATTATAGACCGTTAAAGCGAAATTTTCCGGAGGAATATCTTGCCAAATATGTTTTGGCAAGATTTTCACTGTGCAATTTTCCAAAAAACTTGCATAAGGACTTTTTAATTTGAGGCGAATTCCACTTTCATTAATTTTTTCAACTTCCACTCCCAACCAATTTGCCCGTAGGGGACTTTTATAGTCGGCATTTTGAATAGTTTTAATTGTAAAGATAACATCATCGTTGGTAAATTGTTCCCCATCATGCCAAAGAATGTCGTCTCTTAAATAAAATTCATATGTTTTTCCATCATCTTTAATTTCAAAGCTTTTTGCCAAATCAGGAACAATTTTACCTTTCCCGTCATATTTTACTAATCCCGAAAAAATTAACTCAACCAAATCGCGGTCGGCGTCATTTGCTGAAGCATAAATAGGATTAATAAGTCTTGGCTGACCAATTATGCCTTCAATATAGTTGCCTCCAAGCTTTGCCCCAGGCTGGGTTTTTTCTAAATAAAGAGAATATAGAAGGAAAATTCCTGAAAATAAGAAAAGAAATAAAAAACAAAATAAAGCGATTTTTTCATCTCTTTTAAGAATTTTTAGGATTTTTTTCCACTGAGAAACAGCAGGCCACTTAAAAAAGCAAGTCGCCTTTCGGAAAAATAAAGCTATCCGCTCTTTTATTTTTTGAAATAGAGTACTGATAGAATTAAAGGAGTAAATTTAAAAAAGCACAGATAATAAAGAGTATCCCAAAGAAAATTGAAGCAAAAAATATTTTTTTCTGCATTCCTCTTCTCGTCGCGTAAAATCCACCTTCTCCTCCAAAAGAAGAACCCAAAGCAGTTCCTCTTTGTTGGAATAAAATAGTAGCAATTAATAAAACAGAAATGATAATTTGAATAAAAGGTAAAAAAGTTTTCATTCTTCTTTTTTTTCTTTAGGAGATGATTTTCTCCCAAAAATTTTGGAAATTATATAGCTTAAAGCCCAAATTACTAATGTCGTCCAAAATAGGGGAATAATTCCGGGGATAATTAATTCAGGGAAGAAAATATCAACTATCCAAACCATCAGCATATTTATCACAAATCCGAAGATGCCGAGAGTTATTATTCGTAAGGGAAGGGTTATTTTCTTTAAAAGAGGTCTTAAAAAGAAATTAAGAACACCTAAAATTGCCCCGGCCAAAAGCAACATCTGGATAGAACCCTTAAATTCTACTCCGGGAATAAAAACCGTAGCCAACCAAAGACCCAAAATAGATAGAAGGATTTGGGAAATTAAAAGTCCCATGTTTATTTATGCTATCATAAATTTCTTTTCCAGTCAATTTCTTAAACAAAAGTATTCCTTTCCCTTAATTTTAAATGATACTTTATAGCAAATCTATGGGCTTCGTCGCGAAGTTGGAGAATTAAATTAAAGATTTCCCGAGGTAAATTTTTAAGTAAAAGAGGTTTCTTCTTTCCCTCGATAAATAACTCGTTATATTTTTTAGCCAAACTCACTACCTTTATTTTATCCTTAATTATTGATTCTGAATTCTTAATTCTAAGTGCAACGTTTAGCTGTCCGATTCCACCGTCAATTAATATTAAATCTGGAAATGGCCATTCATGATGATGAAATCTTCTATACAAAACTTCTTTTATCATAGCGACGTCATTTGGCTTGCCAGAAATTCCGATTTTAAATTTTCGATAAAGATTTTTATTAGGTTTTCCATTAACAAAGGCGACCATCGCCCCCGTAGCATTTTTGCCTTGAATATTTGAAATGTCGTAAGCCTCAATTTTCGAAAATTGTTTTTTAATTCCTAAAATCTTTCTAAGTTCTTTTTCTACTTCAGTCCATTTATATAAAGATTCATTTTGTGGTTCGAAAATTTTAGCATTAGCAAAAATTCTTTCCAAAGATCTAAATTGATCTCTAATTTCTGCCGCTTTCTCAAAGTTTTGAGAAGTAGAAGTTTTTCTCATTTCTATTTTCAATTTCCTTAAAACTTGAAGCTTCTGCCCTTTTAAAATTTTTATTATATTTTTAGCATTTTTTCGAGATTCTTTTTTAATTTGATTTTCTAAATTAGGAATCTGTTTAGCTAATCCCGATTTTAACAGACAAGGCGCTTGACATCTATTAAGTTGATACCAAAGACAAGGTCGTTTCGGTAATCTACCGCAAGTTCTGTAAGGAAAAATTTTTCGTAAAATTTTAAGGGCTTGTTTCAAAACATTACCATCCACAAAAGGTCCGATATATTCAATTTTAGACTTCTGGTTTGGTTGGTGTGTGATAAAAATTTGAGGGAAATCTTCATTGGTAACAGCAATATAAAAATAATTTTTATCATCTCGCCAAACAATATTATACCTCGGCTTATATTTTTTAATTAAATTTGCCTCTAAAATTAAAGCCTCGATTTCTGAATTAATTGAAACATATCCTATTTTTGAAACCTGGCCGATAAAAAGATTGTCCCGGTAATTTTGTTGCTGAAAATGATTTTTTACTCTTTCTTTGATATTTATTGCTTTACCGATATAAATAATTTCACCTTTTTTATTTTTTAAAAGATAAACGCCGGTATTTTTAGGTAGTTGATAGATTTTTTCTGTAGACAAATATTTAATCTTCATAAAAAGGCTGAAAATAATTGTTTATTTTGATATTTTTTTGTATTACCTCACTTATCTTTTTATCCTTGATTAAAACTTCAATCAACTGGCTACTGCATTGTTTTTTCCGAAAATCCTTGGTCAAAAACAAAGTTTCCCAAACTATAAAAAATTAAACCGTTATTATATTTTTCATTTTTTTGAACAACATGCGGATGATGACCAATCACTAAATCAGCGCCAGAATCAATAATCATTTCAGAGAATTCCATCTGGAATTGATTTGGCTCTAAAACATATTCTTCGCCAGAATGTAAAGAAATAATTAAAATATCTACACTTTTTTTTGTTTCTTGGATAATATTTTTAATATTTTCAAAATCCCTTTTTGAAACGCAATCTATTCCTGATTTGGTTTCAGTTGCTTTCCAAGAATCAGGACACAAATTAGTAAAAGCTAAAAAGGCAATTTTTACTCCATTAGTTTCTTTAATTAAAGGTTGAAAAATTGAATTACTAAATCCGCCACCTACATAGTCAATTCCAGCTTCTTTTAATCTTAAAAAAGTATCTTCCAGGGCCAATCTGCCGTAATCAAAGGCATGATTATTAGCTACTGACAAAATATCAAAACCAGCAAAAGTTAACCCTTCAATTACTTTCGGGTCAGCGCGGAAAGAATAAATACTGCCCACCTTCGTTCCTTTATCTGAAATTGGTCCTTCTAAATTACCAAATAAAATATCAGCTTTTTTCAGTTCATCAGTAATTTTCAAAAAAGGAAACTTAAAATCTCCATTTCCTTTTTTCTCAATCATATATTCAACTCCCCGGTCGAGCATAATATCACCGACAAAAATTAAACTAATTGGTTTTACTTCCGCAATTTGAGGAGAATAAATCGCTTCGGTTGGTTTTTGTTTGGGGGTTAACTGGCTTAATAAATAGCCGTCGATAAAAGCAATTGTTGGAATAAAAACAATTAAAGTGGCAAAAATTAAATTTTTCTCAAATTTCGGCATACTACATTAATTTTCCCATAAAAACAGACAAAAGCAAAAGATTGATTTTAGTTGACTTAGTTAAAAGAAAATTTATAATAAATAAAATATAATCCTGAAATCCCTTTCTTTTATAGATAGGGTATAAAGGATTATTAAACAAATCTATGGAAAATTTAAATCCGGTTCAATCTTTGTCTTTGCTAGACGTAAAAGATTTATTAAAAAGAGCTTGGCAGATTTATAAGACGAGATTTTTAGTCTTTTTAGGGATAAGCATTTTGCCTATAATTTTTACTTCTTTAATGTCTTTTTATAAGTCTTTTTCCCCGTTAACAATAATTTTTGGTATCATAACTATTCTTGTCAGTATTTGGTCAGGAGCATCCTTGCTTTACGCCGTCAAAGAAAGAGAACAAAAAATCGGCATAAAAGAATCATTTACAAAAGGTTGGCACAAATTCATTCCTTATTTATGGATATCTTTTTTAGTAATGCTGATTGTGGCGGGCGGTTCGATTCTTTTTATTATTCCTGGAATTATATTTGCCGTTTGGTTTAATTTCGCAACATATGTTTTAATTTCAGAAGACTTAAAAGGAACAAAAGCTCTTTCAAGAAGCAAGCAATTAGTAAAAGGAAAGTTCAAAAGTGTCATTTGGAGATTTTTTGTAGTTGGTGTTATTTCATTTATTATTCTTGCCGGAATCAGCTTTTTGTTTAGTTTTTTTGGTAAAACTGTTGAAGATGTTGTAAGCTCAATTATTTCACTATTTTTAGCGCCGTTTATTACAACTTATTCTTTTCTTATTTACGAAGATTTAAAGAAGTTGAAAGGAGAAACTATTTAACTATTCGTTTTTTAGCTGGCCCCCCTCGAGGGGGCCAGCTTTTATTATTGTAAAAATTTAAAATTTAGTGTATAATATTAAACTGAGATGGCTGAAAACTATATCAAAATTCGGGGGGCTAAAGTCCATAATCTAAAAAACATTGATGTGGACATACCGAAAAATAAGCTGGTAGTTATTACCGGAATTTCCGGTTCTGGAAAGTCATCTTTAGCTTTTGATACTTTATATGCCGAAGGCCAAAGAAGATATGTAGAGTCATTATCTGCTTATGCCCGTCAATTTTTAGGTGTGATGCAAAAACCCGATGTCGATACAATTGAGGGTATAAGTCCTGCCATTTCAATTGACCAAAGGAAATCAACCCACAACCCGCGTTCCACCGTTGGAACAATAACGGAGATATATGATTATCTCCGTCTTTTATTTGCCAGAATTGGGAAACCTCATTGTCCAAAATGCGGAAAACCAATTTCCCTTCAGACAATAGACCAAATTAAAGAACAGGTTTTGAATTTATCCAAAAACGTAGAAATCACTATTTTAGGTCCGGTTATTCGCGGGAAAAAGGGGGAGCATAAAGGAACCTTAGAAGAAATCCAAAAAGGAGGATTTATAAGGGTTAGAATTGACGGAATAATTTATAGAATCGAAGAAGCTTTACAGTTTGATATAGATAAAAATAAAAAACACAATATCGAAGTAGTAGTTGATAGGCTAATTTTAAATAAAGATTTGGATAAGTCACGCCTAATAGATTCTTTAGAGACGGGTTTAAAATTAGGGAAAGGAATGGTAATAGTTAGTCAAAAAGAAAAGGATTTTATTTTTAGTGAGCATTTCGCTTGCGAGGAATGTGGGATTTCTTTGCAAGAATTAGAACCACGACTTTTTTCTTTTAACTCCCCTTATGGCGCTTGTTCTTCCTGTCAGGGATTAGGGGAAAAATTGGAAGTCGACCCGAAATTAGTTATATCTAATTTTAATCTGACCATTGCCGAAGGCGCAATTCAACCTTGGGCTAGAGCTTCTCACAAAATTGGCCGACAAGGATTTTTTTACTGGAAACTTTCAGAACTATCTCAAACACATAATTTTTCTTTAGATACGCCCGTCAGGGAACTTTCTAAAAAAGAAATTGATTTAATTTTGTATGGTGACGGAGATTTTGAAGGAGTTATTCCCTGGTTGGAGCGGCGTTATCACGAAACTGATTCTGATTGGGCAAGGGAAGAAATTGAAGAGTATATGATTGAAAGGCAATGCGAAGTTTGTAAGGGGAAAAGATTAAAACCAGAAGTATTGTCTGTAACCATCGCAGAAAAATCAATTGACGATATTGTTTCAATTAACGTGGAAAAAGTAAAAGATTTTTTTGAAGAACTATTAAAGCCCAAAAACCATAAACTAAAAAACAACGAATTAAAGATCAGCCAGCCGATTATCAAGGAAATTATTAATAGAATCCAATTCTTAATTGATGTTGGTTTAGGATATCTAACAATCAATAGAAAAGCAGGTACTTTGTCAGGCGGAGAGGAACAAAGAATAAGATTAGCCACCCAAATAGGTTCAAAATTAACAGGAGTTTTATATATTTTAGACGAGCCGTCCGTTGGTCTTCATGCGAGGGATCAGGGAAAGTTAATAGCCACCCTAAGGAAATTACAGGAATTGGGAAATACTATTATTGTTGTTGAACATGATCCCCAAACAATCAAAACAGCTGATTGGATAATTGATATTGGCCCGGGAGCTGGAAAACATGGCGGAAGAGTCACTTTCGAAGGTACACCCAAAGCATTGTTAAAAAGCCATACTTTAACTGGAGACTATTTAGCAGGAAGGAAAAAAGTAGAAGTAGAAAAACAAAAAATTAAACCTTCCTCACTCGTTAAAAATACAGAGGGCAAGCAAAATTATTTAATAATTAAAAAAGCGGCAGAGCATAATTTAAAAAATATCGATGTTAAAATTCCTCTTGGTAAATTCGTTTGCATCACTGGCGTTTCTGGTTCTGGAAAAAGTTCTTTAATGAATGATATTTTAGCAAAAGCTCTACTGAAAAAATTTTATAAAGCCAAAGAGGAACCTGGAAAACACGAACAGATTTTGGGAATTGAAAACTTAGATAAAATAGTTTTAGTCGACCAGTCACCAATAGGGAGGACGCCGAGGTCAAATCCGGCTACTTATACAGGAGCCTTTATTCATATAAGAGATTTATTTTCTATGACAAAAGAAGCAAGAATTCGGGGATATCAACCAGGTAGATTTAGTTTTAATGTTAAAGGCGGAAGATGCGAGACCTGTGAGGGTCAAGGCGTAAAGAAAATTGAAATGTATTTTTTGCCCGATGTTTATGTCGAATGCCAGGAATGCAAAGGAAAAAGATTCAATCAAGAAACTCTTTCTATCCAGTACAAAGGAAAAAATATCGCCGAGGTTTTAGAAATGACAGTAGAAGAAGCTTTGGAATTTTTTAAAGCAATACCATCCTTATATCAAAAATTAAAAACCTTAAATGAAGTCGGTCTTGGATATATTCAGATTGGTCAGCCAGCGCCTTCCTTGTCCGGCGGAGAAGCGCAAAGAGTAAAATTAGCCACAGAGCTTTCCAAAAAAGCCACCGGGAAAAGTTTGTATATTTTAGACGAACCGACTACCGGTCTTCATTTTGATGATGTTAAAAAATTAATTTTAGTTTTAAAAAGTTTAGTAGATAAGGGGAATACTGTTTTAATAATCGAGCATAATTTAGACGTTATTAAAAATACTGATTGGATAATTGATTTGGGGCCCGAGGGAGGAGAAAAAGGAGGATTTATTGTTGCCGAAGGCACGCCAAAAGAATTGATAAATGCTAAGAAAAGTTTCACTGGGCAGTACTTGAAAAAGGAAATAAAAAGGTCTATAATCAGAATCACGAAATAATATTTCTTAAAGAAAGTTCTTTTTAGTATTTTATAAGGAGGTGTATAGTGACTAAACCAGCAAAGAAAGTTATACAAATTCTAGACGGTCTTGCTCGTCGACCTTACTGGGTTTCCGATGTAGTTGGCTATAAAGCTGAAAACAAAGTCGTGAAAATGTTAAACTTTTTCGCGAAAAAAGGAGTAATTGAAAAAGCCAAGCACACCGAAAGATTTTCTAAGCTAGATAAAGAAGGGAAGGATATTGAAGTTCTTTTACTTGGAGGTAAAAAAATCTTTATCCAAGTAACAGCTTCTTATCACGAGGAGGACGAGCGTAAATCCCTCGCGAAAAATATTTATTATATTTACATTCGCCCTGGCGACCAGCAGACATTATTGTATATTAGGGTACGTAATTTAATATTTGCCGCATATATGGATTTGTATAATTTTGGAAGGCAAACATATCTGTTCAAAAAAATTGTTCCAATATTAACAGACGAATCTCTCGAAGAGATGTGCCTGGTCGATAAATTGAAGCGCTGGCTTAAAGAATTTCCGTTGTTTTGATAAAAACCAAAAATAAAAGTAGCATCAGTAAGCTTACTGATGCTACTTTTTGATTTCCAATGTTTTTAGCAAAGATAAACTATGTGCCGAGGCTTTGCCTCGGTACATTTGACAAAATTTGAAATATTTATAAAATAAAGTATTAGCAATTTAAAGGTCATTTTTATTAAAAAGAAATTTGTAAAATTATGAAGATTAAACCATTATCGGACCATATTTTAATTGAACCGATAAAAAAAGAAGAAATAACAAAAACAGGAATTTTACTTCCCGAAACTGCTGAAAAAGAAAGGCCGGAACAGGGCAAAGTTATTGCCGTTGGCATTGGTAAAAGAACTGAAGAGGGCAATATCATTCCTTCCGAAGTTAAAGAGGGAGACATTGTTTTATTTACCAAATACGGCCCAAACGAAATAAAAGTCGACGATAAAGAATATTTAATAGCCAAAGAAGAAGATATTTTGGCAATTTTAGAGTAATATGGCAAAAGATATTAAATACTCCGAGGAAGCTCGGAAAAAATTAAAAAATGGCGTTGATAAATTAGCCAACGCTGTAACAATAACCTTAGGTCCAAAAGGTCGCAATGTTGTTTTGGATAAAGGTTTTGGTCCCCCAAATATTACCAATGATGGCGTGACGATAGCAAAAGAAATTGAATTAGAAGATAAAATTGAAAACTTAGGATCTGAAATTGTCAAAGAAGTTGCTGAAAAGACAAATGATGTTGCCGGTGACGGCACAACCACCGCAGTTTTACTTACCCAAGCGATTATTGGAGAAGGCCTTAAAAATGTTACCGCAGGTTCCAATCCTTTGGCTATAAAAAGAGGATTAGATAAAGGTCTAATGGCAGTAGTAGAAAATTTAAAAAATATCACAAAAAAAGTTTCCACAAAAGAAGAAATTGCCCAAGTGGCAACAATTTCTGCCGAAAATCCGGAATTGGGAAATTTGATTGCCGAGATAATGGAAGAGGTCGGCAAAGACGGCGTGGTAACAGTTGAAGAATCAAAAACTTTTGGTATTCAAAAAGAAATTGTTAAAGGTCTTCAGTTTGACAGGGGATATATTTCTCATTATATGGTTACTAATTTAGAAAGGATGGAAGCTGTTTATGAAGACCCTTTAATTTTGATTACTGATAAAAAAATTTCCTCACTCCAGGAAATTCTGCCTATTTTGGAAAAAATTGTCCAGACAGGTAAAAAAGAGTTAGTTATTATTACTGAAGACATCGAAGGAGACGCTTTAGCGACCTTAGTTGTTAATACTTTGCGGGGGACATTTAAGACTTTGGCAGTAAAAGCGCCGGGTTTTGGCGATAGAAAAAAAGAAATGCTTCAAGATATCGCAGTAGTTACAGGTGCTCAAGTGATTTCTGAAGAATTGGGGTTAAAATTAGAAAACATTGAAATGAAGCATTTGGGCAATGCGAGAAGGATTGTTTCAACAAAAGAAAATACCACTATTATTGAGGGTAAGGGAGAAAAGGAAGTAATTGATGCGAGAATTAAGCAAATTAGAAATGAAATGTCAACCACTGATTCAGAGTTTGATAAAGAAAAACTTCAGGAAAGATTAGCAAAATTGGTTGGAGGAGTAGCAGTAATTAGGGTTGGCGCGACTACTGAAGTTGAACAAAAAGCAAAGCAACACAAAACAGAAGATGCTCTTGCTGCTACCAGGGCAGCAATTGAAGAAGGGATTGTGCCTGGCGGCGGTGTGGCGTTATTGCGTTGTCAGGAAATTTTGGATAGCGTTGAAGTTGAAGGTGAGGAAAAAATTGGCTTGGATATTTTAAAAATGGCTTTAGAAGGACCGATCAGAAAAATCGCCCAAAATGCTGGCGTTGACGGAGCAGTTGTTGCTGCCGAAGCTAAAAAGAGGCAAACTAACGAGGGCTTTAATGCCCAAACAATGGAATATGAGGATTTAATTCAGGCGGGAATTGTCGACCCAACAAAAGTTGTCAGAACAGCTTTGGAAAGAGCGGTATCTGCAGCTTCAATGTTTTTAACTACTGAAGCAGTGGTGGCGGAAAAGCCGGAAGAGAAAGAAAGAAGAAAAAATAAACCAACATTACGGCGAAGAATACTAAATAAAAGATAAAAAGGCGACTCCTTCGGAGCCGCCTTTTTAATTTGTCAAAAAGCCTAAAATGATTTAAACTAAAAATTAGTTAAAAGGTCACAGGATAAATAAATTTTAATATAAAAATATGAATTTATTTCAAATTATTTTATTAGTCGTCGGCGTTATTGTTCTTTGGATAATTTTTACTTTTAACCGCTTAATTTCGCTAAAAAATCGGGTAAAAGAGGCGTGGTCGGACATTGAAGTCCAGTTAAAAAGAAGATATGATTTAATTCCAAACTTGGTCGAAACCGTTAAAGGTTATGCTAGCCACGAAAGAGAGCTTTTTGAAAAAGTGACCGAAGCTAGAGTAAGAGCAATGGGGGCAAAGGGTATGAAAGAAAAAGGAGAAGCTGAAAATGCTTTATCTGGAACTTTAAAAACCCTTTTCGCAGTTTCTGAAAATTATCCCCAATTAAGAGCTTCGGAAAATTTTTTAGAATTACAGAGAGAACTTACCGATACTGAAGATAAAATTCAGGCGGCTAGAAGATTTTATAACAGCAATGCTCGGGATATAAATATAAAAATTGAAAGTTTTCCGACAAATATTATTGCTAATCTTTTTAAATTCCAGAAAGTGGAATTCTTTGAACTCGAAGAAGCAGCGGCAAAAGAACCAATCAAAGTAAAGTTCTAAATTAAAATTTTAAATGACTATTTATACTCACGCCGAATCTAATACTCGGAAAACTTGGCTTTATTTAACTTTCTTTTTTCTGTTGATAATCGGTATTGGTTGGCTGTTTTCTTATTATTATCAAAACCAAGGGATTTTATATTTTGCCGTAATTTTCAGCGTTATAACCAGTTTTTCCAGTTATTGGTATTCGGATAAGGTTGCTTTGGCGATGACGCGGGCAAAACCTATTGAGAAAAAAGACAACCCTGAACTTTATCGAATAGTTGAAAATCTTTGTATTACGGCTGGTCTTCCACTTCCTAAAATTTATATTATTGAGGAACAACAGCCGAATGCATTTGCTACGGGAAGAAATGCGAAACACGCTGTTGTGGCGGTTACTAGAGGCCTTTTAGAAAAATTAGAAAAAACTGAACTTGAAGGAGTAATAGCTCACGAATTGTCTCATATAGGAAATAAAGATATGCTGTTAAGCACTGTTATTATAATTTTTGCCGGTATTATTTCGGTGCTTTCTAATTGGTTTTTGAGAGTGGGTTTTTCAGGAGGGGGAAGAAAGAATGATTCAAAAGGTTCTGGAGGGTCAATTATGGCAATTTTAGCAATAGTAGCTATTGTATTGGCGCCGATTGCAGCTACTTTAATAAGATTGGCAATTTCCCGAAAAAGAGAATTTTTAGCCGATGCTTCTGGTGCGCTTCTAACAAGATATCCCGAAGGACTGGCAAGCGCTTTGGAAAAAATTTCAGCAGATAATAATTCTCTAAAAGTTAATAATGCCACTGCTCATCTTTTTATTGTCAATCCTTTCAAAGGGAAAGAAGCGGTGAATTGGTTGGCTAAACTTTTTTTAACACACCCACCAATACAGGAAAGGATAAAAGCATTGAGAGAGATGAATTTGTAAAAATTATGGAAGGGTCGCATAGTTGGTCTAGTGCACACGCTTGGAAAGCGTGCAACCCGAAAGGGTTCGCGAGTTCGAATCTCGCCCCTTCCGCTATGTCTAAAAATATCGAAGTAGAAGTCAGAAGTTTTATTAATAAAAAACAATATCAGGATCTTTTAAAATTTTTTAGAAAGAATGGAAAATTCTTAAGAAAAGAAAATCAGACGACATATTACTTTAGTGGAAAACAAGATTTAAGAATCCAAAAAACCGATAAATTAGCCAAGCTTTGGCTAAAAGGAGGAAAAATTCACGAAAATTATAGAGAGGATATTTTTATCGAATGTAGAAAAGAAGATTTCGAAAAATTAGAGAAATTATTATCAAAACTTGGGTTTAAAATAAAAATAAAATGGTTTAGAAAAAGAAACGATTTTTTATGGAAAGGAATTAAAATTTCGGTTGATTTTACAAAAGGATACGGCTATATAATCGAACTTGAAAAATTTGCTTCAGAAAAAGATAAGAAAAAAATTTATCAAATACTTATTAAAAAATTAAAATATTTAGATATAAAACTTACCTCCAAAGCCGAATTTAATAAAAGATTCAATTATTACAAAAATAATTGGAGAAAGCTTATTAAATAAATGGAAATTCAAAACGTAGAATTACATCGAATAACCTCAACGGCAATTATTCACAAAGATGGAAAATATTTAATCGTCCAGCGGAGTTTAAATAAAAAAGTTTTTCCTGGGAGATGGACAGTACCCGGCGGAGGATTAGAGGTTACAGATTATATTAATATTCCTAAACAAACTCCCGACGCGTGGTATTTTCCTATTACCGAATCTTTAAAGAGAGAAATTAAAGAAGAAACGGGATTAGAAATCGGGAAATTAAACTATCTTTTAGATTTATCTTTTATCCGTCCTGATAATATCCCAGTCATTACATTAAGTTATTATTGTGATTGGAAATCCGGAGATGTAAAGTTAAATGAGGAAAATATAAATTACGCTTGGATTACTATTGAGGAAGCAGGAAATTATGATTTAATTGGAGGAATTCTGGAAGAAATTGAAATGGTAGATAAAATTAAAAAAGGCGAAAATCCGGAAAAGGTCGAGTTTAATTACTCAAAATAATTTTTAAACATTATGGAAACACTTCTTTTAACTTCACCAATTATACTTTTAATTATTGCTTGGACCTTACCTTGGAAAGGAATGGCTTTATGGAAAGCAGCGAGAAACGGTGCAAAATGGTGGTTTATTGCGTTATTGGTCGTAAACACTTTGGCAATTTTGGAAATTGTTTATATCTTTATTTTTTCAAAAAAGAAAAACAACCAAATAATAAGTCAACAATAATAAATCTTTATTTTTATGGTTTCTCCGGTTGATGAAATCAAAGAGCGGCTTGATATAGTAGAGGTTATTCAGAGTTATATTAAATTACAAAAGGCTGGCGCTAACTACCGCGCCAATTGTCCTTTTCATTCAGAAAAAAAACCTTCTTTTTTCGTTTCGCCCGCCCGTCAAATTTGGCATTGTTTTGGCTGCGGTAAAGGCGGGGATATTTTCGGTTTTATCAGGGAAATTGAAAATGTGGAATTTGGAGATGCTTTGCGCATATTGGCTAATAGGGCTGGCGTAGAATTAAAAAAACAATTCCCGGAGGAAGAAGCAGCTTTAAAAACAGAAAGAGAACGACTTTATGAAATTTGCGAATTATCTTCAAAATTTTTTGAAAGACAACTGGAAGCAAGTAAAATAGGCGAGGAAGCGAAAAAATATCTTTTAGGCAGGGAGATTAGCGAAGAATCAATAAAAAAATGGAGAATAGGTTATTCTCCTGATACTTGGCAGGGATTATCTGATTTTTTAGTCGGTAGAGGATACAAAAGAGAAGAAGTAGAAAAAGCGGGCTTGGCAATAAAAAATAATGATGGAGGTTTTTATGATAGATTCCGTGCCAGAATTATGTTTCCGATTTTTGATTTGAATTCCCAGATTGTTGGTTTCGGCGGCAGAATCTTTGGCCAAAAAGAATCAACAGAAATAGCTAAATATGTCAACACTCCCAGCACTATTTTATATGACAAAAGCCGAATTTTATACGGTTTAGACAGGGCAAAAATGGAAATCAGGCAAAAAGATTTTTGTATTTTAGTCGAAGGATATACCGATGTTATAATGTCTTTTCAGGCGGACGTTTCTAATGTGGTGGCTACTTCTGGAACCGCTTTGACAAATTATCAATTAAAGATTTTAAAAAGATATTCAGAAAATATTTATACTTCCTTTGATATGGACTTAGCAGGTGATTCAGCAACAAAGAGGGGCATTGATTTAGCTCAGCTTCAGGGATTTAATATTAAAGTGGTTGTCATACCCGAAGATAAAGACCCGGCTGACCTTATTTCAAAATCGCCGAAAGACTGGGAGAAGATTATTAAAGAGGCAAAATCAATTTTAGATTTTTATTTTGAAACTACATTTTCCAAATTTCGATAAGAAAAACCCCGAAGGGAAAAAAGAAATTTCCAAGATTTTATTGCCAGTTATTAAAAGAATTCCAAATAAAATTGAGCAGTCTTATTGGATTCAAAAATTAGCAAAAGAATTAGAAGTTAAGGAAGAAGACGTGCTTGAAGAATTAAAAAAAATAAAACTGGAAAATCCTTTTCCCATTATTGAACAAGAGGTAATTATTGAAACAAGACTAAAAACAAGAAAAGAGCTTTTAGAAGAAAGGTTGCTCTATTTACTTTTAATTGAACCTAAAATTAATAAATTAATTAATGAAAATCATTTATCTTGTTTATCTCCTCAATTCTCAAGTATCCTTACTAAATTTAAAAAATATTTTGAAGACGAAGTAAAATTACAGAATTTTCAAAAGGAATTACTAAATTTTCAAAAAAATCTTTCCGAGGAAGAAAACAAAATTTTAAATCTCCTTTCCTTAAAAGCCGAAGTTGAAGAAGAAGGAGAAATTGAGATTGAAAAAGAGATAACTTCCTGCTTAAAAGAGATACAACTGATGGAAATTAGAAAAGAATTAGACTTGATTTCTCAGGGGATAAAGAAAGCCGAGCAGGAAAAAGATTTTAATAAAGAAAAATCTTTAATTGACAAATTTAATCATTTAGCTAAAGAATTAACCAATAATCAATAACCATGAAAAAGAAAAAAAAGTCCCATGGTAGAAAAAAAATACTACGGGGCAAGAAAAAAAACAAAAAAACTGTTCGACGTACGAAATTTTTAAAAAAGAGATTAAAAAAGAAAGTAAAAATCGGGAGAAAAAGAAAAAAACAGATAGTTCGTCATGTAGGAAAGGTTTTTCCGCCGGAGAAAATTGAAGAATTAATTAAAAAAGGAAGAGAAAGAGGTTTTGTCACTTTCGCCGAAATTTTATATTTCTTTCCCGAAATTGAAAGAGATATAAAGGGGCTTGAAAAGTTATTTGAAACATTAGAAGGCCAAGGAGTTGAGGTTAAAGAAACCAGAGAATTTCTTGAAGAAATGCCAAAAGAAAAAGTTGCTAAAATTCGTCTTTCAGACAGGATTGATTCGATTCAGATGTATTTAAAAGAAATTGGGAAAATAGCTCCACTAACCGCTCAAGGAGAAAAGGATTTAGCAAAAAAAATTGAAAAAAACGACAATGAGGCCAGAAAAAAATTAGCCCAAGCGAACCTAAGATTAGTTGTTTCCATAGCCAAAAAATATGTTGGAAGGTCTCCAAATTTGACTTTACTCGATCTGATTCAAGAAGGCAATTTAGGGCTCTTTCGGGCAGTGGAAAAATTTGACTGGAGAAGAGGTTATAAATTTTCGACTTATGCTACTTGGTGGATAAGACAAGCGATTACAAGGGCTTTGGCTGACCAATCAAGAACTATTAGGATTCCAGTTCATATGGTGGAGACCATTTCTAAATATACCCAGGCGAGACGTCGGCTTTTACAAGATTTAGGAAGGGAACCATTGCCCGAGGAAATCGCCACAGAAATGGGAGTGGAAGTTGATAAAGTTCATCAGATAATGAAAATTTCCCAAGAAACAGTTTCTTTGGAGACGCCGGTGGGCGATGAGGAAGAAGACAGTATTTTGGCAGAATTTATTGAAGATGAAAAAGAAATACCGCCCTCTCTTTCAGCCGCCAGAAATTTGTTGAAAGAAAGATTAAAAGAGATTTTAATTGATTTAGCACCAAGAGAACAAAAAATATTGGCAATGCGTTTTGGTTTAGACGATGGAATTACCCATACTTTGGAAGAGGTGGGGGAAGAATTTAGCGTTACCCGAGAAAGAATTCGCCAAATTGAGGCAAAAGCGATTGAGAAAATTCGCGAACATCAAGCTTTAAAAAAGTTGAAAGGCTATTAAAAATATTATATTATAAGAAGCGCCGCGAAGCGGCGCACATTCCGCGGTGGCGCAATGGTAGCGCGGGTGCCTGTTAAGCACTAGGTTGTAGGTTCGAATCCTACCCGCGGAGCTGGCAAGACAGCCTATTTATTTGGGCGTTTTTTTGTTAAAATGGAATATATGGAAGCTAAATATCAAAAAATAAAAAAGACTGCTGAGAAAGAATTAAAAGGATGCGACGCCGGTCACGATATTAATCATGCTATTCGGGTTTATAATTTAGCCTTGAAGTTAGCTAAGGGGGTAAAGGGGATTGATTTGGAGATTCTTCAACTAGCTGCTCTACTTCATGATATCGGCGGTTTAAAAGAATTAAAAGATAAGACTGGGAAAGTTTGTCATGCTAGAGAATCAGCTAAAATGGCTCAGAAAGATTTTGAAAAACCTTAAATATCCTCAAGATAAAATAGACAAAATAGTTCATTGTATTTTAGCTCACCGCAATAGAACTAAAATGAAACCAAAAACTATAGAAGCTAAAATTCTTTTTGATGCAGATAAATTAGATGCTTTAGGAGCTCTTGGTGTAGCCAGAGCTTATATTTGGATAGGTAAAAATAACGCCAAAATTTATAGCGATATGCCCATAAAAAAGTATATTCAAGAAAACATAGTTGGCAAAAAATTAAACGGCAGGATTAAAGACAAATCAAAACATAATCCATTCTTTGAATTTGAACTTAAACTAAAAAGAATTCCTAAAAGATTATATACTCGAAGCGCAAAGAAGATAGCTCGTGAGAGGTTGATTTATATGAGGTCATTTTTTAATAGATTAAAGAAAGAGATCAAAGGAAAATTATGAAAAATAAACTAACCTGTAAAACAGGATTAAAGAAAAACATTATTAAAAAGGGAGTTTTTGACAGGGAGATTGCTCTTTGTAGACAGTTATCGAAAGAACACAAAGGAAGATGCGGTTGGGGGAAATGTAAGGATTGCGGCGTAATCCCTCTTTTATATAAACTTAATAAAGGTCAATTATTAGAAGATCCGATAAAAATAACTAAAATTAAGGGCAGAATGCTTAAATAGAACCCATCAAAGAGGTTCTAACATCGTCCAATAGGGGGAGCAGAAAATTTCAAGTCCAACGAGGGCTTGATTTTTTTATTAGAAAGAGTATAATAAAGTATTAAAAATTTAATAACGAAAAAAGGAGGGGCGAAATGCCAACAGAAAAAACTCAGCAGAATTCTCAAATAGCTAAATTTAATGGAATCTACCGTTGCACGGGATTAGGGCAGACCAAAGCCATGGAAGAAGGGGAGATGCTACCATTATGTAGTTGTCCCGGAGGTGGTTGCAAATGGGAATTTATTCTAGAAGACAATATTCTCCATAAGGACCCTATAGTTGTTTTTGTCGGAGAAGGAATATTTCATACCATAGAAATGGACGAGCTTCCAGAGATTGGAATGATATTAAATCTGAAAAGCTCCTGGAAGAATAGTCAGATTAAGGCAGGGCAGTATCGCATTACTAAGGTTGGCGAAATTATGTGGAGGCTTAAAAATTATTTTCACATCTTGGTGGAGCGAACTGGCGACATTCCAGTGGATACCCCAATTCATAATGCTATGCCAATGAACTGCTGATAATTCAGCCGTATCAACCAAAGAGGATGTAATCAGATTAACCTGGTTACATCCTCTTTTTATTTTAGATAGGTTCTAACATCGTCCCACCTGCTTAATTTCCCATAATTTCTCCTTCATCATTGTCATATAATTCCAGTCCTCTAAAGTTATAATAAGCTTTGAACTGGGGAGCTGATAATTTCAAGCCCATTACGAGGGCTTGATTTTTTTGTTGAGCATGGTAGTTTTAATAATCATAAATACAGCTCTTGATATATTTGGAAATAAAGGAGGAATAATATGGTAACTCAAGACTGTAGAATAATTCAACTATCAGTAATTAAGAGGATACCTGGATTAAAGCCAAAAGACACAATTCCAACCGCAGAGATTATTGTTATTGGTCCAAAACGAAAAGAAGCAATAGATTATGCAAAAAAAAGACTGAGGCATTATGTTCCCTACGCCCCTAAGCAGTATGGGTTTCAGCTGCTAATAAAAGATTTGGGACCGATTCTTCTACCGTCAGCTCTTACAACCGTTTTTCTTTATACACAACAAACAGGACGAATAGAATAAGATGAATAGAATAAAAGGATAAATAAAATGACATCAGGGGAAAAAGGGGATTATATCAATCAAAACACAGGGCTTACCTTACGAGGTAGGCCCAATTTATTTTTAAATAAAGCTTAATTCTTTTAATTCTTCCCCCATCGCTTCCCAATCCAAAGTTCTAAACATGTCCCACCAGGGGGAGCCGATAAAGCAACCTTTTTATTGAGGCGGTTTTTTGGTAGAATTTTAAGTATTAAACATGACAATACTTACTAGATTAAAAAAAGAATTAAAATCTAAAGCAAAGCCTGAAAGAGCTAAAGATTTGATGCGATTATTTTAAGACAGGGAAAGGCGAATATGGAGAAGGAGATATTTTCATCGGAGTTACTCTTCCAGAGCTTCGCAGAATTACCAAAAAATATACGGATTTAAACTTTAGCGATCTCAATAAATTGCTTACAAGTAAAATCCATGAGCATAGATTAGTTGCTTTAGTTGTTTTAGTTCATAAATACAATAGAGCAGATGGGGAATATAAGAGAAAAATAGTTGACTTTTATCTCAAAAACACAAAAAAAGTAAATAACTGGGACTTGGTAGATGGATCCGCTTCTCGCATACTCGGAAATTACCTTCTTGATAAAGATAAATCAATCCTTTACAAACTAGCCAAATCCACAAATCTTTGGGAAAGAAGAATATCTGTCATAGCAACTTTTGAGTTTATTGGAAATAATAAATTTAACGATAGCTTTAAAATTTCCAAGATTTTGCTGAATGACGATAATGATTTAATACATAAAGCAGTAGGTTGGATGTTAAGAGAGATAGGAAAGAGATCTCTTGAAGAGGAAGAAAGTTTCTTAAAAAATTATTATAAAAAAATGCCTCGCACAATGCTTCGTTACGCAATTGAAAAATTTCCTGAAAAACGCCGCCAAGCTTATTTAAAAGGAGAAATTTAAACAGGTTCTAACATCGTCCAACCAGGGGAGCAAAAAATTTCAAGTCCATTGCAAGGCTTGATTTTTTTGTGTAAAATGATAATTTAAAAGCACAAAAGGAGGTGATTACGATGCCAAAATTAGAGCATCAAGTTCTTTCCAAAACATTGAAAAATCCCATATGTCTTGCTTTTTTCTATAATGATGGTATTGATGGAGGACATGCATCAGTAGAACAAGCAGATGAATTGAGAGAACAACTTAATAGCGCTGGAATTCAATTTGCCGCAATAAACCATGAACCACCAATAGAAATACTTGTTGAAAAAGACGATATTGTTAAACTGGAAGCCCTAAAAAAATCAGGCAAAATTAAACTCCCTACTGTTTTTGCATCATGGGGGAGTAAGTAAAAAAGTAAAGGAGGAAGAAAATGAAAAAATGGCAATATAAAGTTGTATTCTTACCCCCAACGGTACTTGAGGAGGTACAGGAAGAAAGGAAAAAGAAAGAGACACATTGGTCAGTAGATGACAAGCAAAATATTTTAAACACCCTGGGAAAAGAAGGGTGGGAACTTGTATCCGTAACTACTTCGGGCCTTGGAGGAGATCCGCATCCTTGTGCCTATCTTAAGAGAGAAATTACATAAAACCGTTTATTAGAAGATCAATTAAAGGCTTGGAGATTAATTTCTCCGAGCCTTTCTTTTTGCCTCCAACAGGTTCTAACATCGTCCAATAGGGGGAGCTGACAATTTTCAAGTCCGAGAGGGCTTGATTTTTTATTTAAGAATGATAAGCTAAAATATCGTAATATAGCACCTAATATTAAAAATAAGGAGGAACTTATAATGACCGTAGAGATTTTTAAAGAAGAGATTGATCTTGATATTATGGGAATTCCAGACAAAATGATACCTAAATTTAGGAAGCAATGCGAAAAGAAATTCGGTATTAAGACAGGTCTTTATGATTATCCACCGGATGCAGTTTTCCCACCAGACAAAGGCGGCAAAAGCGTATATTCTTGCAAAGACGCTCCTTACGCCGGACATCATGTTACTTTAACTATAGAAAGTTCCAAAAGAAGTAAATTCCACGATTTCTTTTTCGAATTCTGCAGAGACAACGAACTATCATTCTCAATTCATAATACGCAAGCCTTAATTTGAAAGAAGAAAGGAGGAAGAAAATGAAAGAAGAGACTAAAAGGCGCAGAGAACAGGAAAAGCGAGATAGTGAAGCTCGCAAGAATTTACTAGACAATGAGGCATTTCATAAGTTTCTTAAATATTTGCATTCTAATGCTTCGGTTGTTGAGGCATACCAAGCAAAGACGTGGCTCCCTGGGTGGCTTATTACTGGTTGCGAACTTTACTTCACAGATATAGAAGGAAGGATAAAAGAGATTGTAGGATAGATGAACACAACCAAGCAATCAATATGAGACCATTCTTTTAGAAAAAATGGTCTCTTTTTATTTCCAACAGGTTCTAACATCGTCCAACCAGGGGAGCTAACTGTCAATAGTATCCCCTTGAAATGAGTTCAAGCCCCGTCAATAGATAGGGCTTGATTTTTTTAATAGAGAGTGGTAAATTTAATTATTCTTTAACAATTTAAAAGGAGGAAATATGGCAGTCAATAAAGCAGAAGCTAAACTCGGCCCTAAGTTTCTGTGGTGGATTAATAAAGCAAATCAAAGAGTTTCTTTCACCAGACCACCTTGTTATTTATTTTGGTGGGAAAGGAACTGGCGATCAAGACTAAAATCAATGATTATTCATTTTTTTCACTGTGTGAAATATCCTCCACATAAGGTGGGCGAAATGGTTGATGATTCAGTTCTTGAATCACGTTTTGGCGAAAAAGCTCTACTAAAAGAATACGAAAAAACATTTGGTCATCCCTACGATCAACCAATAAAATAACCGAGTTAAAAAAGGAGGAAGAAAATGGTAGATAAGCCGAAGTTTTTCGAACACGGTGGCGGGAGAGTTTTTATTAGTATGACAAGTACCAGGGAAAGGGCAATTGATTCCGTAACTTCTCATACTTGCATTTTAGTAGCTGGTTGGGATGACGCAATTAAAGCCCTTAACGATTTCTTAGCCCAAAATAGATTTTGGATTGACCAAGCTGAAATGTTCACCACGCCCAGACTTTGCGACGAATGCATGCGACACGCTACTCAACCCCAAGTATTTGACGAAGCCAAGCACGTTGAAGAATGTTTATGTTATATAGAGAAAACTCCTTGTGGCGTTCATAAGTACAGAGGAGGTTGAAATTTATGGCAATCGGTATGATAAAAATGATTATCATACCGATTTTTTTTATACCCAACAGGTTCTAACATCGTCCAACCAGGGGAGCAAAGCGTCAAGGAAAGCCTCTTGAAATGAGTTCAAGCACTGTCAAGAGACAGGGCTTGATTTTTTTATGGAGAGTGGTAGTTTACGATTAGTAGCCTTAATTAATAATATGGAAGGAGGATTTCAATGAAGACAAAACCACATACTGTTCAGGATGCAATTAACCATTTACATAATATTACTGCTCTTTCGGAACAAATTGACGCACTTAAGCAGGACCCCAAATATCCAGCTGTAGTTCAAAATCCAATAATAGCAAAAGCTTTGAAAGAAGCAGGACAGGAAGCAGCCAACGAAGAAAATAAAATTAGGCAGTTAAAGATTGAACAATAGAAAGGAGGGAGAAATGGACGAAAAGAAACCAAAAAAAGATTGTAAACACCAATGGAAACAAACGGGTTATTGGGACGGTAAAGATAAAAACCGTCAAAAGATTAACGGCCCTATAGCAAAATGTATGAAGTGCGATGGAGTAGCTCATTTTACCTGGAAAGAATGGAAAGCTCTACCCGAAAAAATTAGAACTGAATTTGGGTTCAGTCATAAAGATTAGCATTAATTAAGCTCTTTTAATTAATTTGGTAAGCGTCTCCGGGTTTCTCATACTCGGAGACTTTTTATTTTATACAACAGGTTCTAACATCGTCCAACCAGGGGAGCAAAAAACTTCAAGCCGAGAGGGCTTGATTTTTTTGTGGATTATGTTAAAATACAAAATCATAGAGATGGAGGTGAAATTATGGATTGGTCGCATGGCGGCGGAGGAAGAGGAAAAGATCAATTTACGCCTGTCTGGAGAGACAAAAAGTGTAATAAATGCGGGACGATTAGGAGACTTCCTACGCATCCTCTTCATCCGTCTTATCAAAAAAAGTGTGATTGTGGCGGTGAATTTGAAAGGATAAATTAGCAAATTAACAATCTGTAAAACGTAATAATAAAGAAAGGAGGACGAAATGCCAGAAGCGATTGTTCTTTCAAGAAGTAAAACAGCGCAAGGTTTTTGGCTCGATCCCGCTAATCGAACCAAATTAGCGACTGCTTTACGTGGTCAAGTCAGTACGTCCCAGTCTTTTGCTGTCGAGGGCGTAGACTTCTTCGTGGATCATATGTACACTCGTTTCCCCGAAGATGTCCAACCCGACGAGGCGGATGTCCTCGTCATGTTCATCTATTCGGTCAGACCGCAGGGCCTTGTTCGGATGGAAACGGGGACGTACGTCTTCACAAAGGAAGACACGACACGAATGCTTGCGGTATTGAAAAAAGAATTCCCGAACCTCATCTGGGGACCGTGGGATATGCCGCAATGGTGGGCTGGCTACTCACAGGGTTGAAAAACCCGACATTGACGAAAAGCCTCGGCTAGAACCTTAGCCGAGTGCTTTTATTTCCCGCACAACCAGGTTCTAACATCATCCAACCAGGGGAGCCAAGTGTCAATAGTAGTCTCTTTAAATGAGTTCAAGCCGTGTCAATAAAACCGCCTCGTAAAAGAGGCGGTTTTTTGGTAAGATAAAAATATGAAAATTATTTACAGAAAAGCAAAATTAGACGATTTTAATAATTTTTTGAATCTTTGGGAAAAACTTGATAAAAGTCAGACTAGATACCATCCTAGTTATGTTTTAGACACTAAGAATATTCTTAGAAAAAGAAAAAAGCATTTTAAAGAAAAATTGAGAAGTAAAGATAGTTTTATATATGTGGCTGAATATAAGGGGAAATTAATAGGGTCTTTAATGGGAGAAGTAAAAAATTTTTCACCCATAATGAAGATTAAAAAGATGGGACAATTATCTAGTATTTTTGTTGAAAAAAAATACCAAAGAAAAGGTATAGGAGCTGAATTTATTAAGATTTTAATTAAAGAATTTAAAAAAAGAAAACTAAACTATATAAGATTAGAAGTCAACGCTCATAATTCATCAGCAATTAGTTTTTATCGAAAAGTTGGTTTTAAAGACTTCCGGTTCATTCTGATTAGAGGTATTTAATCTTAAACTTTTACCAAACAGGTTTTAACATCGTTCAACCAGAGGAGTCGAGTTCGGCCGTCTCGCAGAAGGGGCGGTTTTTTGGTAGAATGAAAATATGGAAGAAGAAATTTTAAAGAAAATTGAAATGCAGGATAAAAAACTCGAAGAGATTTATCGTTCTGTTGAAAAGATGAGAAAGTATTTTCTTTGGACGCTTATTATAACTTTAGCCCTGTTTATTCTGCCGTTAATCGGATTATTATTTGTTATTCCTAAGTTTTTAAACATTTATACAAGCGGTCTTAATTTTTAGGACTAGTTAATAAAGGTTTAAAAATTTTTAAGCAACTAAAGAAATAATGATAACTTTGGTAGTAATATTCTATTTACCCCCTGTCTCTTCGGAGATTTGAAATCTTTTTTTATTTCCTGCCGTCCTCGCACAAGGGGTAGGTTTTTGACGAGAACTTGATTTTTTTAAATAAAAAGTATATTATTAAAGTAGAGATTGAGAGTTCGGATCTACAAATAGGTATATTTACTACCCTTGAAAAAATTATTAAACAATACTATTTGCAACTCACGGTGATTAAGAGTTGCTTTTTGTTTTTAAAATTAATAAAAAATAATTATGTATCAAAGCCTTCAAAGATTTTTAAACAAGGAACACGCTCCAATAGCTATATCTCAGAAAACTACAAAAGAAGAATTTTTATCAGAACATAACAGACTATCTCCCTTAAATCTGCAAGCTACAATAGCTTTACTTTCTCGTTTTAGAATAGAAAAAGCATCAATTTTTAAAGATGATAATTGGTCCATAGAAAGGCTTCGAAGGCCGTTTCTTTTATGGCTTACTTCTTTGCCATATGGGAAAAGAGTATCATCAAATAGCCCAAAATAATAATTAAGGAAACAAAAAACTTTATTATAGCAAATTTATTTTATGAAAAATCATAAAAATAAAAATCATAACAGACGAGCAAGGCTTCACAGAAAATTTAAATTGAAACATCGTCATAAAATTGGCGGAAAGAAAAAGAAAATTCGTTCTAAACATAAATAGCCTCTTTATATAAGGGGTGATTTTTTGCTAGAATAAAATATATGAAAATAGTTTTTATGCCAAAAACTCTTTTGGCTAAATGGTCAGTGGGATTTGGTATCGTTTTTGTTGTGCTGATGGCGCTTTCACTCCTTGTCGCAGTTGCCATAAAGGGAGATATTACTGCAACCGTTGGCAATCCTTTATTCCCAATCCTCTCTGTCGCGCTTTCTCTCGCTGGTCTGCTATCTTTTTTTGTCGGAATTTTTACCATCATCAAATACAAAGAATGGTCAGTTTGCAAATATTTGGCGGCGTTATATGGTCTAGCTGCTTTTATTTTTTTACTTGGAGAATTCCTTTTTCCGCATTAAACAGGTTTTAACATCGTCGCACAAGCGAAGTCGAATTCCGTTGTCTCGTAAAAGAGGCGGTTTTTTGATAGAATAAATATTATGATTAAGGTTGAAAATTTAACAAAGAAATTCGGTGGTTTCATGGCGGTTGACAATATCTCCTTTTCTGTAAACAAAGGAGAAATTTTTGCTTTTTTGGGTCCAAATGGAGCGGGCAAAACAACTACAATAAAAATGCTTACAACTCTTTTAAAACCAACGAGCGGTCGAATTCTTATTAATGGTAGTGATCCTATTAGAGAACAAAATAATGTTCGTCGTTCTTTTGGTATTGTTTTTCAAGACCCAAGTTTAGATGATGAACTAACTGCCCTAGGAAAATATGGAATTTCACGGCGTTCTATACGACGTTCCAAAGGATATTAGGAGAAAAAGGATTGAAGAATTGTTAAAATTTGTGGAATTATGGGATAGAAAAGATGATTTGGTAAAGAATTTTTCAGGAGGAATGAAAAGAAGACTTGAGGTTGCCAGAGGATTAATTCATCATCCAAAAATACTTTTTTTAGATGAACCGACCTTAGGTTTAGATCCTCAAACAAGAAATCATATTTGGAACTATATTAAAAATTTAAACAAAGAAGAAAAAATGACGGTTTTTTTCACCACTCATTATATGGAAGAAGCAGACAGAGTTGCCCAAAAAATTGCAATTATTGACCACGGCAAAATTATTGTTCAAGGAACTCCTGAAGAATTAAAACAGCAAACGAAAACTACCTCATTAGAAGAAGCATTTTTGGCATTTACGGGAAAAGACTATCCGCGAAGAAGAAGATGAGTACTATAGAAACAATGAGAATGCGAAGAAGAATTTTCCGCCATTAATTTTAAAAAATTATGCAAACAATTTATATTCTTTGGCTAAGACAAATTAAAAGATACTTTCGTTCTAGAGTCAAGAATTATAGGTTCTCTTGGTCAGCCACTTTTATTGTTGCTTGCTTTAGGTTTTGGTTTTGGGCCTATTTACCAAAAAGCGGGAGGAGGAAATTATATTCAATTTTTGACCCCGGGCATCATTTCAATGGGTATTCTTTTTACCGCCGTGTTTTCTGGAATTGAAATAATTTGGGATAGGCAGTTTGGATTTTTAAAAGAAACTCTAGTTGCGCCGGTTTCTCGTTTTAAAATAATGATAGGAAGAACTTTGGGAGGAGGAACAGTTGCTGTAATTCAAGGACTTATTATATTTATAATTTCTTTAATTATAGGATTTAGACCGATGAATTTTCATCTTCTATTGCTTTCATTTATTTTTATGGCGCTTATTGCTCTTTTCTTTACGGCATTAGGAACGGCCATCGCTTCAGTTTTAGAAGATATGCAGGGATTTCAACTTATTATGAATTTTTTGTTAATGCCTTTATTTTTTCTTTCAGGCGCCTTATTTCCACTTCAAGGATTACCCAAAGCGATTATTGTAGTTGCGAGCATTAATCCGCTTTCATACGGTGTTGACGGTTTGCGAGGAACATTAGTAAACGGCGCTCATTTTGGATTATTAACTGATTTTTCAGTCTTGAGTATAATAACAATTATAATATTGGTAATAGGCAGTTATCTTTTTTCTAAAATAGAAATTTAATTTTTAATACCCGACATCGTTCGCCAGATGACCCTGGTAAAATCGCCAAAGAAGCGATTTTTTGGTAAAATTAAATAATGCCGAAAAGAAAACATCATAAAATTTCAACCTTTACCCTATCTGGTAATACTTTCTATTTTTGGTTTGATATTTTTATTGTAGCTCTCTCTATTTTTGTTTTAATAACAAATTTTTTCCATATTTTTATTAGTAATCTTAACACCGTAATCTTTTTTGGCGTTGCTATAATCGGGCTTTTACCAGTTCTTTTCAGTGCCATCCGTGCCTTGATTAATCGAAAATTAACCATAGACCTTTTAGCCAGCATTGCTTTAATTTTTGCTCTTTTGAATAAAGAATTCCATTCAGCAGTTTTTATCAGTTTAATGCTGGCATCGGCCAGGTTTTTTGCCTATTTTACTGAGAAAAGGACAAAACACGCCATTCAGAGTTTATTAAAGTTACGACCTGCAAAAGTTTTAATTAAAACTGACAATCAGGGCATTATTGAAAAGTCAATTGAAGAAGTAAAAGTTAATGATTTAGTAATTGTTGAAGCAGGAGAAAGAGTTGCAGTTGATGGGATTGTCATAGAGGGCAATGCAAGCGTGGACCAATCGTCTTTAACTGGCGAATCGGAACCAATCTCTAAAAATATTGGAGACGAAGTTTTTAGTTCAACCTTGAATGTGTCGGGTTCTTTATTAGTCAAAACAACAAAAATTGGTCAGGACACTACCTTTGCTAAAATTTTAAAACTAATTGAAGAGTCACAAAAAGGCAAAGCGCCAATTTCTTCAATAACGGAAAAATTTACAAATTTTTATATTCTTTTTACGCTTTTGGGGAGCATCTTTCTTTATCTTTGGAGCCATAATCTATCTTTAGTTCTCGCTGTTTTGCTTGTTACTTGCGCCGATGATTTGGCTATAGCCATTCCTCTGGCTTTTATTGCTACTATTGGTACAGCAGCCAAAAAAGGAATAATTATTAAGGGAGCGAGTTTTATTGAGGGATTAACCAAACTAAAACTGATGATTTTTGATAAAACAGGAACTCTTACCGAAGGGAAGCCTAAGGTTAAACAGATTTTTGTTTTTAAAAACAATTCTGAAGAAAAGTTTTTAAGCATATTAGGAGGGTTGCTTGCACAATCAAATCATCCTACAGCTAAAGCAATTTATAAATTTTTAAAAGAAAAAAATATTAAAATTACTGACATAAATCAAATTCACGAGGAAGCGGGTTATGGCATAAGAGGAGTTATAAATAATAAAAGAGTATTAGCAGGAAACACAAAATTTTTAGAAAATAATGGTATTGTTTTTTCAGATAAAGAAATTTCTGCTATCCAAAAAGAAAAATCTTTGGGTCAGATGTTAGTGGCGCTTGGAATGGATGGTTTTTTAGTTGGGTTTGTGGCTCTTTCAGATTCGGTTCGTCCGCATGCTCACCATATTATTAATGAGCTTAAAAAACTAGGTATAGAAAGAACAGTTATTTTAACCGGCGATAACGAAGTGGTGACCAGCCAGGTGGCAAAAGAAGTTGACATTACCGAGTTTCAAGCTAATCTTTTACCTCAAGATAAAGTTAATTTTGTAAGGAATTCTCTTAATAAAAAATATAAAGTTGGAATGCTTGGTGATGGAGTAAATGATGCCGCCTCTTTGGCGATATCAGATATAAGTTTCGCTATGGGGGCAATCGGTTCAGATGCCGCAATTGAAGCAGCCGATATTGCTTTAATGAAAGATAATTTGAAAAATATAATTGATGCAATTCAGATGGGCAAAAAAACAATGAAGATTGTGAAACAGAATTTAATTTTGTGGGGAGTTATTAATTCTATTGGTTTGGCTTTAGTTTTTTTGGGATTTTTAGGGCCAAGTACTGCTGCAGCCTACAATTTTTTAACTGATTTTCTGCCACCACTGAATTCTTTGAGGCTTTTAAAATACCGTCACCAAATTAATTATTAGCGACTGTGAATTCTTTCTTTGGTGCAGTACTATTTTAAGAAGAAAAGCTTGAATAATTAAAGTTAAAAATAATTCAACAAAAATCAAGCCCATACGGGCTTGATTTTTTAATTTGCAACATATTTTGAAATTTTGTAAAATGAGAAAGAATATAGCACTTTAGAGAAGGCTTTAAAATTGGCCGTCCTCTTTTAGTTCTTTTTAATAATTTCCACCTCATGAAAAGGAGGGGGTGGATTCCAATATATTTAAAGATAGGACATTTATGTCCTAGGTCATTCAGGAGGATTCTTATTAATTTAATTAACCATTAAAGATTTTAAGCTTATGAAGAAAAAAATAATAATTCCTATAGTAATTTTAATATTTTTAATATCAGCGGGAATTGGTTTTGCTGTTGGAACAAAAAATGCTACTTTTTTCTCAATTATAGACAAAACAAAAAATACCCTTACTCAAATTAACCCCTTTAAGGCAAAAACAGTAGAAGAGCAAATTGTTTCTTCTGAAGAAGAATTGACGCCCAGTTCTTTTGGAGAAGCTTTTGAGGAGTTAACCCAGCCAATTTCCGAAGCTCAACCAGAATCATTAGCTTCACCAATAATATCTGGATTGGTTGTTCCACAGCCCGAAAAGCCCTTAACACTTGCCGAAATCGAAGCACAAGTTAAAGATATTTCCCAGAAAGTTAATATCCTTACTCTAGAAGTAAAAAAATTTGTGATAGAAAAAGAAATACAAAAGGTTAAATTTTCTGCAATTCAAGAACAGCTTAGTAATATCCAGGGAAAAACCAGCACTCTTTCTCAAGAAGTTGCTCAATTTATTGCAACGACTCCGCAAGTAGCTGGAGCCACCACTGCAACTCCTTTTACGGGTGGACCTACTCCCTGAAATATTAATAACATTTAAATTAATCCTCTGTTAAAAATTATCGAAAATTTCCCTATTTTTAATGATTTGACTATTTCCTTTTTTTGAAATAGTGATTTTGATTTTCTAGGTCATGTTTTACTTTAGGATAATATTTTTCAAGTCGAATAAGACTTGATTTTTTGGAAATACTTGTCCTTAATAGAATGAAGGGGTATAATAGAAATCAGTAAATAATAAGATCTCAATTAAATTTTAGTTAAAATGAAAGTTTCCAATAAAAAACTTGAATTTAAAACAAAAAGTTTATTTGATTTTATTGATATAACCGATGAGATAAAAAATTTTGTTGAAGAAAGCCAGATTAAAGATGGCCTTGTTAATATTCAGATTTTGCACACTTCAGCAGCTCTTATTGTTAATGAAAATGAACCCCTTTTAATTGAGGATTTTAAAGATAATCTTTCGAGAATCGCTTCTCGCGATATAAATTACCGGCACGATAATCTCCAAGAAAGAACAGTTAATCTCTGTAAAGAAGAATGTATTAACGGTCATTCGCATTGCAATGCAATTCATTTATTAGTGAATGCTACCTTGAATTTGATAAAAGGAGAAATTCAATTAGGCCAATGGCAGAGAATTTTTCTTGTGGAATTAGATAGGTCGAGGGAGAGAATAATTCAAATTCAAATTATAGGAAGTCCCCAGTAAAATTCCTTCAGAATTTAACGGGGCAAGTAAATATGAATAAAAAAATAATATTTATTATTATTGGCATAATAATTATAATAAGCGGTGGCATAAGCGCCTATTTTTATTTGAAAACTCCTCAAATTGAAGTTAAAAACTTCAATGATTGTCTTAAAGCTGGCTATCCTATTATGGAAAGTTATCCGCGACAGTGTAAAATACCAGAAGGTAAAAATTTTGTTGAGGATATCGGAAACGAATTAGAGAAAATAGATTTAATTAAAATTTCGAATCCCCGGCCTAATCAAGAAATAGAAAGTCCGATTATAATTGAAGGGGAGGCGAGAGGTTTTTGGTTTTTTGAAGCTTCTTTCCCAGTTAAGATTTTTGACGAAAATAATAATCTTTTAGGCGAAATAATTGCTCAAGCTCAAAGCGAATGGATGACTGAAAATTTTGTACCCTTTCACGCAACCCTCGAATTTCCTACGCCAAGCACAAAAACCGGTAAATTAATCTTAGAAAAAGATAATCCGTCGGGCTTACCAGAACATGATGATCAACTTATAATTCCAGTTGTTTTTAAAAATTTTTCAACCACAAAAGAAATAATAAAAGTGAAAGTTTATTTTAATAATAATAAACTTGATCCTGAAGTTTCTTGCAATAAAGTTTTTCCGGTTGAAAGAGAAATTCCAAAAACTTCAGCAGTCGCTAGAGCAGTTTTGGAGGATTTATTGAAGGGGCCAAGCGAAAAAGAAAAATCAGAAGGTTTTTTCACCAATATTAATTCAGGAGTAAAAATTCAAAAATTAACAATTGAGAATGACGTTGCTAAGGTTGATTTTGACGAACAGCTGGAATTTCAAGTCGGAGGTTCTTGTAGAGTTTCGGCAATTCACGCTCAAATCACCCAGACGCTTAAACAATTTCCGACAGTCAAAGATGTAATCATCTCCATTAATGGTCGAACCGAAGATATTTTGCAACCGTAAATATTAAAAATATGGGGAAAAAGTGTTTTTATTTAATTTTATTTTTTTATCTTCTATTTGGAAGTTTTAGTTTTACTTTTGCACAACAAGATAAAGTCGAAATTAACTTTTTCTATAGCGCCACCTGTCCTCATTGTAAGGCAGAAAAAGAATTTCTTAAGACGTTAAAAGAAAAATATTCCGAACTCAAAATAAATGAATATGAAATAATTTCCAGCCCCGAAAATCAGAAGCTTTTAAACGAATTCTACGATAAATATAATGTGCCGAATAACGAAAAAGGTTTTGTTCCCGTAACTTTTACACCTACTAAATATTTTGTCGGTTTTAACGAAAAGATCGGTAAAGATATTGAAGGGTGCTTAAAAGAATGTCTTGGAGGAGAAAAAACAGTTTCAGAAAAAATTAAAGTCCCAATTTTCGGCGAAATTGACCTTTCAAAAATATCTCTACCCGCTCTAACAGTAATTTTGGGGACATTAGACGGTTTTAATCCCTGTGCGATGTGGGTGTTGGTTGTTTTGATTTCTATGCTTTTATCATTGAAATCACGAAAAAAAATAGCTTTAGTAGGAGGAACTTTTATTTTCGCCGAAGGACTTTTATATTTTCTTTTTATGTCTGCCTGGTTAAACGTATTTTTGGCCGTGAGTTTCGTTTCTTTAACAAAAATACTTATTGGACTTTTTGGAATTGGCTTTGGGATTTGGCGTATTAAAGATTTTATCACCTGGAAACCTGGTGTTTGTAAAGTGATTGACCATTCAAAATCTCAAGAAAAGTTCATGGAAAGAATGAATAATATTTTGAAACCAGCAACCGTTCCGGCTACACTTTTCGGAGTAATCGCTTTAGCTTTCGGAGTAAATTTGGTTGAATTCTTCTGTTCTGCCGGTTTTCCTGTAATATATACACGGGTTTTAGCAGGTCAGGGACTAGGAACAATTCAGTATTACCTTTATTTAATTATGTATAATATATTTTATATGCTGGATGACTTTATTGTATTCGGTTTTGCCTTCTTTACTTTAAATCGTTTCGGCTTTTCGGATAAATATAACAGATATTCAACATTAATTGCGGGGATTTTGATACTGGTTTTGGGGATTTTACTTATTTTTAAACCAGGATGGCTAATGTTCTCCTAATTTTAAGGGGTATTGACTATATTCCTTGCTTAAACTAAATTAGAATAAGGGTAATAAAAGTGTGGAAAACTCCTATAAAGGGGAACTCCCAAAGAAAGGTCGATTTCAAACCTTAGAATCATAAATTAAATATCTATAAACTATGACACAAGGATATTGCGTAAAATGTAAGGCCAAGAAAGAAATGAAAGATGAAAAAGAAGTTTCAATGAAGGGGAAGGGTGGGACAAAGAGAAGAGCAATGACTGGTATTTGTCCTTCCTGCGGAACAAAAATGTTCCGAATTTTAGGAAAGTAGACTATTAAAATTTAAAATAGCAATTCAACTCAAAGCCGCCACTGGCGGTTTTGGGTTGTTTTTTAAACGCAGTAAAATTCTGTAAAAGGAGTATAGTTAGAGAAAATAATTTTTATTAACATCCTCATCGGGAAGTCTTGGAAATATTGGAAAAATATGGTATTAAAATATTGAGAACAGACCAAGATAATGATATTAAAATTTTTGCCGATGGTAATTATCTAAAAATTATAAATAATTAATCAATTATGGAATTTCCAATTTTTAAAACTAAAATTGAAGGAGCCCCCCAAAAATTTGATTTAAATAACCCAAAAGAAAGAGAGAAATATTTTAATTTAAAGGCAGGAACAGAGATAAAAAAAATAAAAGATTTTCTCAAAAATAATACTTTTATTGCCTATCTTTTAGGCAAAAAGAATTCTGGTAAAGGAACTTACTCTAAAATGTTGGCGGAGATAGTCGGAAATGATAAGGTGACACATTTTTCTATTGGAGATATGATTAGAAATCTTGATGAAGAATTAAAAGACGAAAAAAACAAGAAAGAATTAGTTAGTTTTTTAGAAAGAAATTATCGAGGCAACTTTTCTTTGGAAGAAATAATTAAAAATTTAGAGCAAAGAAGCACTAAAACACTTTTGCCAACTGAATTAATTTTAACTTTGGCAAAAAGAGAAATTGCCAAAAAGGGAAAGAAAGCTATTTTTATAGACGGTTTTCCTAGAGGATTAGACCAAATAAATTTTGCTTTGTTTTTCCGAGATTTAATTGGCTATAGAGATGATCCCGATGTTTTTATTCTTCTTGATGTTCCAGAATCAGTTATTGATGAAAGAATCAAATGGCGTAGAATTTGTCCTCTTTGTAAAACTTCCAGAAATTTAAAACTACTGCCAACTTCCAAAATCAGCTACAATGAGGACAAAAAAGAATTTCGTTTAATTTGCGACAATCCTGATTGTCAGGAAATAGAAATGGTATCGAAAGAAGGAGATGAATTAGGAATTTCTCCCATCAGAGAAAGATTAGAACTTGACGAAAGATTAATAAATCAAGCAATTTCTCTTTATGGGATCCCAAAAATTCTTTTAAGAAACTCAATTCCCACCAATGTATCTAAAGAATATGTTGACGATTATGAAATTACTCCAGAATATGAATATCAATGGGATGAAAAAAATCAAAAAGTAGTAATTATTGAAAAACCATGGGTAATTAATAATGATTTAGGAGTTCCTTCGGTAAGTTTATTGGCGCCGCCAGTCGTAGTTTCAATGATTAAACAAATGGTAGATATTTTCGGACTCTAATTTTTGATATCGAGGGTTGACGACAATTTTTGACTTGTTAAAATTAAAGTAGCCCTGTCATAACCTTTCTAGTCAGATTCTGGGACAAAAGCTTTTTCTGGGAGTCTTATATCTCATTGGTCTGAGGACTGATGGGTTTGACACCCACTTAGATTATTTGCCGGAAACGATCTCCTAGAAAGAATGATAGGGTAACCAAAAAACAGCGTCAAATCCGCTGTTTTTTGGTCGGGGCAGTGGGAGTTGAACCCACCGTCGCACCCACCCCAAGGGCGCATGTTGCCGCTACACTATGCCCCGGGAAAATTAAAATTGAAAATTACTTCTTCTTTCCCAAAGTTTTGATACATTTCGTACAAGCTAAAACTCGCTTACCAGAAAGTAATCTTGTCCATTGAAGGTTAGCGTATTGTTTTCTTTTGACGGTCGGGTTGAATTTAGTTGCCCTTAATCTTACTCTTCTCCAAACCATCATAGATTTTTTTTCGCAGATAGCACATTGTTTAGACATATATATTATTATTATCAAAAATTTTAAATTTTAGCAATAGTATGATATAGTTTTAATATGCTCATACAACTTCTTTTTGTAGATCCAATATCGTATTTGATGGTAGCTGTAGCAATTTTATTAGGATTTAGTATCCATGAATATTCTCATGCGCAAGCTGCTTATTTTTTAGGCGACCCTACCGCGAAAAATGCAGGCCGTTTAACCATAAATCCTCTGGCTCATTTTGATCCCTTTGGGACTCTACTTATTTTTATTATTGGATTTGGTTGGGGCAAACCAGTTCCTTTTAATCCTTATAATTTAAGGAATCAAAAATGGGGGACAGCATTGGTAGGTTTGGCTGGACCAGGCTCAAATTTTTTAAGTGCTTTAATTATTGGTCTTCTATTAAGATTTTTCGAATTTTCTAATCCCGCATTAATCTCCTTTTTTTCTGTTTTTGTTTGGTTAAATCTTACTTTAGGAATATTTAATTTATTGCCAATTCCTCCCCTTGATGGATCACACATTTTTTTTACCGCCTTACCTTCTTCGCTTGAAAAAATTAAACTATTACTTCAAACAAATCCATTTTTAATAATAATCGCACTTTTATTTATGTTTTATGTCGGGTTCCCCTATATATGTAAACCGCTTTTTACAATAATAACAGGAGGGTTGTCGCCATTTTAATATTTTATATACATTATACTTTTATAATCACTATTTTTTATTCCATTGACATTTTATTTTAAATTTGTTAAATTATTATATTATAAGCGCATAGCGCTTAATATTTTTTATAAACATGCCGACTATACACCAACTAATTAAAAAAGGCAGAAAAAAAATTATAAAGCGTCATAAAACGCCCGCTTTGACTTTTGGTTTTAATCCTTTAAAAAATCGACCTATTTATTACCCCGCGCCATTTAAAAGAGGAGTTTGTGTTAAAGTTTTTACCGTTACTCCCAAAAAACCAAATTCCGCTTTAAGAAAAGTTGCGAGAGTAAGATTAACTAATGGGATGGAAGTTACCGCTTATATTCCTGGCGAAGGCCATAATCTACAGGAGCACTCGGTGGTTATAATCCGAGGCGGAAGGGTAAAAGATTTGCCGGGGGTAAGATATCATATTGTAAGAGGAATGTTGGATATGGGCGGAGTTGAGAATAGAAAACAAGAAAGAAGCAAATATGGAACAAAGAAAGCGCAATAATTAAACAAACTGGTCGTTTCGCTTTCTGTAATCGCGAAGCAATTAACAAAAATATTTTATTATGTCTCACAAGAAAAAAGAAAAAATAGTTATTCAGCCCGATTCTGTTTATAACAGTATGGAAGTGGCAAAACTCATCAATCAGGTGATGAGAAAGGGCAAAAAAACAATTGCCAGAAAAATTGTTTATAGCGCTTTTAATATTATTAAAACTAAGACCCAAAAAGAGCCTTTGGAATTTTTTGATTTAGCACTTAAAAATACCTCACCTTTATTAGAGGTAAAACCAAAAAGAGTAGGGGGAGCGACTTATCAGGTGCCGATGGAAGTAAAAGGAGATAGAAAAATTACCTTGGCTTTTCGCTGGATAATTAACGCTGCCAAATCAAAAAAAGGAAAACCAATGGCCGAAAAATTGGCCGAAGAAATAATTTTGGCTGCCAATAACGAAGGGTCGGCAGTAAAGAAAAAAGATGATACACACAGAATGGCAGAAGCTAATCGTGCTTTTGCGCATTTCGCCTGGTAGAAATTTATGCTAAGACTTTACCCAATTGAAAAAAACAGAGATATAGGAATTATTGCTCACATTGACGCCGGAAAAACAACGGTCAGTGAGCGAGTTTTATTTTACACAGGCGTTTCTCATAAAATAGGAGAAGTCCACGACGGTCAGGCGATTATGGACTGGATGGCTCAAGAAAGAGAAAGAGGGATAACCATTACTGCTGCTGCCACGACTTGTTTTTGGAAACCGACAGACGCTTCTAAAGACAAAGAAAACGAATACAGGATTAATATCATTGATACTCCCGGTCATATTGATTTTACCGCCGAAGTCCAGAGATCTTTGAGAGTTTTGGACGGCGCAGTAGTTGTTTTCGACGGCGTGGCCGGTGTTGAACCCCAATCAGAAACCGTCTGGCGTCAAGCGGACAAATTTAATGTTCCTAGAATTTGCTTTATTAATAAATTAGACAGAATGGGCGCTCAATTTGAAAAAGATTTGGAATCAATATGGCACAAACTTACTCCCAACGCCGTAGCTCTTCAGTTGCCGATAGGAGAGGAAGAAAATTTTGAAGGAGTTGTCGATCTTCTATATATGAAAGCGTTTAAATTTGAAGGAGAACACGGAGAGATTATAAAGGAAGAAGAGATTCCAGAGAACATGAAAGAAAAAGCAATCGAATGGAGAAAAAAATTAATTGAGAAAATTGCTGCTGAAGACGACAAACTTCTAGAAAAATATTTATCCAAAGAAGAAATATCAATAGATGAGTTAAAAAAAGTTTTAAGACAAGCTACTTTAAATTACAAACTCGTTCCAGTATTTTGCGGAAGCGCTTTAAAAAATAAAGGCGTCCAATTGATGCTCGACGGCGTAATTTACTATTTACCCAGTCCAGTTGATTTGCCACCCGTAAAAGGTACTGATCCAAAAACAGGCAAAGAGTTGGAAAGGAAGGCGTCGGATGATGAGCCATTTTCAGCTTTAGCTTTCAAAATTGCTACTGATCCCTATGTTGGCACTTTAACATTTTTTCGGGTTTATTCTGGTCGTTTGACAAAAGGCTTTTATGTGTTAAACTCAACCACGGGCGAAAAAGAAAGGATCAGCCGAATTTTAAGAATGCACGCTAATTCCAGAGAGGAAGTGGAAGAAATTTATGCCGGAGAAATCGGAGCTACTGTCGGTTTAAAAAATACCACTACTGGTAATACTCTTTGTGATGAAACTAATCCCATTGTCCTTGAGAAAATCATCTTCCCAGAGCCAGTAATATCTGTCAGGATTGAACCCAAAACCAAAGCTGACCAGGAAAAAATGGGCTTAGCTCTTAAAAGATTATCTGAGGAAGATCCAACTTTCAGAGTGAAAGGAAATCCAGAAACAGGAGAAACAATTATTTCTGGGATGGGCGAACTTCACCTTGATATTTTAGTTGACCGGATGAAAAGAGAATTCAAGGTTGAGGGAAATGTTGGTAGACCTCAAGTGGCTTATAAAGAAACGATAAAGGCAGAAGCGGAGGCAGAAGGAAAATATATTAGGCAATCGGGCGGACGGGGTCAATACGGACACGTTTTTTTGAGAGTGAAGCCAAAAGAGAGAGGAGCAGGGTTTGAATTTATCAATGAAATTAAAGGAGGAACTATCCCTCAGGAATTTATTCCAGCTGCTGGAAAAGGAATAAAAGAAGCAATGGAAAAAGGAGTAGTAGCGGGATATCCTTTGGTTGATATGGAAGTGACCCTATATGATGGTTCTTTCCACGAAGTTGACTCTTCGGAAATGGCTTTTAAAATCGCAGGTTCAATGGCTCTTCAGGATGCGACAAAAAAAGCGAAGCCAATTTTAATTGAGCCCATAATGAAATTAGAAGTAATAATTCCTGAAGATTTTTTCGGAGATATCATCGGAGATTTATCGGCAAGAAGAGGAAAAATTGAAGAGACTAAAGATAGATTAAATATGAAAGTAATTGACGCAAAAATTCCCCTAGCGGAAATGTTTGGTTATGCTACTTCTCTTCGGAGCTTGACTGAAGGGAGAGGAACATTCACCATGGAATTCGACCATTATGAAGAAGTGCCGGCAAATGTATCTCAGGAAATTATTGAGGGGAAAAGAAGATAATTTTAAATTTATGGATTTTAATGAAATAAAAGATATTGTTCAAAAAAGCGGAGGAAAATTTATTATTGTGGAAAATGGGAAACCGGAAATTGTAATAACGAGTTTTGAAGATTTTAAAAAAGAATTATCCTCTAAAAATTCAAAAGAAAATTTAAATCAACAAACTATTCTCGTTCCCCAAATAAATCAGGAATTTCCTATTTCAAGCGAAGCGAGAAATAAAGTTCTCGCCAAAGAAGATGTTCCTATAATAGAAGAAAAACCAAGAATACCAAAGGAATTGGAAGAGGAACCGTTAAAAATTGAAGATTTACCATTTTAGCTATTGACCTTTTCTTATTTTTTATTAAAATAATTAATATATAATAATCACTACGAAATTACGAATTTTTACGAATAGTAATATCCGTAAAATCAGTAAATTCGTAGACAAATAAAAAATGGCAGAAAAATTTGAACGAACAAAACCCCATATTAATGTTGGTACCATCGGTCACGTCGATCATGGGAAAACTACTTTAACTGCCGCTATCTTGAAAGCTTTAAATCTTAAAGGATTTAAAGCTTCCCAAAAGGGCGTTGATGAAATTGATTCAGCTCCTGAAGAAAAGGCAAGGGGAATTACAATTTCGGTTTGTCACGTTGAGTATGAAACCGAAAAAAGACATTATGCTCATATTGATTGTCCAGGTCACGCAGACTATATAAAAAATATGATTACCGGTGCTGCCCAAATGGATGGAGCGATTTTAGTAGTTTCTGCTCCTGATGGACCAATGCCCCAGACCAGAGAACATATCTTGCTTGCTGGCCAAGTTGGGGTTCCTTATATGGTTGTCTTTCTAAATAAAATCGATATGGTCGAAGACAAAGAACTTATTGACCTTGTGGAATCTGAAGTTAGAGAACTTTTAAAGAAATATGGTTTCCCAGGAGATGAAATCCCAATAATTCGAGGTTCAGCGACAAAGGCTTTGGAAGCGAAATCCGCTGATGATGAAGTAGCGAAACCTATTTTTGATTTACTTAATGCTTTAGATACATATATCCCCGAACCCACAAGAGATACAGATAAACCATTTTTAATGGCTATTGAAGATGTTTTCTCAATTGAGGGCAGAGGAACAGTAGCAACTGGAAGGATTGAAAGAGGAGTGGTTCATCCCAACGACGAAGTAGAATTAGTCGGTATTAAAAACACCATCAAAACCGTAGCTGTTAGTGTTGAGATGTTTAATAAAATGCTCGATGAAGGAAGGGCCGGAGATAATGTTGGAATTTTACTTAGAGGTTTAAAGAAAGAAGATGTCGAAAGGGGCCAGATCCTATCCAAACCTGGCAGTATTACTCCTCATACTGAATTCGATGGAGAAGTTTATATTTTAACCAAAGAAGAAGGAGGAAGACATACTCCATTTTTCACAGGTTATAAGCCCCAATTTTACTTTAAAACTACTGACATTACCGGCGATGTTGTTTTACCAGAAGGTACAGAAATGGTTATGCCTGGGGATACGGTGAATCTAAAGATAAAATTATTAGTTCCTGTCGCGATGGAAGAAAAACAAAAATTCGCTATTAGAGAAGGAGGAAAGACAGTTGGAGCAGGTATAGTTACAAAAATAGTAAAGTAAATTAAAAAAGAAAAATTAAAAAGATGCCGACAAAGAAAAAAACAGAATCAGCTGAAGAAATTGTTAAGTCGAAGCTCCGGATTAAGCTTAGGGCTTATGACCATAAAGTTATTGATAATTCTGCTCGACAGATTGTTGAGACTGTTTTGCGTTATGGAACAGAAGTACTAGGTCCAGTTCCTTTACCTACAGAAACCCGGAAATACACCGTAAATCGTTCTTCTTTTGTTCATAAAGATGCTAGAGAACAGTTTGAAATGAGGATTCACAAAAGATTGATTGACATTTTAAGCCCTAACGCGAAAGTTATTGACGCTTTAACGAATATAAATCTTCCTGCCGGAGTGGACATTGAAATAAAGATGTAATATAAGCTATTTTTGCTTTACATATTTCAATTTTTAATGTACAATAGAAATGTTGAAATTATTATTTATTAAAAACTAATTTTATAAAGCAAATAGCCAATGGTAGAAAACCGGGCTACGCCCGGTTTTCAATTATCAGCACAAATCGGCTAAAATCAAAGTAAATTAGTGTTCCATGAAATTTATATTAGGTCGAAAATTAGGTATGTCACAGGTTTTTGATGAAAAAGGAAATGTTATACCAATAACCATAATTGAAGCTGGACCCTGCCAAGTTGTACAAATTAAAACAAAAGATAAAGATGGTTATGATGCTATTCAAGTTGGATTTATTGAGAAAAAAAAGAGAATTAAAAAAACCGAAAAAGGAAAAGAGTTTAGATATTTAAAAGAAATTAGAAATAGCGAAATAACCGATACGCAGAAACTATTTAACAATTTTAATTTAGGCGATAAAATTGATGTTTCAGTTTTTCAGGAAGGAGATAAAATAAAAATATCTGGAATTTCCAAAGGGAAAGGATTCCAAGGGGCAGTGAAGAGATGGGGATTCCATGGAAGAAACGCTACGCACGGTGCAAAACACGAACAGAGAACTCTTGGCTCAACAGGTTCTTCTTTTCCAGAAAGAGTAATTAAAGGAAGAAAGATGCCAGGAAGAACTGGCTTTCAAAGGAAAACAGTTCGAAATTTGAAAGTAATAAAAATTGATAAAGAAAATAATTTATTAGCTGTAAAGGGTGCAGTCCCGGGCAGAAGGGAGACATTATTAGAAATTAAAAGTTAAAAATATATGAAAGCCATAGTTTACAATCAGGAAGGAAAAGAAGTTAGCCAGACCTTACTCCCCAAGGAAATTTTTGATGTTAAACTAAATCCTGATTTGATTCACCAAATTATTGTTAGTCAGATGGCGAATAAAAGAAAGATTATTGCTCACACCAAAGATAGAGGAAATGTTAGAGGTGGAGGAAAAAAACCATGGAGGCAAAAAGGAACAGGTAGAGCCAGACACGGTTCAATTCGTTCTCCCTTATGGAAGGGCGGAGGAGTAACTTTTGGTCCTACAAAAGAAAGAAATTTCAAGAAGAAAATTAATGAGAAAATGAAAAAATTAGCCTTATTAATGGCACTTTCCGCTAAAGTTAAAAATAATTTATTAATATTATTAGATACGTTAAAAATAGAGAAACCCAAAACTAAATTAATGACAGAAATCTTTAAAAAACTTCCTTGTAAAAAACAAAGCTGTTTGATTATTTTACCAGAAATAGATAAAAATCTTATTACAGCTGCTAAAAACTTACCAGGAGTCGAAACAATCCAAGCAAAAGATTTAAATGCACTATCTTTATTCTCTTTTAAATATCTTGTTATGCCGAAAGAATCTATAAAAATTGTTAAAGAAACCTTTTTAAAGTAAAACAAATATGTTCGATTTTTTAAAAAAGAAAAAACTAGAAGATAAAAAACCATCTTCCGTTAAATCCCTAGAGAGTAAGGGAAAAAAGATTGAAAAAAAAGAGAAAGTAAAAAAAGTAGTTGAAAAACAAAAGGTAGAAAAACCCGCTGAAGTTAAAGTCCCCAAAATAAAAGACAAGAGGCCAGGTTTTGGTTGGAAGTTCCTTCATTCGCCCCATATTACTGAAAAAGCAACAAATTTGGCTTCAAAAAACAAATACGTATTCAAAGTTAAAGACGATGCTACTAAGAATGAAATAAGGAAATCGATTGAAGATGTTTATGGAGTGAACGTCGTGAATATTAAAGTTATTAATATTTCCTCTAAAAAAAGAAGATTAGGGAGAACAACTGGCGTGAAAAAAGGTTATAAAAAAGCAATTATCCAATTAAAAGAAGGGCAAAAAATAGAAGTTTTGCCAATATAAAACTTATATATGAATAAATTGTTAACAAAAAAAGAGCCGGAAAAGAAATTGCTTTTATCTTTTAAAAAGAGAGCGGGGAGAGCAAAAAATGGAAGAATAACAGTTCGTCATAAGGGAGGTGGGGCGAAAAGGCTTTACAGAATTGTTGATTTCAGCCAGGATAAATTAAATATTCCAGCTAAAACAATTGCCATAGAATACGATCCTTACAGAAACGCTTTTTTAGCCCTTTTAGAATATCAAGATAAAGAAAAAAAATATATTTTAGCCCCCCAGGGTTTAAAAATTGGAGATGAAATAATTTTTGCGGAAAAAACAGAAATTAAAACCGGCAACAGAATGAAATTAAAAAATATTCCCGTAGGAACAATGGTTTATAATATTGAAATAGAACCAGGTAAGGGAGGAAAATTTATAAGAGGAGCAGGAACTGGCGCTCGGGTTTTAACTCAAGAAGGGAATTTTACTCATTTAGAGCTTCCTTCTTTGGAAATCAGAAAAATTCCAGCTGAATGCTTCGCTTCTATTGGAATGGTTTCTAACCAAGAATATATTTTCAAAACCATTGGGAAAGCGGGTCCAGTTCGTTTGAAAGGAATCAGGCCGACAGTCCGTGGAACAGCAATGAATCCGGTTGATCATCCTCACGGAGGAGGAGAGGGGAGGACAAGCATAGGAATGAAACATCCCAAAACGCCATGGGGAAAACCAGCCTTGGGAGTGAAAACAAGAAAAAGAGGAAAATGGACAAATAAATTCATAATCCAAAGAAGAAAGAAGAAAAAGAAGTAAAATATTATATTAACCATATGCCTTAGGCAGAACCATATAATTTCTCGCTGAGGCTCGAAATTATGGCAAGAAGTCTTAAGAAGGGTCCCTATGTGGACGAAAAATTAATAAAAAAAATCAAAAATTTAAAGCCCGGAACTAAAACCATTATTAAAACTTGGTCCCGGGATTGCACGATTTCGCCAGAAATGGTTGGTTTCACTTTTGGCGTTCACAACGGTAGAGAGCACGTTCCTGTTAATGTAACAGAAGAAATGGTGGGTCATAAACTGGGAGAATTTTCTCCGACTACCAAATTCGGTCGGCATGGAGGAAGAATGCAAAGAGAATTAGAGACTGCAGCGGTCGAAAAAGAGACCGCAAAAGTAGAAGCGGCAAAAGACGGAGAAAAGAAGTAAAGAAATAAAGCAATATTAATATTTATGCAAGTTACAGCCAAATTAAGATATCTTAGTATCGCTCCTCGGAAAGTCCGTTTAATCATAGATTTAGTTCGAGGGAAATCAGTTGAGCAAGCTCAAATAATTTTAAATTTTACACCAAACAGAACAGCACCGATTTTACTTAAACTTTTAAAACAAGCCGTCGCTAATGCTAAAAATAATTTTCAATTGGATGAAAAAAATCTTTATATCCAAAAAATTACGGCAGATGAAGGGCCAAAATTAAAAAGATGGAGACCTCGGGCAAGGGGAATGGCTTATCAAATCCAGAAAAAAACTTCTCATATCACAATAACTCTAGATGAAATTGAGCAAAAAGCAAAAAAGAGAAAGAAAGTAAAGGAGGTTGTGAAAGAAAAATTTCAGCCAGATATAACTAAAGAAACTAAAAAAACTCCAGAAATTGAAGAAGTTTTAAAAGAGAAAAAACTTTCTGAAAAACCAAAATTAAAGCCCGAATTAGAAATTAAAAAGCCGAAAATTGATAAAGATATTAGAAGAATTTTTAGGCGTAAGGCATTTTAAAATTATTTCCATGTCGCATAAAGTCCATCCAAAAGTTTTTAGTATAAGAGATATAAGTGATTGGGATTCCCGTGGATTTTACAAAAATTTTCCTCTCGCTTTAAAGGAAGATTTTAAAATTCGAGAATTTCTTAAAAAGAAGCTAAAAGACAGTAGTGTTCAAAATATTGAGATTGAGCGATTTCCTGGAAAGACCAATGTGATTATTAATACAGCAAGGCCGGGTTTAATCATAGGCAGAGCAGGTTCTGGCGTTGAAGAACTAAGAAAAGATATTATAAAAAATATTTTTCCTTTAATTAAAAAAACCGATGATAAAAAAGAATTAAAAATTGAAATAAGAGAAATAAGAAATCCTTGGCTGTCAGCTGCGATTTCTGGCCAGTGGATAGCCAGTCAAATTGAAAAAAGAATTCCTTTCAGAAGGGTTTTAAAGCAGGCCTTAGAAAAAATTATAGCAAATAAAGAAGTAAAAGGAGCAAGAATTGAAGTTTCCGGACGGCTTAATGGAGCGGAAATTGCCAGAAGAGAATGGCTTAAAAAAGGTCAACTTCCTCGTCAAACCATCAGGGCAGATATTGATTACGCCGAACAAAAAGCTTATTGTACTTATGGAGTTATAGGAATAAAAGTTTGGATATATAAAGGAGAGAAATTTTAATAAGATACTAATATGTTAATGCCAAAAAGAGTAAAACATAGAAAATGGCGAAAGGGACGGTCAAAAGGCATTGAAAATAGGGCAACCGAGCTTATTTTCGGTTCTTTCGGTTTAAAAACCTTAGACACTTATTGGATTTCAAGTAGGCAATTGGAAGCTGCAAGAAGAGCCATTATGAGATATTTAAAAAAAGGAGGAAAACTTTGGATTAGAATTTTTCCCGAAAAACCAATAACCAGAAAAGGAACCGAAGTACCCATGGGCGGAGGAAAAGGAGCAGTTGATCATTATGTTTTCCCAATAAGACCGGGAAGAATTATTTTTGAAATGGACGGTTTAAAAGAAGAAATTGTCAGAGAGGCTTTAAAAAAGGCCAGCGATAAATTGCCGATAAAAACTAAAATTGTAAAAAGATAAAGATAATGAAAATTACTGAATTTCGTCAAAAACCAAAATCTGAATTGCAAAAATCACTTCAAGATTCGCGAGAGAAATTAAGACAACTTAGATTTGATCTCGCTTCAGGCAAAGTGAAGAATGTTAGAGAAATAAGAAAAATAAAAAAAGATATCGCTAGAATTTTAACCATTTTAAATAATCAATAAATATGCCAAAGAAACAATTAATTGGAAAAGTCATATCGAATAAAATGCAAAAAACGATTGTTATTGAGGTTGAAAGAATAAAAGAACATTCTAAATATAAAAGAAGATATAGGATAAGAAAGAAATATAAGGCTCACACAAATGGGGAAAATTATAATATTGGAGACAAAGTTATTATTGAAGAATGTATACCAAAAAGTAAAGACAAAAAATGGTGCGTGATAGAAAAAATTCAAACTAAAGCTGAAAAAGAAAAAAAAGAGCCAGAAAATTCTGTTGTGGAAGAGAATAATAAACAAAAAATAGAAGAGTAATTTACTAAAAATATGATTCAGCACAGAACAATGTTAAATGTAGCAGATAATTCTGGAGCCAAAATTATCCAGTGTTTTCAGGTTATGATAGGCAGTAAAAGAAGATACGGACAAATCGGAGATATAATTACTGCCACGGTAAAAGTCGCTGAGCCGAGAAGATTAGTAAAAGAACACGATGTTGTAAAAGCTGTAATTGTTCGTCAGAAAAAACCCTTTCGCAGGTCAGATGGAAGCTATATCCGTTTTGATGAAAATGCCGCTGTAATTATAGAAGCAAATAAAGAGCCGAAAGGAGGAAGAATTCTTGGCCCAATTCCAAAAGAAATCAGGGAAAAAGGCTTTGAAAAGATAGCCACTTTGGCAGAAGAACTTATTTAATAATATGAAGATTAAAAAAGGAGATACAATTTTAATAATTTCGGGTAAGGATAAAGGCAAGAAAGGAAAAGTCTTGACAGCTTTTCCTAAAGAGAGAAAAGTTATTATTGAAGGATTAAACCTCAAAACAAAACATCGCAGAGGTCGCCGACAGGGAGAAAAAGGACAAATTATTCATCTCCCAGCTCCAATTAATGTTTCTAATGTAAAACTTATTTGTCCTAAATGCGGAAAGGCAGCGAGAGTTGGCTACAAAATTGTTGAAAAAAAGAAATACAGAGTTTGTAAAAAATGTAGTCAAGAGATTTAATAAATAGCAAACAATTATGTTAAGTTTAAAAGAAAAATATCAAAAAGAAGTTGTTCCTCAAATGAAAGAAAAATTTGGATATAAAAGCGTTATGGCTGTTCCAAAGATTGAAAAAGTTGTTTTAAATACCGGTTTTGGGCGTGAAGTAGCTGGAAAAACCTCTGATGAGCAAAAAAAGATTGCCGAAAGTATTTTAAATGATTTAAAAATTATTACTGGCCAAAAACCAGTTTTAACCTTAGCTAAAAAGGCAATTTCCAGTTTTAAAACACGACAAGGTATGGCAATCGGAGCAAAAGTTACTTTAAGGAAAGGTAAAATGAATGATTTTTTAACGAGGCTTATTAATATCACCCTACCTCGATCCCGAGATTTTCGAGGAATCGAGCAAAAAGCTTTTGACAAGGAAGGTAATTTAACCGTAAGTATAAAAGAGCATATCTGTTTTTCCGAAATATCACCAGAACAGATTAAAAAAATCTTTGGCTTGGAAATAACTGTTGTTACTACAGCAAAGACAAAAGAAGAAGGATTAGCATTATTAAAATTATTAGGATTTCCAATTAAAGCATAATATGGCTACGCAAGCACAAATAGCAAAATCTTTAAAGAAACCAAAATTCAAAACGCGAGTTGTTAGGCGTTGTTTTCGCTGTGGAAGAAAAAGGGGATATATAAGAGATTTTGGATTATGTAGAATTTGTTTTAGAGAAATGGCAAATCAAGGATTAATTCCAGGAATAAAGAAATCATCTTGGTAAAATATGACAGATCCAATTTCTAACATGTTAACAATTATAAGAAATGCGCAGGCTGTTAATAAAGAAACAGTCGATATTCCTTTTTCTAATTTAAAATATGAAATTGCCAAAATTTTAGATAAGGAAAATTTTATTGAGAAAGTTGAGAAGAAGGGAAAAAAGACAAAGAAAATTTTTGAGATTACTTTAAAATATTCAGATAAGATGCCGGTAATTTCTGGACTCAAAAGAATTTCTAAGCCTGGTCAAAGAATTTATTTGCCGGCGATGAAAATCAATAGAGTTAGAGACGGCTACGGCATTGCTATAATTTCAACTTCTAAAGGTTTAATGACCGATAAAGAAGCTCGAAAAAAGAAATTGGGAGGAGAAATAATCTGTAAAATTTGGTAAAAATAATATGTCTAGAATTGGAAAAAAACCAATATTAATACCAGCGGGCGTTGAAGTAAAAATCAACGATAATAATGTAACAATTAAGGGACCCAAGGGAGAGCTGTCTTTTACTGCTCGGCCTGAAGTTAAAATTGAACAAAAAGAAGGAGAAATCTTAGTTTCGCCCAAAATAGAGACTAAAAAAACCAATGCTTTTTGGGGTTCTACAAGAGCTATTTTAAATAATATAATTAAAGGAGTAACCGAAGGCTTTGAAAAAAAACTATAAATTGAAGGTTTGGGTTATCGAGCTGCTTTGGAAGGGGAAGATTTAACTTTATTTGTTGGTTTCACACATCCAGTAAAAATTAAATGTCAGCCTGGTATTAAATTTTTAATAGAAAAAAATATTGTTACGGTTTCTGGAATTAACAAGGAATTAGTTGGAGAGATAGCCAGTAAAATTAAAAAAACTCGTGTTCCCGAGCCCTATAAAGGAAAGGGAATTAGATATCTTGGAGAAATAATTAAAAAGAAAGCTGGCAAAAAAGTAGTGACTGCGGCAGGAGGCGGAGGGAAGTAATCTAATTTGTTTAAAGGTCTATGAAAAAAGAAAAAAAATACAGACGTCATAAAAAAATAAGAGCAAAAATGTTTGGCAAAGCAGAAAAGCCTCGGCTTTGTGTTTTTCGTTCAGCGAAACATCTTTATGCCCAATTAATAGATGATGAAAAAAAACATACTCTGATTACAGCCAGTGATTTAGAAATCAAAACAAAGAAAAAAATTTTAACTTCTCAACACGACAAAAAAGATAAAGAGCTTTTTAGCGCTAAAACAGCAACCGCCTACGAAGTAGGTAGGTTAATTGCCGAAAAGGCGCTAAAAAATAAAATTGAGAAAGTAGTTTTTGACCGGGGAGGCTATAAATATCATGGGAGGGTAAGGGCAGTGGCTGAAGGAGCAAGAGAAGGAGGATTAAAGTTTTAAATTTTGCGAACTAAAAAAATGACAGACGAAAAATTATCACAAAACGAAAAAAGTAAAGAATACAAACCAACTATGGGTTTTCCCCGATTTAATAGATCGGAGAGAGATTCTGAATTTGATTCAAAATTACTTGATTTAGGAAGAATCGCTCATATGAAAGCCGGCGGCCGGCGTTTTCGCTTTCGGGCGATTGTAATAATTGGAAATAAAATGGGAAAAGTAGGTTTGGGAGTAGCCAAAGGATCAGATGTTGCCCATGCAGTAGAAAAAGCAACAAGATTAGCCAAGAAAAATCTTGTGTCTGTGCCAATTGTCGAAAATACTATTCCTCACGAGACCTATGCTAAATTCAGTTCAGCTAAAGTTTTACTTAGGCCCCAAAGAAAAGGAAGGGGCGTAATGGCGGGCGGTACGGTTAGAGTTATTTGCAATTTAGCAGGAATAAAAAATATTTCTTCAAAAATATTAGGAAGAACGAGTAATAAATTAAATAACGCCAAAGCTACAATTTTAGCCCTCAAAAAACTCAAAGTAAGAGAGAAAAAAAATAAGACAATTTAGAAAAAATATGCAATTACACGAAATAAAACCAATCCATAAATTAAAAAATAAAAAACGCGTTGGCCGAGGAGGAAAACGCGGAACTTATTCTGGACATGGGGTTAAGGGGCAAAAATCTCGGGCTGGTCGGAGATTAAAACCCATAATTCGAGAATTAATAAAAAGATACCCGAAATTAAGAGGGTATAGATTTCGTCCCAAAGAAGAAAAAACAACTATAGTTAATCTTGAAGTTTTAGAAAAAAAGTTTGATTCTGGAGAAAAAATATCTCCTAAAGTCTTGATAGAAAAGAGGGTAATTCGTAGAATAAAAGGGAAGGTGCCTGGGGTGAAAATCTTAGGAAAGGGAGAAATTAAAAAACCTTTGATTATTGAAAACTGTAGCGTTTCAAAAACTGTAAAAGAAAAAATTGAAAAAGCCGGAGGCAAAATAATTAACAAAGAAGCCGCCAAAAATAAGACGGTAAAAGAAGAAAATGAACTGGTTAAGTAAAATAATTCAAATTTTCAAAATTAAGGATCTTCGCAATAAAATTCTATTTGTTTTGGCCGTTTTCGCCCTTTTTAGAATAATGGCTAATATTCCTATTCCCGGCATGGACGCCCAAAAAATGAAGGAATTTTTCGAAACAAACCAGCTTTTCGGCCTTTTAAATTTGTTTACAGGAGGAGCTTTAGATAACTTGTCGATTATTATGCTTGGTTTAGGTCCTTACATTACAGCAACGATTATTTTACAGTTATTGACGATGATTTTCCCCCAATTAGAAAAAATGTATAAAGAGGAAGGCGAGCAGGGACGCCAAAAATTTAATCAGTACGGAAGATTATTAACCGTCCCCTTAGCTATACTTCAGGGATATGCGATGATTACAATACTTCATCGTCAGGGGATTATCGATACTCTTTCTCCAGCCTTGCTTCTAGGTTCGCTCGTAACAGTTACCGCAGGCACAATTCTTTTAATGTGGTTGGGCGAATTAATTTCTGAAAAAGGAATTGGCAACGGAGTCTCTCTTTTGATTTTCGCAGGAATTATTGCCGATTTCCCAAATAATATTCGTCAGATGATAGCCACTTACGATCCTGCCAAAATTCCGTCATATTTACTTTTCTTCGGCGCATCTTTACTTATTATTGCTGGCGTTGTTTTGATTAACGAAGCAAGAAGAAATATTCCGGTTTCTTATGCTAAAAGAGTTAGGGGATTTAAAATGTACGGTGGAGCCTCTACTTATCTGCCTTTAAATGTCAATCCGGCAGGAGTTATTCCTATTATTTTCGCTCTATCAATTATGCTTTTTCCGGGAATGATTGCTAATTTTGCGGGTTCAGCCGGTGGAGCGATAGGTACCATTGCTAAAAGCATTGGAAATTTTTTCCAAGACCCCTGGATTTACGGAATTTTATATTTTATTTTAGTTTGTCTTTTCACCTATTTTTATACTGCCGTTACCTTTGATCCAAAAGCAGTAGCCCAAAATCTTCAAAAAATGGGCGGTTTCGTGCCGGGAATCAGGCCGGGCGTTTCAACCTCCAGTTTTTTGTATTATATTTTAAATAGAGTTTTATTAATCGGAGCTTTGTTTTTGGGAGCGATTGCCGTGCTTCCTTCGATTATTCAAGGAATTACGGGTATTACAGCTTTCCGATTTTTAATTGGCGGTACTTCATTATTAATCGTTGTTTCGGTTGTCCTTGAAACAATGCGTCAAATTAAAGCCCAGCTTCAAATGCGCGAATACGAGACTTTTTAAAAAATATCCATCTAAGATGAAAAAACATTCTAAAAAACCATTAATAATTGTTTTATTGGGCAAATCTGGTTCAGGAAAAGGAACTCAAGCCGAACTTTTAGAAAAAAAATTCGGTTTAAATTATATTGGTAGCGGAGATCTTTTAAGAGCGAGGGGAAGGAAATTAGATTTTACGGGTAAAAAAATTATAAATGTTTTAAATAAAGGCGGTTTAGTTCCGGTATCAGTTATTTTTAAACTATGGGTTGATAAGGTTGAGATATTAAAAAATAAAAAAAATCTAAAAGGATTTATAATGGATGGAAATCCACGGAAGCTTTTTGAAGCTTATTTAATTGATGATATTTTTGGTTGGTATGAATGGGATAAAAATATAAAAGTAATATTAGTTGATATTTCAAATAAAGTAGCAATAAAGAGAATTATCACAAGGAGGATTTGTAAAAAATGCAAAGAAATTATTCCTTTTATTGGAGAATTTAGAAAAATAAAAAAATGTCCGAAGTGTGGAAACGAATTAACCCATAGATCCGACGACACATTAAAAGCAACAAAAAATAGATTAAGTTGGTTTAGAAAAGATGTCCAGCCAATAATTAATTACTACAGGAAAACGGGAAGGTTAATTAAAATAAACGGAGAACAAAGCATTGAGAATGTTTTTAAAGATATTCTAAAAGTGCTTAAATGATAAAAATTAAAACTCCAGAAGAAATCGAAATAATGGCTGAAGGCGGTAAAATCCTGGCAAAAATTATAAAAGAATTAGAAAAACAGGTTAAGCCAGGGATCACAACCAAAGAATTAGACAGGCTCGCAGAGAGCCTTGTTTTAAAATTTGGGGGCGAGTGTTCATTCAAAAATTATAATGTGCCGGACGACAGCGCAGCTAAAAATTCTTATCCTGCTTGCCTTTGCACTTCTATAAACGACGAAATTGTCCATGCCGTTCCTTCAGAGAGAAAATTAAAAGAAGGAGATATTATTTCTCTTGATTTGGGAATAAAATATAAAGGATTTCATACTGATATGGCAATAACTTTGCCAGTTGGGAAAATTAACTCGGAAACAAAGAAACTAATTGAAATAACCAAAAGAGCTTTAGAAATAGGAATTAAAGAAATAAAACCTGGAAAATATCTCGGCGATATAAGTCGCGCTATTCAAAAATATGTTGAGTCACAGGGATTTAATGTTGTGCGTGAGCTTTGTGGCCACGGAATTGGAAGGGAAATTCACGAAGAGCCGGAAATTTTAAATTCAGTTTCATTTGATAAAGCAACAGTTGATAAAGTAAAATTTCAGAACGAAGCAACCATAAAACTTCAAGAAGGAATGGTTTTGTGTTTAGAGCCAATGGTAACGGTGGGCGACTGGCGGATTAAAAAATCCAAAGACGGTTTCGGCTGGAAAACAAAAGACGGTTCTTTGTCGGCCCATTTTGAACATACGATTGCGGTGGTAAAAGACGGATATAGAATCTTGACAATATGATATAATAAAAAAAGAAAAAACTATGAAAACTTTAATAATCGCTAATTGGAAAATGAATCCCGAAACTTTAGCTAAGGCTAAAAGACTTTTTAATTCTATAAAAATAGGAATAAAAAACATAAAAAATACAGAGGTGATGATTTGTCCACCTTTTATTTATCTTCAAATTTTGAAATCACAAGATCCCTCTTTCGCCATAAGCTTCGGAGGGCAAAATTGTTTTTGGGAGAATCCGCCAACTGGCGGAGGCGCTTTTACTGGAGAAATATCGGCAAAAATGTTAAAAAATCTCGGCTGTAAATATATTATTTTGGGACATTCTGAAAGACGGGTATTAGGCGAGACCGATGAAATGATAAATAAAAAAGTAAAAACTGCTTTGAAACAAAAATTAAAAGTTATTCTTTGTGTAGGAGATAAAAATCGTCGCTCAAAAGAAGATATAAAAGAAGTTTTATCTCAATTAAGAAATTGTTTGAAAGGAGATTAAAAATTCAGATTTTAAAAATATAATTATAACTTATGAACCAGTTTGGGCAGTGGGAACAGGAAAACCCTGTAATTTTACTGAAGCAAAAGAGGTGAGAGAATTTATCAAAAAACAAATTCCAAAATTTGTACCAATTCTTTACGGGGGTAGCGTCAATTCTAAAAACGCGACAGATTATCTAAAAAAATCCGGCTTTCAAGGTCTTTTAGTCGGCGGAGCTTCTCTTAATCCAAAAGAATTTGTTCAAATAGTAAAAGAAATTAACAAAAATTGATTTTTCTTTCTAAATTTGATAATCTAATTTATCATGAGACAGGTTTTAGAAGGTAATTTTTATAGCCCGAGCAAAGGTAATCTCTCTTTAGAGCAGGCGATAGAAGAGATGGTGAATTATATGGCTGAAAGGCCAGAGAAGTTTTACGAGATTATAGTTGGTTGTGATTCGCCCTCAAGCGAGGAACCGCATTTTCCGGTTGTTATGGTTATTCTAAGAAAAGGAGAAGGAGGAAGATTTTTTCTTAAAAAAGTTTCTTACGGCGATAAAAAATTTTATAACTGGCATCAGAGAATTTTGGAAGAAGTTTTGCTTTCAATTGATTTAGCTTTAACATTAAGAGAAAGTTTAAACCAAAAATTAAAAGCAATCACAGAACCCTTAGATTACCAATTCCGCTATATCCACGCCGATGTCGGAGAAAACGGCGTTACTAAGGAAATGATTAAAGAGGTAACGGGTTTAATTAGGGGAAATGGGTTTGAGCCAAAAATAAAACCCGAAGCTTATGTGGCTTCAGTAGTGGCGGATAGATATACTTAATGAAAAAGCACAAAATCAAAAGGAAGACCTACGTTTCCTACGGAAAGAAATCAAAAAGTTATTGTTGCGATGTCTGGAGGAGTGGATAGTTCGGTAGCAGCAGCCCTTTTAAAGAGGGCTGGTTTTGATATTGTGGGAGTTTTTATGAAACTTAATAATCTATCCAATTCTAAAGAAGCAGAAATGAGAGTAAGAAAAGTGGTTAGAATTTTGAAAATCCCGTTTTATGTTTTCAATTTTGAAAAGGAATTTAAAAAAAGAATTATTGATTATTTTTTGAAAGAATATAATCGGGCAGAACCCCCAATCCCTGCATAGTTTGTAATAAAGAAATTAAATTCGGATTATTACTCGAAAAAGCTTTAAAAATTGGAGCGGATTTTGTGGCTACCGGACACTACGTCCGCTAACGGCGGGAAATCCTAAATCCTAAATCCGAAATCCGAGAATTAAAATATAAATTATTACAAGGGAAAGACAGAGAAAAAGATCAAAGTTATTTTTTGTGGCAATTAAATCAAAAAAAATTAAGGAATATTTTATTTCCAGTTGGCGATTATACCAAAACAGAAGTTAGAAAATTGGCAAAGAAATTTGGGTTGCCTACTGTTGAAACGCCAGATTCCCAGGAAATTTGTTTTATTAACACAACAACAAATGATTTTTTGTCCCGCCATATCAAACAAAAGCCGGGTCAGATTATTGATAAAAAAGGTAAAAATTATGGGTCAGCATCAAGGATTAGCTTTTTACACTATTGGTCAGAGAAAAGGAATAGGGCTTCCCGCCGGGCCTTATTATGTTTTAAACAAAAACATAAAAAAGAATATTTTAGTTATTACTAATAATGAAAAAGATTTATTTAAAAAAGAACTTATCGATGAAAAATGTAAATTGGATTGCTGGCAAACCGCCAAAATTACCATTGAAAGTAAAGTCAAAAATTCGCTATCGTCACGAGCCAGCGTTGAGCAAAAATATACAAAATACAAAATACAAAATACAAAATACTATTTAATAAGCTCAACGAGCGATAACCTCCGGCCAATCAGTGGTTTTTTACGGGGCAAAGAGCTTTTAGGTGGAGGAATTATAATTTAAGTTGCTAAATTACTTAAAATAAATTAAAATAGAGGTATATGGTCGAAGATTTTTCAAGTTTACAAAGAAAAATAGACGAAGCCAAACAGAAAATGGATGCATTGGTAGCTGAAATAAATTCCAAGAAAGAAGAAAAACAGAAAATTGAAGCCGATTTAAGAGCAAAAGAACAACAAATCAGAGAGCTTCAAAATAGTAGAGAAGTAAAGGATATTCAACAGGTCAGCAATTTACAAAGAGAAAGCCAGTCGCTTAGAGAAAAACTGCAGAGAATTAATTATGATTTACCGAGACTTGAAGTGCAGAGAACGCAGATAATAGGACAGTTGCCGGCTTGGCAGAAGACATTTGAAGATATAAAAAGAATGAGATAGTTTTTATGAACTCTAACGAAATTCGTCAGAAGTTTTTGGATTTTTTTAAGAAAAAAGGACACAAATTGTGCCTTCTTCTTCGTTGATACCGACAGATCCCAGCGTTTTATTTACTACTGCCGGTATGCAGCAATTTAAGCCATATTATCTCGGAGAAAAATCTCCTTATGGTGAAAATGTTGCGTCCTGCCAAAAATGTTTTAGGACTTCAGATATTGAGTCAGTGGGAGATGAAAGCCACTTAACTTTTTTGGAAATGCTGGGGAATTTTTCTTTTGGCGGATATTTTAAAAGAAGAAGCAATAAAATTAGCCTACGAATTCCTTTTAAGGAATTAAAATTGCCAATAAAAGATTACTGTTTTTACAGTTTTTGAGGGCGACGATAAGATATTCCGGCTGACGAAGAATCGATTAAAATCTGGAAAAAATTAGGGATATCAGAAAAATCAAATTAAAAAATTGCGGAAGAAACTGATAATTTCTGGGGACCAACAGGCGAAGAAGGTCCTTGCGGTCCGACAACCGAAATTCATTTTAAGGAACCGAAGTTTGGAATTTAGTTTTTAATGAATATTACCAGGATAAAGATAAAAAACTTAACACATTTAAGACAAAAAGGTGTTGATACTGGAATGGGTTTGGAAAGATTGGCTATGGTAATTCAAAAGAAGGATTCAGTTTTTGAAACAGATTTATTTGAGCCTAATTATTAAAATGAGAATTACTGGAGTATAATAATGAGAAAAGGGCAAAAAGAATTATCGCCGACCATATTAAAAGTGCAGTTTTCTTAATTTCAGAAGAAATTTTACCTTCAAATGTGGAAAGGGGATATATTTTAAGGAGGATTTTAAGGAGAGCCGTTCGTTATGGTAAAAGTTTAAATTTGCCAGATAATTTTTTAATTACTTTAACTCAAAAAGTAATTGAAATTTACAAAGATATTTATCCCGAAATAAAATCACAAGAAGACTGATATTTTAACGGTTATTCAAAATGAAGAAGAAAAGTTTCGAAAAAGCATTCAAGATGGATTAAAAAAAGCCGGTAAAATAATTAATTCCAAAAAATCAATTAAATCGGAAGTTTTTTCAAAGAAATGGGACTATCTGTAAGAGACAGAAACGACACATTTAGAGAATTTTATAATGATAATAATATAAATAATTTAACATTAAATTTAATCTAAGAAAATATATGGAGTTACTGGTGTTGCTGGTCCGAAATATAATTGAGTTGGCCAAAACAAAATATAGTTGTTAAAAGACGGAAGATTTTACGAAATGGTCTAAAAAACATCAAGAAATTTCACGCGCTGGTGCCAAACAAAAATTTAAAGGCGGATTGGCTGATAATTCGGAACAAACAACAAAATATCATACTGCTACTCATTTATTACTCACCGCTTTACGCGAAATTTTAAGTCCAGAAATTTATCAGAAAGGAAGCAATATAACGGTGGAAAGATTGAGATTTGATTTTAATTATCCGCAAAAATTAAGCGAAGAACAAATTAAAAAGATTGAGGATTTGGTTAATCAAAAAATTCAAGATAATATAACAGTGGAAATGATTGAAATGCCGAAAGAATGAAGCGCTTAAAATCGTTAAAATCTCTTTTGACCCGAATAAATATGGCGATATTGTAAAGGTTTACAGAATTGGCGATTTTAGTATTGAGCTTTGTGGAGGTCCGCACGTGGACAGAACAGGGATATTGGGTCATTTTAAAATCACCAAAGAAGAAAGTTCAGGTGCCGGCGTAAGGAGAATTAGAGCGGTTTTAAATTAAATATGATATAATTTAAATATAGATATGCCACAAAAAGTTATAGACATATTACCTCCAAATTCGGTTTCAGAAGAAAAGATAAGCGAAAAAGTTTCAATTCCCAAATCCGAAAGGAAAACTTTCGGCTTCCTACGGGGTAAGAAAGAGGAAAAGATAAAAAAAGAGAAAGAAATAAAAAAGAGAAAACCATTTCCCAAAACTTTTTTGATTTCATTTTTAGTTATAATTGTGGGCGGTTTGGCTATTTTTTCTTATTTTTTCAGCTTTGGCGCAAAAATAATAATTTGGCCGAAGCAAGATTCACTGAATCCTCAAATTGAAGTAACAGTAAATAAAGAAACAAAAGATATTAATATTTTCGCCAAAACCATTCCAGGATATCTTTTTCAGGAGGAAAAAAGTATTTCTCAGGAATTTTCTGCTACGGGAAAAACCGTAAGAGAAACAAAAGCCGAAGGCACAATAAAGGTTTATAATAATTATTCAACGACTTCACAAGTTATTATCGCGAATACTCGTTTTATTTCAGCTGATGGTAAAATTTTCAGATCTTTAGAAAGAGTAGTTATCCCTGGCGGAACGTATGAAAAAGGGAAGCTTCAGCCAGCGTCTATTGATGTAAAAGTAAGGGCCGATAAGGCAGGGGAGGAATATAATATAGGCTCTAGTACTTTTTCCATTCCTGGATTTGCTGGTACTCCCAAATACACTGGTTTTTATGGCAAATCATCTGAATCAATGAAAGGCGGTTTTAAGGGAGAAGCTTCTCAAGTGACAGAACAAGACATAAATAACGCTAAAAATACTTTAACTCAGAAACTTTTTGAGGAAACCAGAAAAAATTTGAAAGAAAAAATTTCTCCAGAATTTGTTTTCAGCGAAGACCTAATTCAAGATAAAGTTTTAGAAACTGGATGTCCTTCAGTTGGCGCTTTTCAAAACACTTTTGTTTGTCAAATAAAAGGAAATTCCGGAGCCATATTATTTAAAAAAGCAGATTTAGAAAATTTTGGCAAAGAAACTATCTTATTTCAAAAATCGCCCGAAAAAAAGCTTAATGAAAAAAGTTTAAATATAACATATACTTCTTTAGAGAAAAAGGATTTGGATTTAGGAAAATATACCTTAAATTTAAATATTTCTGCCAAAGTTTTTAATGAAATAAATGAACAGGAATTAAAAGGGAATATTACAGGCAAAACTTCTGCTCAAGTTTCGGAATTTTTAAGCACCCAGTCCCAAATTGAAAGAACAGAAATTAAATTATTGCCATTTTGGGCGAAAAGTACTCCCGCCGATAAAGACAAGATTAGGATTGAGTTAAAGATTGACTAAATTTCATTATTTTGCTATCCTTTATAATTGTTATAAATAATGGTAAATCCTAATAAAAAAACTCTTCAAAAATCAGGCACTGTCCTAGAAGCTTTACCGAGCACGAGTTTCCGAGTAAAACTTGACGATGGAGAAGAAATTTTAGCCCACCTTTCCGGAAAATTAAGACTTTATCGCATTAAAATCTTAGTCGGCGATAGAGTGACGGTAGAAGTTAGTCCATACGATGAGAAAAGAGGAAGAATAATTTATCGCGGGAAATAACAAAAATTTTTATTTATATTATGAAAGTTAGACCATCTATTAAAAAAATTTGTCAAAAATGTAAAATTGTAAAACGCAGAGGAAAACTCTACGTTATTTGTTCTAATCCCAAACATAAACAAAGACAAGGATAAAATATTATGCCAAGAATTGCGGGTATTAATATTCCCGATCAAAAACAAATAGAAACTGCTTTAACCTATATTCATGGGATAGGGAGGGCTTTGGCAAGAAAAATTTTAAAAGAAACTAAAATTTCACCCGCTTTACGAGCTAAAGATTTAACATCAGAACAAATTAATCAACTTAAAGAAATCATTGAAAAGAATTATAAAATTGAAGGCGAATTGAAAAGAGAAAAAATGATGGCAATTAAAAGATTAAAAGATATATCCTGTTGGAGGGGGATTCGCCATATTAAAGGTTTGCCGGTCAGGGGGCAAAGGACAAAAACTAATAATAGGACTATTAGAGGTAATGTTAGAAAAACAGTAGGAAGCGGAAGAAAACCAGCCGCAGAACCAACATAAAAATACCATATGGGTAAAAAAAGAATTATTACTACAAATGAAGAAGAATTGTTAAAAGAAAGAGAAAAAGTAGATGCAGCGGTAAAGAAAGAAGTCAAAATTGAAACTCCTCTGAAAAAGATTAACGAGGGGAAAATTTATATTTCTGCTTCCTATAACAATACTATAACTACCTTGACCGATCCTCAGGGCAATGTTTTAACTTGGGTAAGCGCTGGCAACATTGGTTTTAAGGGAGCAAAAAAGGCCACTCCTTTTGCCGCTTCAAAAGTCGCCGAGACCATTGTAGATAGAGCTAAAAAAATAGGCATAAGCCGAATTTCTGTCTTTATTAAGGGAGTAGGTTCAGGACGAGAATCAGCTATTCGTTCTATAGCTACCCATGGCCTAGAAATTTCTTCCCTTAAAGACATTACTCCTATCCCTCATAACGGTTGTCGGCCGCCAAAAATAAGAAGAGTATAAGTTAAGTGGACTCGCCTTTATGCAAAGAAATGATAAATAGTAAATGTAAAATTTGTCGCAGATTAGGTCAGAAGCTTTTCTTAAGAGGAGAAAGGTGTCTTTCTCCTAAATGCACAATTATTAAAAGGCCTTATCCCCCAGGAATTAAAAAGAAAAGAAGAGGTGGAGGTCTTTCAGAATACGGTAAAGAATTAAGAGAAAAACAAAAATTAAGATTTTGGTATGGCTTGGAAGAAAAACAGATGAAAAATTATGTTAAGGATATCTTAGCAAAAAGGGGAAAGGAAGATGCTGAGCTTGCTCTTATCAATAAATTGGAAAGCCGTTTGGATAATGTGATTTTTCGTTTAGGATTTGCTTCTTCCCGTGCCCAAGCGCGTCAACTTGTCAATCATGGTTTTTTCGCAGTAAATAATAAAAAAACAAATTATCCTAGCTACCAAGTTAAAAAAGGAGATGTAATTAGCATTAATCCTTCTTCTCAGAAAAAAAATATTTTTAAAGATTTAAAAATTAAAATTAAAAAATATAAAACCCCTTCTTGGATTACATTAGACGCAGAAAAATTAGAAGGGAAAATTGCGGGAAAGCCAACTTTAGAAGAGGCGGCTCCGCCAGCCGAAATATCGGCAATATTCGAATTTTATTCAAGATAATTAATTTTTGACCTTCATTTTTTATTTAAAATGAAAATCAACTTAATATATGGTACCTTTACCTCTAAAACCAAAATTAATTGAAAAAAAAGGAAACTTAGCGGTCTTTGAAATAGAAGCCCTTTACCCGGGATACGGAGTTACTATTGGCAATGCTTTAAGAAGGGTTTTACTATCCTCTTTGCCCGGAGCGGCAATAACGCAGATAAAAATTAAAGGAGTTTCTCATGAATTTTCAACAATTTCCGGCATTCAAGAAGATACCATAATGATTATACTGAATTTGAAAAAACTCCGCTTTAAAAATCACAGCGAAGAACCTCAAACAGCTACCCTCAAAGTAAAGGGGAGGAGAGAAGTGAGGGGTTCAGACTTTAAATTACCCGCCCAGCTTGAATTGATAAATAAAGATGCAAAAATAGCTACGATAAACGACGAGAAAACAGAGTTAGAGATGGAAATTGTTATTGAAAAAGGAATGGGGTATTCGCCGGTTGAAAAAAGAAAGAAAAGTAAGTCAGAAATAGGAGTAATTCCGATTGACGCTATTTTCACTCCGATTAAAAAAGTAAGCTTTAAAGTAGAAAACATGCGGGTAGGGGAAAGAACAGATTTTGACAAACTAAGAATTGAAATTGAAACAGACGGCGCTATTACTCCCGAAGCAGCTTTCAATCAATGTTCAGATATTTTAGTTAAGCATTTCAGCTTGATTGGAGAGGCTTTTAAAGTAGCTGAAGAAAAACCAGTCCTAAAAGAAACAAAAGTAGTTAGTGAAGAAGATGTTCTAAAAATAAAAGTTGATGATTTAAAAATTTCAAAGAGAACACTCCACGCCCTTCAGAAAAACGGTATTCAAACATTTGGTGGCATTGTAAGAAGAAGCGAAAAAAGTTTATCGGAGTTGGAAGGAATGGGAGAAACGGGAATAAAAGAAATTAAAAGAATTTTAAAGAAACAAGGTTTTGAACTAAAAGAATAATATTCTATGCGACACTTAAAACAGGGAAGAAAATTTAGCCGGAAGAGAGATCAAAGAAAAGCTCTTTTAAAGAGCTTAGTTTCTGCTATTTTCCAGAGAGAAAAAATAAAAACAACCGAGGCAAAAGCCAAAGAAACTTCAAGAATTGCTGAAAAATTAATTACCAAGGCGAAAAAAAATGATTTGGCTTCAAGAAGATTTCTATCCCGTATTCTTTCTCAGAAATTAGTTAAGAAATTAATTGAAGAAATCGCTCCAAAATATAAAGAAAGGAATGGGGGGTATACGAGGATAATCAAAATAGGATTTAGGAAAACAGATGGAGCAAAAATGGCAATTATCGAGTTAATAAAGTAAAAATATTTAATGGAAAAAATTAAACGAAAAACTCATACAATTGACGCTAAAGGGAAGATTTTAGGAAGATTGGCAACTGAAATTGCTGTTTTATTAAGAGGTAAACACAAGCCTAATTTTGTTCCTTATTTAGATATGGGCGATGCAGTAACCATAAAGAACGTTAAAGAAATAAAATTAACCGGCAAAAAAACAGAACAAAAAAAATATTACCGTCATTCCGGATATCCAGGAGGGCTGAAAGAAATCCCATTTAAAAAAATGTTTGAAAAGAATCCTAATTTAGTTTTAAGAAAGGCAGTTTTTGGAATGTTACCTAAAAATAAACTAAGAGCAAAAATGATTAAACATTTGAAATTTGAATAATATGATAGAAACCAAAAAAGTTACAACTAAAAAAATAGTTAGACCAAGAAAAACTCGTCCAGAAGTTGTTAAGAAGATTAAAAAAGAAAAACCAGCGATTGAGCCCAAATCCTCCGTCGCCGAAGAAAGATACTGGGAGGCAGTTGGCAGAAGGAAAACAGCTATAGCCAGGATCAGGCTTTTTACAAAAGGAGAGAAAGTTTTTTTGGTTAATGGAAAACCTTTAAATATTTATTTTCCCATTTTAAATCTTCAGCAAATTGCTAAATCTGCTTTAGAAAAAATGAATTGTTCTGATAAATTTAGAGTGATAACTATTGTTAAAGGAGGTGGTTTATCAGCTCAGGCAGAAGCAATAAGACACGGAATTTCCCGGGCTTTAGTGAAATTTAATCAGGACTTTCAGAAGAGATTAAGGAGAGTAGGATATTTAACTCGTGATTCTCGAATGCGGGAAAGAAAGAAATTTGGATTAAAACGCGCAAGACGTGCCCCTCAGTGGCAGAAACGATAAAATTAGCACAAATCAGCCAAAATCCGCATAAATCAGCGATTTTTACAAAGTAAAAATGTTAAAAGAACTCATCGATAAATTTTATTTGGACAGGCAAAAAGATAAAGAACAGACACATTTTTATATTACCGATGCCGGAAAATGCCCCCGGGCAATATTTTTTAAATTTAAAAATGCTCCTAGAGAAGAAATAGAAGCAAAAGTTTTGAGAATGTTTGACCACGGAGACCACATTCACCAGCTCATTATGAAACCATTAGTGAGTACGAGAGAAATCCACGTTGTCGCCGCAGAAGTAAAAATTCCTCCTCAGGAATTGGTTTCAGGGAGAGCTGATGCGATAATTAGCGACGGCAAAGATTTGTATGTTCTTGATATAAAAAGCATGAACAGCATGGTGTTTAGGAATTTATCCCAACCGAAAGAAGAAAATATTGATCAGGTTCAACTTTATCTTCACTTTTTTAAAATTCCCAAAGGCATATTACTTTACGTCAATAAAGACACTCAAGAACTAAAAGAGTTTATTGTGGATTATGATAAAAAACGTGCCCAGTCCCTTTTAGATGAGTTAGCAGAACTTCAAAAGAAAATAAATTCAAACACTATTCCTGAAAGGCTTCTTGATTATCCGAGCAACTGGCAGTGCCAGTATTGCCAGTTTAAAGAAATTTGTTCTGTAATTGGAGGAGGAGATATAAACTGGAACGGTTTTAAATCAAAAATAGAGTCAATTAACCAATAATTATTAAACAAAACCCCCGCGCTAAGCGCGGGGGTTTTGTTATAGGGAAAACGATAAAATTACTTTAATAATTCTTCCGAACCATACAAATCTCCATTATTTAAAAGATATAATTTTTTGTCTTTCTGGTTAAAGAAAAATTTAGAACTTTCAATTTTACCCAAATCCCAAATTTGGATTTTATCTCTATCGTCGATTTCAGCAACCTTTATTTTGCCTTCAACGCCAAATATCAAATAATGGTTTGTCAGCCAGGAAACTTTATTAATTTTTTCTGATAAACGCACGGTTAACTGTAAATCTCCAACCCTTTTCTGAGGCTGGTCTAATATATTTTCTAAATACCTAATCCAAATTTCATTATCGTTGAAAAAAACCATTTTTTTCCAATCTCCAGAAAACACAATTTCATTTAAAGGCTCAAAAATCTTTTCAAAAATTCCCGAATTGGAATTAAATAAAAAAAGCACATTTTCCTCTTTTAGAAAAATATCTGGCAAGTCTAAAAAAATTTGGTATTTAGTTTCTTCTTGGAAGGGAAACATTTCAGAATTTATTTTTATTTGATTTTTACCTAAAAAATCTGATTTTTGGAGGAAACCTGAGGAATCCAAATAAAAAATATCTCCATTGGAAATTTCATAAGTTATTAAATCACTTAAAATTGGCTTTGAAATTTCTTTTGTTTTATAGTTAGCTTTAAAGAAACTGCCATTTTTTAGAAAAAATATTTCTTGGGCATTTTGAGAATTGAAAGAAAATTTCTCTGCACCGGCCAAAAAATCAAGAGAAACAGGAGAAAGAGGAAGAGGGTTTTCGAGCTCAAGTAGAAAATATTTTTCTTCTTCCCCAATACTTGCCTCTAAAATAATTCTCTTTAAGTCCGGCGACCAATTTAAATCTAAAAAATCAGCGTTTTTCAGTAGAGAAAGTTTTTTATTTTCAACCAGAACGCTTTCGACATTTTTTTCCAGATTAAATAAAGTTAAATACCAGCCATTTTTATCATTCTTTTTTAAAATTATTTCTTTTCCGTCCGGTGAAAAGAAATAATCATCGATGTTTTTAACCAAAACTGAAAAATTTAAGTTTTCTGGTATTAAAGTAATATTTTTAGCTTCCGTAACCATTTTTTCTGTTATTTGCAAGGTTTTCTCCCACGGTAAATACCCCTCTTTTTTTATTGTAATTTTATAGCTTTTTGGCAAGAGATTTTTAATGAGGGTGGTTCCAAAGAAAAAATCAGTTTTCTGTTTTAATTTATCATCAAGATAAATCTCGGCGCTTTTTTGAGGCCAGACCTTAAAATAAAACCCTCCAGTTTGGGTAAGCATTTTTCCATTAGATGCCGGATTAAAATCAATTCGGTATCCTTGTAAATAAAGAATAACGACAGGAGCCGCTAAAAGAAACAAAATAACACACAAAATAAATAAAATTGTCCGTGTTTTTTTAGTCATAGCTTTATTCTACTCCAATCTTGACATTTTGGGAAGAGGTGGTAATATAACATATCTTGTATTGGAGGGATATAAAGTTCTCTAAAATTGAATAATAGTTAAAATGATAGAAAAATCTGAACAGGAGGTAATAAAATGACAGAAGAAAATGAAAATAGAATAAAATGTCCGCATTGCGGCAGCGAACACTATATTCCCGTTCAACGGGGAGCAAGATTAGGAATAGAAGGCCTTAAAAATGACATCAAAACCTAAGAGCAAGACGGGGGGCGAAAATTCCCATGTTCTCGTTGCCAAAAGACATTTGATATTGTGATACCGAGGAGACAAAATGACAGGAGAGTGTTACTGTGTGAAAGAACCGAAATACCCACAGGAAAATTGTAAGCATTTATTCATGGGAAGTTGGGTTGTGATAGAGCCTGGAAAAACATGGAGGAGGACGTGTATTCTCTGTGGTCAAGATGAATTTACAAGCGAACAGCCGATTGAACCAAAAAATAAGGGGGTGTCGAAATGACAGAAATAGTACAAACATTATTAATAGCAGGTTTTGTATGCTTGCTTATTCTCGCTGTGGCTTCTGGGACCATAATATTCCTTTTCTTTAAGAAAGAGCAGAGAATGCGGAAGCAAACAAGTAAAGTAATGTCTTCAGCCGAAATTCTAAAACAGGCGCAAGAGAAATATTCTATAGGCGCCTATGCCGAGTCGATAAGGATAATCAAGACAAGTAAATATAGTTTTGTCGAAAAGGCGGATATCGCTGAAGCTTACAGAATCCTGGGTTGGAGTTATTACTACCTTGGGATAAAAGGCCCGGTTGAAAAGAAAATTACCAATCTCTTGAGATCCAAGGCATCCTTTGAATACGCATTGAAGATAGTGCCTGTTTTTGAAAAAAAGACAGAAATGTCCATTTACAATGGCTTGCCATTAGCCCTTTGGATATTAGGTAAAAAGAAAAACGCCTTGAAAGTTAGTGATACGGCCATCAAAGTTTTTCCCGAAGAACCCTCCGTCTGGAATACGAGAAGTATTCTCTTAAGATGGGGAAAGAAATTTAAGGAAAGCGTACCAGTTTGTTCGATGGTTAGCGAAGCAGCAATCAAAAAAGGTGATTATTTGACCGCTGGACACGGTAAACAAAATAAAGGCGACGCGCTGAAAGAGCTGGGTGAAAAGGAAGCGGCCAAGATAGAGTATCGAGTTGCGAAGAATTATTATCAGAAACACGAGGAGGTTTCTGGTAAATCTGCCAAGCCCCACATAGAAAGCGTGGAGAAAAAAATAGCCGAACTATAATTTAGGCGCTCGGTTTAGGAAATCATAGTGATTTATCCGGAACCGGGCGCGTTTTATTTTACCGTAGAATTGTTAAAATTACTTTTAGCGTGATAAAATAACTTAATATGTCTTAGCTCTGCCAAAACTTGAACCAATTACCAGAGATGCGACCATATCGCATTTCTTTTTAATGTTTGGATACAAGCTTTTTTCTATTTATTTTCCCTTATTTTTAGTTGCGAGAAATTTTTCAATAGAGCAGGTTGGTTACACTGCTTTTTTAATTTATCTGCCAATTGCTCTTTTTGCACCTTTAATTGGATTTTTAAATCACAAAATAAATCCGGCAATTTTAGCCTCAATCGGGATTTTAGGTTACGGTATTTATTCCTTAGGAATGATTATATTCCCGAATTTAATTAGTTTTTATATTTTTCAGATAATTTTAGGGATTTCAGCTTCTTTGTTTTTTGTCAGTTCCAGGGCGATTTTAATGGGCGCAAAATTAGAAAATCCGGACAGGGCTTTCGGTTGGTTTTATTCAGCTGTCTTCTTATGCCGATGCGATAGCACCGGCAGTAGGTGCCTTAATTATTTGGAAATTTGATTTTTTCGGCGTTTTTGCTTTAAGTTTAGTTTTCCAGATTTTTAACGCCATTTTCTTTTTCACTCGTTTAAGAAAACAAACAAGAAATTTAACAGAAAAAATCGAAGTTAAACAATCAATTCAAAATTATTCAAAAGTTATAGGCGTTATCAAGGAAAGAAATATTTCTCCTTTTATTTTAGTTTCCTTTTTAGTTTTGATTTTAGCGGGCTTTAATAATACTTTCTTTGTTTTATTTTTAAAAAATTTGGGCTGGTCGCAAAACCAAATCCTAATTTTTAATTCTATTTTATCCTTGGTATTTTTGCCGATTTCTCTTTGGGTGATAAAACAACTCGCTAAATTTAAGAGTGAAATAAATATCGGTCGAGGAAGCCAGATTGTCGGGATTTTTTCGGTTTTGTTGGGCGGTTTATCAAGTATTCTGAATTTTTATTCCACATTTTTCATTATGATTGGGAAATACATCGGCGCTTTTATGGCTAATTCCGGCAGAAGCGGGCTTTTGACCACAAAACTTAGAGAATATCCGGAAGAGTCGGCAGCTGTTGATACAATTTTTTCTCCTTTAGCCACGGCTGTCGGCGCTATAATCGGAGGATTGATAATTGCGCCCTTGGGCTATCCTTTAATTTTTATTTTGGCGGGAATTTTAATTTTTGGAGCTGGTTTTTGGGGAGTTGTCAAAAAACGATTTTTAGTTTAGAATAAAGAAGTAAAATCGACAAATAAATATGTTTATCAAAAAAATCGGCATAGACTTAGGAACTTCAAATTCTTTGGTTTTTATCCCTGGGAAGGGGATAGTTTTAAATGAGCCTTCGGTCGTGGCCGTTGATATTAATGAAAATAGGATTTTGGCCGTGGGTGCTTCTGCTAAAGAAATGATTGGAAGGACTCCCGACACTATCAGAGTTTACCGGCCCTTAAAAGAAGGGGTAATCGCTGATTATCGGGTGACTGAAGCGATGATAAGGTATTTTATTGAAAAAACAGCAGGGCCTTTTAAAATTTTCAAGCCAGAATTAATGATTGCTGTGCCTGCCGGTATTACTTCGACCGAAAGAAGGGCAGTGGTTGAAGCGGGGTTAACCGCTGGTGCCAAAGCCGTATATGTGGCGAAAGAGCCGATTTTAGCCGCGATTGGCGCGGGTATCCCTATTAATTCCTGTTCTGGAAATATGATTGTTGATATAGGTGGCGGAACAGCAGAAGTAGCAGTAATTTCTTTGGGAGGAATAGTAAATGCTGCTTCAGTTAGAGTAGCAGGAGATAAAATTGACGAAGCAATCGCAGATTATATTAGAAAAAAATATAATTTAGCCATTGGCGAGCAGACGGCAGAAGAAATAAAAATAAAAATCGGTTCAGCACTTCCTTTAGATAAAGACGAATCAATAGAAATCCGAGGGCGGGATTTAATTCTTGGTTTGCCAAAAAATATAAAAATTTCCAGCAACGAAATCTGTGACGCAATCACCGATGTTATTTCAGATATTATCCAAGTTATAAAACAGGTTTTAAGAGAAACTCCTCCCGAATTATCTGCTGATATTATGTCAAAAGGAATGGTTTTATCAGGTGGCGGAGCGCTTTTAAGGAATATCGACCAGCTTATGGCCCAGACCGTAGGAGTGCCGACAACTATAGCCGACGAGCCTTTGTTCTGCGTTGCTAAAGGAGCAGGAGTAGTTATTGAGAATTTGGAAATTTACAAAAAGAGCATAATGAGTAAAAAATAAATGATTATCGGCCATCAAAAAATCTGGCAATTCTTAAAGAAATCAGTTGAGACAGATAGATTATCCCATGCTTATTTATTTTCTGGCGAAGAACACTTAGGCAAAAAAACTTTGGCTTTAGAATGGATTTCTTTAATGCTCGGACAGGACCTTTTAAAAAAAGGACATCCGGATTTTTTCTTCGTTGAACCAATTGAGAAGGAAATTAAAATTTCACAAATTAGAGAAGTTATTTCAAGGTTATCGCTTAGCCCATTTTTAGCTAATTTAAAAGTAGCGATTATTGATCAGGCTCATCTAATGAATATTGAGGCCCAGAATTGTTTTTTAAAAACCCTTGAAGAACCAAAAGGGAATACTATTTTGATTTTAATAAGCGAAGCGCCGGAAAGGTTATTGCCGACAATTTTGTCCCGCTGCGAGATGATTAAGTTTTATCCAGTAGAGAAAAAAGAAATTGAAGAGTATTTTAAAAAACAGGAAGTTTCTGAAGAAAAAATTAAAGAGATAATTAAAATTTCAATGGGAAGGCCGGGAATGGCAATAGATTTTTTTTCCGATCCCCAGAAATTAGAAAACCAGAAAAAGGTTGTCGCCGATTTAACAAAAATAATAGATTCAGACCTTAATACTCGCTTTAAATACGCTAAAAATCTTTCCCAAGAAAATAATGTAAGAGAAGTTTTAAATATCTGGTTAAGTTATTTTAGAGAAACCCTTATTAATCATTTAAATCAACCAAAGGCGGATTCCGGAAAAATTTCTAAAGATTCTTTATCAAAATTAAAAAATATTCTTCAAAATATCCAAAATACAAATTTCTTAATTTCCACCACTAATGTTAATTCTCGATTAGCACTGGAAACTTTAATGTTAGAATTTTAATAAATATGTCGTATAAAGAAATTGTTGATAAAATTAAACCAGAACTTGATAAAACAATCGCTTTTTTAGAAGGAGAATTATTGAAAGTCCGTACCGGTCGAGCAAATCCTTCATTGGTGGAAAATGTAGTTGTTGATTGTTTTGGCCAGAAATTTCCCTTAAAACAACTAGCGATGATATCAATTCCCGAACCAAAGCAAATTTTAATCCAGCCATGGGACAAATCATATGTTGAAGGAATTGTTTCTGCTTTGTCTTCAACAGGAGTGGGAGCTAATCCTATAGTTGATAGGGATGCAATTAGGATAAATCTTCCTTCTTTGAACGAAGAATACCGTAAAGAATTATTAAAAGTGATTGCGGACAAACAAGAAGAAGTGCGTCAGACGATAAGGCGTTGGAGAGAAAAAGCATGGGAAGAAATCCAAACAGAATTTAAATTGGGAAATATTCGGGAGGATGATAAATTCAGGGGCAAGGAAGACCTTCAAAAATTGATTGACGAATATAACGAAAAAATTGACAAAATAGGGGAGAAGAAAAAACAAGAAATATTAGAGTAATATGGTTATTACAATTATTATTGCTTTTATTAGTTTAATTGGATTGGTGGTTATTCACGAATTTGGCCATTTTCTTTTGGCAAAGCGTTTTGGAGTGAAGGTTGAAGAGTTCGGTATTGGATATCCGCCACGGCTTTTCGGAAAAAAATTTGGACAAACTCTTTATTCAATAAATCTTATTCCCTTTGGCGCTTTTGTAAAAATACCAGGAGAAATCGAACACTTAGAAGAATCATGGAGTTTTTTTAAAAAACCAATTTGGCAAAGAGGATTGATAGTTTTTGGCGGAGCTCTTTCTTTCTGGATAGTGGCAACAATTCTTTTGAGTATTGTTTTTAGTTTAGGAGCGCCAACAGCAATTAGCGATGAAGAAACAAATAATTTAATTAATCCAAAAGTTCAAATTGCTGCGGTAAGTTCTAATTCTCCAGCCGAAAAAGCAGGAATTAGAGCAGGAGACACAATATTGGAATTAAAAATTACAAATGAAGTATTAAAAATTACGAAGGTAAAAGAAATACAAGAATTTACAGATACACATAAAGGAGAAGAAATTACCTTAACTATTGAAAGGGGTAAAGAGATTTTTGATGCGACATTGATTCCAAGAGTTTCACCGCCAGCTGGAGAGGGTTCTATGGGAGTAGGTTTGGTAAGGACGGCGATAAAAAATTATCCTTGGTATCAGGCTTTTTGGCAAGGGATTTCCACAACTTTTAATTTAACAATAGACATAATAAAGGGCTATGCTCAAATAATTGGAAATCTTACGAAGGGCTTGCCTTTGGGAGTTCAGTTAATGGGGCCAGTAGGAATTTTTCATTTATTCACCCAAGCTAGCCAATTGGGAGTGAATTATTTTTTGAATTTTATCGCCATAATTTCAATATATGTCGCCATCTTTAATGTTTTGCCGATACCAGCTGTTGATGGAGGAAAACTTCTTTTTTTACTAATTGAAGCGATAAGGAGAAAACCAGTCAGTCAAAAAATAGAGCAAAACGTTACAACTGTCTGTTTTAGCTTATTACTTGCACTAATGGTTTTTGTTACAATAAAAGATATAATGAGAATATTTTAGAAATATGCGACAATCACAACTTTTTACAGAAACATTAAGAGATACGCCAAAAGATGAAGTAAGCATAAATTCGCAGCTTTTAATTAAAGCCGGCTTTATTGACAAGTTGATGGCCGGCGTTTATTCATATTTACCCTTAGGAATTTTAGTTATTGAAAAAATTGAAAATATCATTAATGAAGAGATGAAAAAAATTGGTGGACAGAAAATTTTGATGCCTGTCCTTCATCCTAAAGAAATATGGCTGAAAACAGACCGCTGGAAATATGAAGAAATGTTTAAATTAAAGAGCAGGACAGAAAAAGATTTAGGTTTAGGATGGACACACGAAGAAGTTATCACGCCTTTAGTTAAAAAATTTGTGAAATCGTACAAAAACCTACCAGTTTTTATCTATCAAATTCAAGATAAATTTAGAGATGAACTTAGGGTAAAATCGGGATTATTAAGGACGGTAGAGTTTATAATGAAAGACCTTTATTCTTTTCATAAAGACGAAGCTGATTTAGATAAATTTTATGAAAAAGCAATAAAAACATATTTTAAAATACTCCAAAGATGTGGGCTCGAAAAAGAGACCTTTTTAACCTTTGCCTCCGGAGGAACGTTTAGTAAATATTCTCATGAATTTCAAACAGTAACTTCTTATGGCGAAGACGAAATATATCTTTGTAAAAAATGTAAATTAGCTGTTAATAAAGAAATCATAAAAGAAGAAAATCACCAGTGTCCAAAATGCAAAAATAAAAATTTAGAGTTAAAAAGAGCAATAGAGGTCGGAAACATTTTTAAATTAGGAGAAAAGTTCAGCAAAGCATTTGATTTTTATTATCAGGATAAACAGGGACAGAAAAAATTAGTTCAGATGGGTTGTTATGGCATAGGTCCCAGCAGGTTAATGGGAGCCATTGTGGAAGTTTATCATGATGAAGAAGGAATTATTTGGCCGAAAGAAGTTGCGCCCTTCCAGATTCATTTAGTTCAAATTGAGAATAACCAAAAAATAAAAAAGGCAACAGAAAAAATTTATTCTGACTTGGGAAAAAATAGAATAGAAGTATTATATGATGATAGAGAAGAAAAAACAGTTGGAGAAAAATTTGCCGATGCTGACTTAATTGGAATACCATACAGAATTGTAGTAAGTGAAAAGACCCTAAAGAAAAATTGTATTGAAATTAAAGAAAGAAATAAAAAAGATGAGAGATTAGTTAAATTAAAAGACATTATAAATTATTTTAGATAAAATTTTTATGCTTAATAAAATTTTTTCTTATTTTTCAAAAGATATTGCTATTGATTTAGGGACGGCTAATTCTTTGGTTTATGTTCGGGGGCAGGGAATAGTTATTAACGAACCATCGGTAGTGGCAGTTAATCAAAAAACTGGCCAGATTTTGGCGATTGGAGATGAAGCTAAAAAAATGGTAGGTAGAACTCCTTCCCATATTGTTGCTACTAGGCCTTTGGTTTCAGGAGTGGTTTCTGATTTTGAAGTTACGGAACAGATGCTGAATTATTTTATTGAAAAAGTTCATAAAAAGAAATTTATTTTAAATCCCAGACCAAGAGTAATTATAGGTATTCCTTGTGGTGTGACTGAAGTTGAAAAAAAGGCAGTGCGCGATGCTGCTCAAAATGCCGGCGCCAGAGAAGTATTTTTAATTGAACAACCCATGGCAGCTGCTATTGGTGCCAGGCTTCCCGTTCAGGAAGCTGGTGGAAATTTTATTGTTGATATTGGCGGAGGCACAACTGAAGTAGCAGTGATTTCTCTTGGCGGAATAGTAATAGCAAAAAGCTTAAAAGTGGCAGGCGATAAATTAAATCAAGACATAATCGATTATGCCCAAAACGAATATAAACTGCTTTTGGGAGAGAGAACGGCTGAAGATATTAAAATTGCGATTGGCTCGGCTTATCCTCAAAAAGAAAAATTAGAAATACCAATGAGAGGAAGAAATTTAGTTACCGGACTTCCAGAGGAAATTTTAGTTGACGATGATGATATCAGAGAGGCAATGGAAAAATCAATAAGGCAAATCGTAAACACAGTTAAAAATACAATTGAAGAAACGCCCCCGGAATTATTAGCTGACATTATGGCAAAAGGAATATATTTAGCTGGTGGAGGTTCTCTTTTACGGGGTTTAGATATTTTACTTACTAAAGAGGCTAAGATTCCAGCAAAAATTGTTGAGGATCCATTGACTGCGGTTGTTCGAGGTGCGGGAATGGTTATTGAAAACCTCGATGAGTTACATGAAGTATTAGTGGAAACAGAATATTTAGAGCCGCCTAGATAAAAAACAAGAAGTTAGAATTAAGAAATATGATTTCAAAAGAGGAAGTAAAACATATCGCTAAATTGGCTAGATTAGGTCTGACAGAAAAGGAAATTGAGAAGTTCCAAAAGGAACTTTCTTCTATTTTGGATTATTTCGAAAAACTGAAAGAAGTAGATACCTCTAAAACTGATCCTACAACTCATTCGGTTTTACTTGAAAGTATTATAAGAAAAGACGAAACAAAGGAAATGGATATTGAAATAAGGAATAAATTAATTGAATTATCTCCAGATAAAAAAGAGCGTTTTGTTAAAGTAAAATCAATTTTGTAAATAATGGAAATTTCTCAATTAAAAATAAACCAAATTCATCAGAAACTCGTTGATAAGGAAATTTCTTCAGTTGAATTAACTAAAGCCTATTTGGATAGAATTGAAAAAATCGATAAAGACATTAATGCTTTTTTAACAATTACTCCTGATTTGGCTCTCAACCAGGCGAAAGAAGTTGATAAAAAAATAAGCGAAGGAGAGCAAATTCCGATCCTATCAGGGATTCCAATGGCAATTAAAGATAATATTTTAGTAAAAAACGTAAAATGCACAGCTGCTTCAAAAATTCTTGAAAATTATATTGCTCCTTACGATGCAACAGTTGTTAAGAGTGTTAAAAATGAAGGTTGCGTAATTTTAGGAAAGACAAATCTTGATGAATTTGCCATGGGTGGTTCGACTGAAAATTCAGCTTTCAAAAAAACTAAAAATCCAAACGATCTATCCAGAGTGCCCGGCGGTTCTTCCGGAGGATCAGCAGCGGCCGTGGCGGCTGAAGAGTGTACGTTTGCTTTGGGGTCTGATACGGGCGGTTCTATTCGTCAACCTTCATCTTTTTGCGGCACAGTAGGATTAAAACCCACTTATGGCGCAGTCTCCCGGTATGGCTTAATTGCTTTTGCTTCTTCGCTTGATCAAATAGGGCCAATAACTAAAACAGTAGAAGATTGTCAGATTGTATTTAATGTTATAAAAGGTAAAGACAATATGGATTCAACTAGTGTTGAATCAAATCCCAAATCCCAAATCCCAAATCCCAAATCTATAAAAATCGGCATACCGAAAGAATATTTTACGAAGGGTATTGATTCTGAAGTAGAAAGAATTATAAAAGAAGCAATAAAAAAGTTTGAAAATGCAGGAGCAAAAATCGAAGAGATCAATCTACCACACACCGAATACGCCCTATCATGTTATTATATTATTGCAACATCTGAAGCCAGTGCTAATTTAGCGAGATATGACGGGATAAAATATGGATATTCAGAACAGCAAAATAATTTATTAGATGTTTATTTACAATCTCGAGAAAAAGGATTTGGAGACGAGGTGAGACGGAGAATAATGCTGGGCACATATACTTTATCAGCTGGTTATTACGATGCTTATTATCTTAAAGCCCAGAAAGTAAGAACAAAAATACGGCAAGATTTTGAAAAAGCTTTTGAGAAAGTTGATGTAATATTTACTCCCGTTTCGCCTTTTCCTGCTTTTAAAATAGGCGAGAAAATTGAAGATCCTCTTTCAATGTATCTTTGCGATATTTATACTATTTCGGTTAATTTAGCAGGTTTACCCGCCATTTCAATACCTTGTGGTAAAGTTAACAATTTGCCAGTTGGACTTCAAATAATAGGTCCACATTTTAGCGAGGAAAAAATTTTAGAAATAGGTAAAATTTTTGAAAATATCTCATAATATATTATGCCCGATTTGTTTCAAAATATTAGTTCTTATTTTGGTTCAGTAAATTTTCAAGAGGGATTATTTATCGCTAAAATTGCTGCAGGAGTTTTATTACTGGCGCTGATAGGTTCTCTTATATATTTTTTAAGAGTAACAAGTTATTTAAGATTTCGTTTTTGGCAGGATTGGGTTGAAATTTTTACTTTTAGATCTTACGCGGTGAAAAAAATTGAAAAAGACTGGCAGGTTTTGGTAAAAAAACTAGATTCGCCGTCAGAAGCTGAATGGAAATTAGCAGTTATTGAAGGCGAAAACGTATTAGATGAAGTTTTACAAAGGATTGGCTTTAAAGGAGACAGTTTCGGAGAAAGATTAAAAGGGGTTCAACACGGCCAGTTGAAAAATTTAGATAAAGTCGAAGAGGCTCATAAAATACGCAATAATATTGTTCATGATCCTGATTATCGATTATCTTCTGACCAAGCCAAAAAAGTTTTAGAAGTTTACGAAGAAGCGCTTAGAGATTTAGGAGTATTTTAATTTAATCTTGATTTAAGTAGAAAAATAGATTAAAATATTCTTTGTTTACCGCGGGGTGGAGGAGTAGTACCTTGCGAGGCCCATAACCTCGAGACGGCCGTGCAATTCGGCCCCCCGCAACATCAAATAGTTCGCGGCCGGCGTAGCTCAGTGGTAGAGCAGCGTCTTCATAAGGCGAGGGTCGCAGGTTCGAACCCTGCCGTCGGCACATGGACTCATAGTGTAGCCTGGTTTAACACGCCTCCCTGTCACGGAGGAGATCAGGGGTTCAAATCCCCTTGAGTCCGCAAAGATGATGGATTAATGTTCTTTGTAAAAATAAGGAGGGAAATATGAAGAAAAAATCAGATATTAAATTTCCTAGAACTAAATATAGAGAAATATTAATAAAGGATTTAGTTAGATTGGTAATATTTGAAACCGGAGAATTTAAGTTAAAACACCACGAAATTGGACCGACAATCGCAAAATCTCCATTTAAAATTAATTTAAGAACAAGAGAGAATAGAGGGCCTTTAATTCCTGATGCGGTTAGAGCGATAGGCGAAGAAATTTTTAATCATATTAAAGAGAAAAAAATTAAATTTGATCTTGTTGCGGGCGTACCACAGACAGGAGAGTCATTTGCTAAGATAGTTTCAGAATTATCAGGGAAGCCTCTTTTGAAACTCAAGAAAGAGGTTATCGGCGATAAGCGAAAAATAACAGATATCGCCGAAGGAAAATTTTCTCCAGGTCAAACTGTTCTTTTAATCGACGATGTTATCACTTTCGGATACAGCCTAGAAGAAGCAATTCTGGTTTTGAAAAAGGCCGAATTGAAAGCTTCGAATGCGGTGGTTTTTATAGATCGGTGTCAGGGTGGTAGGGAAAGAATAGCGAATATTGGGTGTAATGTTTATTATGTCTTTGGTATAATCTATATTCTTTACATTTGCCAATCCATTGGTAGGATAACTTATCAACAAAACGATGAAATTACTCGTTATATAAACTCTAATAAAGTTTGAAATATCCCATTAAGAAAAATTAATGGGATATTTTCTTATTTTTGCCAAAATTTTTAAAATATGATAATCTTATAGAGGAATTTGTACATTTTAAAATTTGATAAGAGGTGAAATTAGGAATGATAAAATTAAGTAACGGACATCAATTAGAGCATCTTGCGGCATCGGGCGCATTAGCCTTTGATGGTCGGGGATGGCCGTGGGATTGGCCTTTTCGTTTGCTTGGTTTAATTGATCCAAGATTATTCACGATAGTTATTAAAACTATAACCTTAGATCGTTGTAGAGGAAATTTTAAAATATATGCCCCCTTCAGAGTATTGAAATTTATCTCTGAAGAGGGAGGAGTAATAAATCCTTTTTGGGCATTAGTAAGGCCAAACCTGATTGGCGGAGTAGTAAATAATGTAGGATTAACTAATTTAGGAGTGGAACATTGGTTAGAAAAAGATTACCCCACAATTAAAAGACTAAATTACAAGGTAATAGTTTCAATCACCGGCACACTGGAAGAATGCGTAAAAATAGTAATGATTCTTTACGGATTAGAGAATATTGTAGGTATTGAGTATAATACTTCTTGTCCGAGCATAGATCCTTTGGATGTCAAAAATATAATAAGAACAGCATATGCCATTAAAAAATATTCTGATTACCCTCTTTTGATAAAGCTTGGATATACTCAACCCTATGTAGAAATTGCCCAAAAATTAGAAGGTAAAATTGAAGCAATTTCTATAAACAGCGTACGTTGGCGTATTATTTTTCCAGAGAAAGAATCGCCTTTGAAAGGATATAATGAGGGAGGATTTTCTGGTAGAATCGCACAACCCTTTATTTGGAAAATGGTTTCAGAGCTTTCAAGAAAAACAACTATTCCTGTTATTGGACCAACTATTTGGGAATATGAAGACATCTGGCGACTTAAATACCTAGGCGCTTCTGCGTGTCATTTTGGGACCATATTTTTACCTTATCCTTGGAGACCATCAATGTACGTTAAAAGATGGATACGTGAACAAAGTTGCTGGATTAGATAATTCAGCAACTTTTTTATTTTCAACTGTGGATAAAACAGGTTGATTTTGGGTTAAAATTAAGGTAAAATTAATATATTGGATATATTTTTATGAATAGAAAAATTGTAATAAATGATCCAAACGAGGCTATTTTAATTAAAGAGTTAGAGCAGAGAAGCGACATAAAAGCAGAAAGGATAAAGAGATTATTAAAACTTCCCGACCTCACAAAAAAAGAAAATTCTCCGGTAAAAATTTTAGTTGACCAGATTATTAAACTTGCCAAGATTTAAGGATTTCGATTTGATGGATTTTCCGAGAATTGTTACAGTTGAGCAAAATTTTGATGTTTTAAATACTCCCAAAGACCATCCCAGCAGAAGAGAAACAGACACCTATTATTTGGACGAATTTCATATTTTACGTACGCAGACAACTACGATGTGGCCTTTTTATCTAAGAGACCCCGAAGTTTTAGAAAAAGATTGGAAAAAGAGGGCCATGTTGAGCTTTGTCAACTGGAATTGTTTTTAGAAAAGATGAAATTGACAGAAAACATTTTCCCGCTTTTCACCAAATAGACGGGCTTTTACATCTGTAAAAAAGACAGAAAGTTATTAACCCGGAAGACTTAAAAGATGTTGAAATTGATATTGCCAAAAGTATTTTCGGAAAAGATATTGAGTATAAATTTTTAGTTGACTCTTTTCCTTTTACAGATCCTTCGGTTGAAATGGATATTAAATTTAAGGAGATGAATGGATGGAGGTGGTTGGTTCGGGATTGGTGCACCATCAAGTTTTGAAAAATTTTGGATTAGATCCCGAAATTTACAACGGCTGGGCATTTGGTTTCGGCGTAGACAGATTGGCAATGGTAAAAATGGAAATTCCGGATATAAGAATTCTTTGGTCAGACGACCCAAGAATTACCAGCCAGTTTAAAGATATTAATAGCAAATATAAAGAAGTAAGCAAATATCCTGACAATCTCAAGAGATATTTCTTTCGTTATTGATAAAAATATAAACCTGAATAATTATTACGAAATTGTCAGGGATTTTGCCGAAAATTTAATTGAAGAAGTAAAATTGATTGATGAATACGAAGATGAAAAAAAATTCGGCAAAGATAAAAAAAGCTACACATTTAGAATTATTTACCGTTCGCCGGAAAGAACTTTAACAAACGAGGAAATAAACAAAATTCAAGAAGAAATTAGAGAAAAAACAAAAGAGAGTTAAAGGCAATAATAAGATAAAAAATTATTAAATCCCTTAAAAATCATGATTAAGATTAAAGTAAAATTTTTAGACAAAAAAACACCGAAACAAGAAAAGAAAAAACCAGTACAAAAAATAGTGAAAAAGCCGCAACCAAAACCGGCTAAAAAATCTATTCCCAAAATCGCCAAGAAATCAATTTTAAAGCCTCCTAAAAAACCAGCAGAAAAACCAATAAGAAAAATAGAAGAAAAGAAAATTGAGCCCATCAAGGAAGAAACTGTTACAAAAACAAAAACAGAGCCGTCTTTTAAATTGGAAAAAGCAAGTGCGTCTTACAACGCCAAAGACATTTATGTTTTAGAGGGTTTGAGCCGGTTCGGAAAAGACCAGGAATGTATATTGGTTCAACCGGGCCAGACGGGATACACCATTTGATTTGGGAATGCGTAGATAACAGTTTAGACGAGGCAATGGCAGGTTTCGCAAAAAATATTGAAGTTACGCTTTTGCCCGGCAATAAAATAAAAACTACAGATGATGGCCGAGGAATACCAGTAGAAATTCATCCCCAAACAAAAAAATCAGCCCTGGAAACGGTAATGACAACCTTGCATGCCGGAGGAAAATTCGGTGGCAAAGCTTATAAAGTTTCTGGCGGTCTCCATGGTGTAGGGGTTTCGGTTGTTTGTGCTTTGTCCAAATGGATGAGAGTAGAAGTTTGTCGCGACGGAAATAAATATTATCAGGAATACAGCCAGGGCAAACCAAAAACCAAAGTTGTAAAAAGCGACCATTGTAAGAAAAATGGGACATCTGTTATTTTTGAGCCAGACCCGCAAATTTTCAGCGAAGTGAAATTTGACTTAAAGAGAATTTTAAATCATCTTCGTCAGCAAGCATATTTAACGAAAGGAGTAAAAATTTCTGTTATTGATGAAAGAACAGAAGAAAAAAACCAATACTCATTTTATTTCGAAGGAGGACTTACTGCCTATATTAAATATTTGGTCAAAGAGCAAAATCCACGCCATCCAAATATTTTTTATACCGTTGGCGAAAAAGAAAATATCTTAGTTGAGGCGGCTTTTCAATATACCGAAGAAATGGAATGTTATGAGGAAAGCTTCGCCAACAATATTAATACCGGAGAAGGCGGAATGCATTTGACCGGTTTTCGAACTGCTTTGACTCGAACCTTCAATGATTACTCGAGAAAGAACGGTTTTCTAAAAGAAAGCGATGAGAACCTTAATGGAGAAGACATAAGAGAGGGGTTAACAAGCGTAATATCTGTTAAATTAAAAGATCCTCAGTTTGAAGGTCAGACCAAAGCAAGACTTGGAAATCCCGAAGCTAAAGTAGCGGTCGAGGCAGTGGTTGCCGAAGGGTTGGCTGATTTTCTAGAAAGAAATCCTCAAGACGCTAGAAGTATTATTGAAAATTGTGTTTTAGCAGCTAAAGCCAGAAAAGCAGCAAAAGCCGCAAGGGAAACAGTTTTAAGAAGAGGAATTTTGGAAGGTTTGGCTTTACCGGGGAAATTAGCTGATTGTAGTTCACGAAGACCAGAAGAATCAGAATTATATATTGTCGAAGGAGAATCGGCCGGCGGTAGCGCTAAAGGCGCCAGAGATCGCCGTTTCCAGGCGATTCTGCCCCTTAGGGGTAAAATCTTAAATGTGGAAAGAGCACGGCTTGATAAGATACTAGACTCAAAAGAAATTAAATCTTTGATTATTGCTTTAGGAACGGCTATAGCCGACGATTTCAATATTTCAAAAGCCAGATACCACAGAATTATTATAATGTGCGATGCCGATTCTGATGGCAACCATATCAGAACATTACTTTTAACTCTTTTTTACCGCTATTTTAAACCTTTAATTGAAGCAGGTTATCTTTATATTGCTCAGCCGCCCCTTTATCGAATCCAAACAGGAAAAAACATTGAATATGCTTATACTGAAGACGATAAAATGGATATTTTAAGCGCGATGAAAAAAGGAAAAGCAACCTTAAGTAAAATTATGGTAAATAAAGAAGTTGCTGGTGAAGGGGAAAAAATTAGTGGCGTAGCGATACAACGATATAAAGGTCTTGGAGAGATGAACCCTAATCAATTATGGGAGACAACAATGAATCCAGTAAACCGGGTATTAAAACAAGTAAATATCGAAGATGCTAAAGAGGCTGACCGCATTTTCGATGTTTTAATGGGAGACGAAGTTTTGCCCCGCAAGAAATTTATCCAAACTCACGCAAAGAAGGTGAAAAACTTGGATATCTAATTAAATTTCACAGTTCCGCACCTTGGGCGAACTTGTTTTCCCTGCTCTGCGCTTTGCGCGAGGCAGGGATTGACACGATTTTTACTATTTGTTAATCTATAAATAGAAGCCCCTCGGGGCGTTTTTTAGACCAAAATATATAAATATGAAATTTTTAAGTAAAATCGTTACCTATCTCAAAGAAGTTAGAGTAGAAATGAAGAAAGTTAACTGGCCGAATCGCCAGCAAACTTTAAGATACACTCTAATTGTTATTGGAATTTCAGTAGCCGTTGCCATATTTTTGGGCGGCATCGATTTTGGATTCACGAGTATCCTTAATAAATTTATTCTATAAAGAATAACCCCGCCTTCTAAGCATAGGAAAATTAATACATATACCATAGAAAGCAGGGTGCTCACTTCGTTCACATGCCAAAACAACAATTGCCACAACAAAAAAATTGGTACGTTATCCATACGTATTCAGGTTATGAAGATGCTGTTGCCAGAAATTTGAAACAGCGCATTGAATCATTGGGGATGGAAGACAAAATTTTTAATGTCATTGTTCCCAAAGAAAAAAAGATTAAAATAAAAGACGGGAAAAGGAAAATTATTGAAGAAAAAATTTACCCTGGTTATGTCTTAGTAGAAATGTTTGTTACCGATGATTCCTGGTATGTTGTCAGAAATACACCGAGAGTTACTGGTTTTGTTGGAGCTGGGACTACGCCGGTTCCGGTAGCGCTTGAAGAAATTGATAATTTAAAAAAGAGAATGGGAGTGGAAACTCCTCAATTTAAGATTGAAGTCAATATTGGAGATGCTGTTAAAATTATCGACGGTCCTTTTAAAGACTTTGATGGCAAAGTCTCAGAAATTGATGGAGAGCGAGGTAAAATAAAAGTTTTAATAAATATGTTCGGTCGAGATACACCCATTGAATTAGATCCCCTTCAAATTAAAAAGATTTAACTTAAAACAATATGCCCAAAAAAGTCAAAGCAATCGTAAAATTACAAATTCCTGCTGGACAAGCTACTCCAGCTCCTCCGGTTGGTCCTGCTTTAGCCCAGCACGGCTTAAATATTTCTGAATTTTGCCAAAAATTTAATGAAGTAACAAAAGATAAAATGGGTTCTACAATTCCAGTAGAAATTACAGCCTATGAAGACAGGACTTATAATTTTATATTGAAATCACCCCCAGCTTCAGAACTTTTAAGAAAAGCAGCTGCCATTGAGAAAGGTTCTGGAGAACCCCATAAAACAAAAGTTGGCAAAATTACAAAAGACCAATTAAGAAAAATAGCCGAGCAGAAAATGGCAGATTTAAATGCGACAGACATAGAAGCTGCTATGAAAGTTATAGAGGGTACTGCCCGTAATATGGGCATTAACATTGAATAAATCAAATTTTAATATGCCAAGACTATCTAAAGAAGAGTATTATTTAAATATCGCCAAACAAGTTGGCGAAAGGTCAACTTGTTTTAGAAATAAAGGAGGAGCAATTATTGTCAGAGAAGACCAGATTATTGCTACAGGTTATATTGGCGCTCCCCGAAAAACGAAAGATTGTTTTGAAAGAAAAGAATGTTTAAGGGATAAATTACAAATTCCCCATGGAAAACAATATGAAATGTGCAGGTCAGTTCATGCCGAGATGAACGCCATTATTAATGCTGCTAGAGCAGGAGTCAGTCTTTTAGGTGCAGATATTTATATTTCTTTTGAAAATCCAAAAGACAATACGCCGAGGGATAGTTTTCCTTGTTTTGTCTGTAAAAAAATGATCATTAATTGTGGAATTAAAAGAGTTGTTTGTACTAATAATAAAAATGAAATAGTTATATTTAATATTGATGATTGGATTAAAGATTGGCAGGAAAAAGACATAATTGATGATGAATATCAATTCGGAACTGATTTAAATAAAAAAGAAGGTTTAGCTTAGATTCTACTATGCAAAATAAAATTATCTGTATAGTTGGAATGGCAGGCGCCGGAAAAAGTATAGTTTCTGATGAATTAGTAAAACACGGATTTTCATATTTAAGATTTGGCCAAATTACTCTTGATAAAATAAAAGAAGAAGGTTTAGAACTTAGCGAAGCTAACGAAAAAAAAATAAGAGAAGGTTTTCGAAAAGAATATGGAATGGCGGCTTTTGCCATTTTAAATATCCCTAAAATTGATGAATTATTAAAAACATGAAATGTAGTAGTTGACGGACTTTACAGCTGGTCAGAATATAAAATACTAAAAGAAAAATATAGAGATTCTAATATATGTTGTGGCGGTTTATGCTCCGCCAAAATTAAGATACGAACGATTAAAAAATAGAAATGTCGGAAAATGATAAAGAACAACGTTTCAGACCATTTTCAGAAAAAGAAGCAAAAGAGCGCGATTTTGCCGAGATTGAAAATATAGAAAAAGGCGGTCCAATAGCTATGGCAGATTTTACAATAATAAATACCGGAACAGTCGGAGATTTAAAATCGCAAATTAAAAATATTTTTGACAAGTTTTATAATTTCTGATAATTTGGAATAGGACCTTTCACAAAAATCATTAAACAAAGGAGGTAAATAGTGATTATACCAGTAATAAAGATTAGGAAAGATGCTTTAGTACCCCAAAGAGCTTCAAATTTAGCCGTCGGATACGATGTCTTTGCTTCTAGGGTTTTAGATAAAAAGACTAGAAAGATAATTGGTGGATTGCCGGTAACCGTTCCACCTTCGGAAATTATTTTAATTGGTATTGGCTTTAAATTTGCCGTACCTTGGCCTTTGCGGTGCGAGGTTAATCCTCGTAGCGGTTTGGCCGGTCAATACAAGATCAAAGTGGCAAATGCTCCCGGAACCATTGATCCTGATTTTCGGGGTGAAGTAGGAGTACTTTTAGAAAATCAGGGTAAAGAACCATTCATTGTTGAAAAGAATATGAGGATTGCCCAACTGATTTTTTATGAGGTAAAAATTCCAGTTTTAGAAGAAACTCAAGAATTACCCAAAACTATCAGAGGAGCAGGTGGTTTCGGTTCAACTGGTCTTTTTGACATTAAAGAAGGGACAGAAGAATACTGGCGAGAAATTGAAAAGATTGACCGATTTTATATGGAAGTAGCCATCGCGATAGCTAAACGTTCTAATTGCGTTAGAGGAGTACAAAAAGATAAAAGAAATAAGTACCAGCGAGACGAGAAAGGTAATTTTATTGGGCAAACCAGAAAGTTCGGTTGCGTGATCGTTAAAGACGATAACATAATTTCCATGGGCTATAATGCCCAACACAAAGGTTCTCCACTTTGCTCAGAAGTTGGATGTTTAAGAGACGCAGAAAATATTCCTTCTGGCACTAAATTAGAAAGATGTAGGGCAATACACTCTGAATGGTGGGCATTGAGCAACCTTGTAGTTTCTGGCGTCGGTGTTTCCACAAAAGGAGCTACGATGTATCTTAATTCTGAGCCTTGTGAAGTTTGCGCAAAATTAATTGCTCAAACCGAGATAGAAACTATGGTTTTGTTAGAGGGGATCTACCCCACCAATGGTACGACTATCGTGAAGGAGGCGGGGATTAATGTCCGTTATATAAAAGTATAATACAAGTTAAAATAGGGCTCTTGGTTTTTCTCGAGCCCTATTTAATTTATTAACCTTATGATATAAAATAATCTAATATGCAAAAAAATCTCTACCCTGGCAAATTTATAGTTTTTGAAGGTTTAGATGGTTCAGGTCAATCAACTCAGGCAGGGTTATTAAGGGATTTTTTAGTTGAAAAAGATTATCAGATAGTTTTAACCAAAGAACCAACAATAGAGTCGGAAGCTGGTAGAGAAATTAGAAAAATTTTAGACGAAAAAATAAAATCAGAATCAAAATATTTACAAGAATTATTTACGAAAGACAGAAAGGAACATTTAGATAATTTAATTACCCCTTCTTTAAAAGAAGGGAAAGATAGTAATTTCTGACCGCTATTTTTTCTCAACTTTTGCTTATGGAACGGCCGAAGGTTTAGATTTGGATTGGTTGATTAAAATAAATAGTGAATTTTTATTACCCGATTTTACCTTTTTTCTAAAAGTTAGTCCTGAAATTTGTATCCAAAGGATTGAAAAAAGGGGAACGGAGAAAAAACTTTTTGAAAAAATAGAAAAATTAACAAAAGTTTTTGAAGTATATCAACTCTTGCCAAAACGCTTTGAAAATGTTTATATAATTGAGGGGGAAAAATCAATTGAGGAGGTTTTCTCCCAAATAAAAGACATTGTTCGTTCCAAACCAAATTTTTAAGGAGGTGTAAAGTGAAAAAGAAGCAAATAATAGTTACCGCAGCGATTATTGAAAAAGATGGGAAATATTTAATTACTCAAAGACCACAAGGTAAACATCTAGCCAAAAAATGGGAATTCCCTGGTGGAAGATTAAATTTTGGTGAGATGCCTCAGCATGGCTTGTTACGCGAGATTATCGAAGAATTACATATAGGAATTAGGGTAGGAGAACTTTTTGGAGTATCATCTTATGTGTATGACGGTATAAAGCATGTAATTTTGGTAGGTTATCTTTGTAAATTTGTAGGAGAAGAAATCAAAAAAGGAGTTAATTATGCTTGGGTTATCCCAGAAGAGATGAATAACTACGATTTCTGCGAAGCAGATATTTCATTCGTTAAAAAATTACAAGAAAAGGAGATTTAAAATGTCAGAAAAATCCTTAACTATGGTAAATCTTGATTGTACTACTCTTGGTGAAGCTTGGTTTAGGTGTATTAGAGAATTGTTTGAGTCAGGCTACAAATACGTAATCAGTAGCGGAAGTTTTGCAGGCGGAGAAAGAATAGAGTTTGATTTTATTACTATTCGAATTTTAAAGCCCAATATCAGACCTTTGATTCCCGATGTTCCACAGGGACTACCGCAACCAACCACGATGCAATATGTCGAAGAAAAATATTTGCCTTATCTTATGGCAGACCATAAAGAGCCGAACGAACAATATACATATGGGATGTATATTGGTCCTCAAATACCTAAAGTGATTGAAAAATACAAAAAGGGAGGTTTTGAAAACAACCAAGCTTGTATGACTGTAGGTGATAAAGATTCTATTGATTTGGAAGACCCACCCTGTTTAAGATTGATAGATACCAGAATAAGATACGGAAAGCTTCACTTTATTGTCTATTTCAGGTCGTGGGATTTATGGGGAGGATTTCCGAGTAATTTGGCTGCAATCCAACTTATGAAAGAAGATATGGCTAAAGAGCTCGGTGTTGAAGACGGAGAAATGATTGCCGTTAGTAAGGGCTTACACCTTTATGGCCACCATTTGGAATTAGCAAAGATGGTGCTTAGAGAAACAAATTAAAAATCAGGGGCTCCTATAATAATACATTTAGGAGCCTTTTCTTTTAGGGAAATTTTGCTAAACTGAGAATATATGAATATCGCTAAATTAATCGATCAAACATTTCTAAAAAAGGGTGCTACTGAAGAAGAAATAAAAAAGGTTTGTGAAGAAACAAAAAAATACGGTTTTCGCGGTCTTTGCGTTTTCCGGAATATACGAAATTGGCAAAAGAATATCTTAAAAATACGGATATTAAGCTTACGACTTTAATTGACGAGCCAACCGGCGCAAGTTCTCATAAAGAGACGATTAGAAATAGTAAAAGAAGCGAAAGAATCGGGTAGCTGATGAAGTTGATATAGTGATGAAAATAGATGATTTCAAAAACGGAAAATATGATGAAGTTTTAAGCGATTTGAAAGAAATTTGCAAAATTCTGCCGACAAAAGTAATTATTGGTTCTGGATATTTGACTGACGAAGAAATAAAAAAAGCTTCGGAAATTGTTAAAGAATCGGGCGCAATTTGCGTTAAAACAGCGACGATTAACGATCCTTTAGACCATTCGGAATTATCAGAAAAAGCAAAACATATAAAGATTATGAGAGAGTCGGCACCGGGCTTATTAGTAAAAGCGGCAGGCTCTATTAGAACATTATCTGATGTAAAAATGATGGTAGAAGCGGGAGCTGATATTATCGGGACAAGTTCAGGGGTTGAAATAATTAATGAGGCGAAAGGGAAAGAAGAAGGAAAAAACGAAGACTGGAGAAAAATTGAGTAAAATTTTTTATGTCTTATAAACCAACAATAGGTTTAGAAATACACGTAGAGCTTAATACAAAAAGCAAGATGTTTTGCTCTTGTTTAAATGATCCTGATGAAAGACATCCCAATGTTAATGTTTGTCCTGTTTGTATGGGTCATCCCGGAACTCTCCCAGTAATAAATGAAGAAGCAGTAAAAAAAGTCATAAAAACAGGTTTATCTCTTAATTGTCAGATCCCGGAATATTCAAAGTTTGACAGAAAAAATTATTTTTATCCTGATTTACCAAAAGGTTATCAAATATCACAATTATATCAACCTCTTTGTAAGAACGGATTTTTGGAGATTGAAGGTAAAAAAATTAAGATTAGAGAAATTCACTTAGAAGAAGATACTGGCAAATTAATCCATCCTGAAGGCAATGACTATTCCTTGGTTGATTTCAATAGAGCAGGAATTCCTTTAATGGAATTAGTGACAGAACCAGATATGAATTCAGCAAAAGAGGCGCGGAAATTTGCGGAGGAACTGCATTTAATTATGCATTATCTTAATGTTTCCGATGCTGATATGGAAAAGGGGCAAATGAGAGTGGAAGTAAATATTTCCCTCAGTAAAGAAAAAGGAAAACTAGGCACAAAAGTTGAGATAAAAAACCTAAATTCTTTTCGTTCGGTAGAACGAGCAGTTGATTATGAAATTCAAAGGCAAGCAGAATTATTGGATAGGGGAGAAAAAATTATTCAGGAGACGCGTGGATGGGATGATGTTAAGGGGATTACAATTTCCCAAAGAGAAAAAGAAGAGGCTCATGATTATCGATATTTCCCCGAGCCTGATTTGCCGCCACTTCATCATACCAAAGAATTTATTGAAGAAATTAAATCTGAAATTCCCGAACTGCCCCATCAAAGAAAAGAAAGATTAAGTAGGGAATATCAATTAGATGAAAAAATCATTAATATTTTTGTTTATAATAAGGATTTAGGAGAATTTTTTGAGAAAGTAGTTAGTGAGTTTGAAACTCGACTTCCTAAAGCAAAAATTTCAAAATTAATTAAACTAGCTTCAAATTATATAATCACCGATTTACAAGGCCTACTTCAAAAGGCAGGAATTACCGATGAAGATTTTCTTATTACGCCGGAAAATTTCGCTGAATTTATTACCTTAATTGAAGATGGAAAAATTTCCAGCAAAGGAGCAAAAATTGTTTTGTCCGAAATGTTCAAAAAAGGAGGAGATCCTTCCCAAATTATAGAAAAAGAGGGACTGTCGCAGTTAACCGACGAAAAAGAAATTGAAAATGTAGTTAAAGAAATTATTGAAAAAAATCAGAAAGTAGTTGATGATTATAAAAAAGGTAAACAAAATGCCCTACAGTTTTTAGTAGGGCAAGTGATAGCTCAAACCAAAGGAAAAGCAAGCCCAGAGATAGTTAATAAATTACTTGAGAAATTGCTTGGTTAAATTCTCTGCTTCTTGATAATTTTTTATCCATTTTATTCTATTGTCTCTTTTAAACCAAGTCATTTGGCGTTTGGCATAATGTTCACTATCTTTTTGTAATTTACCTACCATTTCGGAATAGGAAATCTTTTTTTGTAGGAATTTTGCAATCCAGCGATATTCTAGTCCAAATTCTTCTAATCTTTTCCAAGAAACTCCATTTTTAAGGAGCTTTTTTATTTCAGCCACCATTCCCTTTTTAAATCTTTTTAAAAGTCGTTTTTTTATCAATTTTTTGAGTTCTTTTGGAGATTTTTTAATTCCGATCATTAAAACCGAATAGGGAGGAGAATTTTTCTTTAAAAGAGGAACAGGTTTTTTTGTTTTTATTACAATTTCAATCGCTCGAATTAGTCGTCTCGGATTATTTTTATCAATTTTTTTTGTCCTTCTTGGATCAAGTTTTTTTAATATTATAAAAAGCTCTTCAGTAGATTTTTTTTCTAATTTTTTCCTTAATTTCCAGTCGGGTTTAACTTCGGGAATCACTATTCCGTCAACCACTGCTTGAATATAAAAACCGGTTCCGCCGCATAAAATTGGAATTTTGCCATTTTTGAAAATTTTATCAATAGCATTTAAAGCCAAATTTCTATATTCAGCAACCGTAAATCTTTTTTTTGGTAGAAACAACATCTAAAAGATAATGGGGGATACCTTTCATTTCTTTTTTGGTAATTTTTCCAGTTCCTAAATCCATTCCTTTATAAACCTGCCTTGAATCAGCCGAAATGATTTCGCCGTTGAATTTTTTTGCGATTTTTACTGCCAAATCTGATTTTCCCGAAGATGTTGGTCCTAAAATAACAATTAATTTTTTATCCATGAATTTTTAATAAGATTCATTAAAATTTTCTCTCTTCTCTTTTTTTCCTTAATAGGAATATTATCTTTTAATTTAAAGGCGGCAGTTCCTGGCCGGGGAGAATATTTTGAAATATAGGCAATGTTAAATTTAATTTCCTTGAATAATTTTACTGTATTTTCAAATTGCTTTTTTGTTTCGCCTGGGAAGCCGACAATAACGTCAGTTGATAAATTAATATTAGGAATAGCTTTCCTTATTTTTTTAACTAAATTTTTATATTGCTGTACCGTATAAGGTCGGTTCATTTTTTTTAAAATCACATTATCTCCAGATTGAACAGGTAAATGCAAATATTTGGCAACTTTTTCAGATTTCGCCATAGTTTCTATTAATTCATCGGAAAAGTTTTTGGGATTTGGACTCATAAACCTAATCTGAAAATTTCCCGGAATATCATTTACCATTTTTAAAAGTTTAGCAAAATTAATTTTACGATTGGTAGGGGATTGATAATCATTTACATTTTGTCCCAAAAGCCAAATTTCCCTAGAGCCATTTTTAATTAAGTTTTTTGCTTCTTTTAATATTACTTTATATCTTCGGCAGATTAATCTGCCGCGAGTATAAGGCACAACGCAATAAGTACAAAAATTATTACAACCGTTGGAAATTGGAACAAAAGCAGAAGATTTATTTTGGCGTTCTGGTTTATATTTTAATAAATCGTCATATTTTAAAATCTGGTCAAATATTTTTCGGAATTTTGGTTTATCCTGTTTTAAAAAACAACCAGTTAAGATAGTTTTAAGTTTAGGATTAGAAGCTTTAAGTTGGGTGAATTTTTTATTTAGACCATAAATTCTATCAACGGCTGATTGTCTTACTGAACACATATTAACCACGATTAAATCAGCGCTTTCTGCTTTTTGAGTTGTTTTATAGCCACTTTTTTCTAAAACCGAAGCAATCCGTTCGCTATCCGATTTATTCATCTGACAACCAAATGTAATAATAAAATATCTTTTCATATTAACTTTTTCAAGATTATCATAAAAAAACAGCCGCTTCAAGCGGCTGTTTTTTGCAAAGATTCATTTAATGTATTTCTTCTCTTTTTTCTTTTATAAAATAACGCCACTGTTCTATAAATTCAACAAAAATTTGAAAAGGCATATCAATTAAAGAATTAAAGAAAACAACAATAACGTTGTATTTAGAGAATTCGGCCGACAGCCATTTTCCCATTTGAATAAAGGGGATAGAAAAAGAATCCAAGAAAAAAGTAATGAAGTTTCCTTTATCTGGTTCTACTTGGAGTTCTTTAGCTCTTTCTCTGATTTTCACGCCAGCAAAAGAAATTAAGGAAATAAAAAGCAGGAAGATTATTTTAGACAAAATTCCAAAATTTAATTGGTTTAAAGCCCACCAGATAAAACCAAAAGAAACAACAAAAGTAGCAAGATAAAAAAGGGAAATTATAGATTTTAAAATAACCCCTCTTTTTTTAACAACCTTGATTATATATTTAACTTTTTCTTTTTGTTCTTGAGTGATTTTCATAACTTCAAGAATTACTTTGGCGAGATTTTCTTTTCTCGGCGGGCGGATAGTCAATACCAAAAGAAACATTAAAAAGGGAGGAATCGCAATATTAATTCCCAAGGTAATTAAATTAAGTTCATTAGCAACATACCTATCAAAAGGAATTTCAATCGCCAGAGCCAGTAACATTTTGGTAAGAAAAATTGAAAGAGTAACATAAACAGCAGCTCTTTTTAACCTTGATTTTAACTGTTTAAGTCTTTTCTGATAGGCGTCTTTTATCAGACTTTCCAATGTTTCAGGATTTTGGATTTTTTCTGAATTTTGAACAGGGTCTTGGGATAAAATATCTCCTAAAATCAAATAAGGAGTATCATACTGTTCGCAAACCCGATAAAATTTTTCAGACAAGGGATGTTTCAAATCTTTTTCAATTCCTTTCCAAATTGAATAAATATTCTGAGTTATTTCTTCAAGCAAAGACAGAGAAAGATTTTTCCAATCAGGATACCTTCTTCTTAAAAGATTATAACTGATAAGTGGAGCATCTAGTTTAAAAAGAGCTTTTTGGACAGCGATATAAATTTGAGTGTTTTTTTCAGTTTCTGATATGGGAGTTTTTATATCAATTCTCTCCAACATTTCATTTGCCATATAATCTATTTGAGCATTTTCTCTGTAACGGGGATCAAGAGTGTCTTCAATTTCACAAGCGGCCAATCCTAAAATCCAATCCTGAAGCTGAATTCTAAGTTTTGCTTGCGGAGAAGCGGGAGATTTTTCAATAATAAAAATATATTTATCAAGGATTTTTTTAATTTCCTCGATTTTTGTTTCTTCAATTTTATCATTAGTAAAATGGCCTCCCCGAATTAACTCTAGGACTAAAGGGCCCGCAACTTCCTCCTCGTTCTTATTCAAAAATAATCTTCTCTTTAAATTTCTTTCAATAGAGGCTTGCCTCAAAAGATGTTCTTCCCGCCAGTCGATGATTCCTCTTATTTTTTCATAAAAACCAGCAACCTTACTTGCTACCTCATCAACATGAACTTTTGGTACTCCTTCTTTTGGCTGGGAATTTTCGTACCACGATAAATAGCGCTGGATAAGTTTTTGAGTGTTTTGAGAAATCATTATTATTTTTTATTATTAATTATTTTTTCTAAAAACTTTTTTAATTTAATCTCACCCATGTCTCCTTTTCCTCTTTCCCGTACCCTTACGGATTTACTTTTTATTTCTTTATCGCCAACGACCAAAAGATAGGGGATTTTTTGAATTTCTCCCTCGCGGATTTTTTTAGAAACTGTTTCATTCTCATTTTTCAATTCAACTCTCAAGCCTTCTTTTTTTAAAGTTTCAGCGATTTCTTTTGTATATTTTTCATGGCGTGAGCCGAGAGGAACTATCCAAATTTGTGTAGGAGATAGCCATAAGGGTAGGCTGCCTCCATAATGCTCGATTAAAACTCCGATAAATCTTTCAAGCGATCCCAAAAGAGCTCTATGAATCATAATTGGCTGGTTTTTTTGTCCTTTTTCATCAATATAGCTCATTTTAAATCTTTCGGGCAAGTTAAAGTCAATTTGGATTGTCGTGCATTGCCAAGGTCTACCCAAAGAATCCTTGATTTTAATATCAATTTTCGGCCCATAGAAAACTCCTCCCTCAGGATCCATCTGGTATTTTAATTTTAATTTTTCCAAGACGTATTTTAAGGAGTTTGTCGCTTTCTCCCAGCCCTTTAGAGTGCCGGCGTATTTTTCCGGTCTGGTAGCAAGGTAAATTTCATAATCCTTAAACCCAAAAGTCTTTAAAATTTTAAAACCAGCTTTTAAAAGTTTTTCTATTTCTTTAGATAATTGGTCGGGCGTACAAATAATATGGGCATCGTCTTGGGTAAATCCCCGCACCCTTGTCAATCCGTGCAAAACTCCCGACCTCTCGTAGCGGTAGACCGTTCCCAATTCAGCATATTTTAGGGGCAAGTTTTTATAGCTGTGAATTTTTGATTTGTAAATCTTGACATGAAAAGGGCAGTTCATCGGTTTCAACATATATTCCTCTTCATCGATTTTAATGGGGGAATACATGTTTTCCCGGTAAAGATCCCAATGGCCGGAAGTTTTCCATAGATTTAAATTTCCAATATGGGGAGAAACAAGCCATTGATAGCCTTGAGAAGATAACTCCTGATATAAATAATCTTCTATTATCTTTCTCAAAATTGCGCCTTTTGGCATCCAAAGGGGAAGTCCTGCTCCCACTTCGTCCTCAAAAAGGAACAATTCCAATTTTTGGCCCAAAACTCTGTGGTCTCTTTTTTCAGCTTCAGCTTCTTTCAGAAGGTAATTTTCTAAATCTTTTTTGGTCGAAAATGCCACGCCATAAATTCTGGTTAGCATTATATTTTTTTCATCTCCCCGCCAGTAGGCGCCGGCAATTTTAGTCAGTTTAAAGGCATCAATTGGAATTTCTTTCGAAGATTTTATATGAGGGCCCTTACATAAATCTACAAAACTGTCGCTTTCATAAATTTTTACAGGATTTTCTATCTTTTCATTTATAAGTTCAAGTTTATATGGTTGGTTTTTAAATAATTCTTTTGCCTCGTTTTTTGAAATTAATTTTTTCTTAAAAATAACTCCTTTTTTGACAAGAATCCGCATTTTATCTTCTATTTTAGGTAGATCTTGGGGCGAAATCACTTTTGATAATTCAAAATCATAATAAAAGCCGTTATCAATAGCCGGCCCAATACCAAATTTAGTCCCGGGAAATAATTCCTGGATAGCTAAAGCTAAAATATGAGACAAAGAATGACGTATAGTTTCTATTTTCGCGATACTTTTATTCATTGGTAGTTTCTTCGATTATTTCCTCAATCTGCTCGCAGACCACTTTGGGCGTGCCGTTTCGATTATCAACCCTGCCTGAAATCAAAACTATCTTTCCTTCCTCAAAAACAGCAGGATTTTGTGCAATTATTGAGGGAAATACAACTACCTCTATTTTAGCACTTAAATCGTCTAAATTCAAAAACAGCATAGGCGAGCCCGATTTAGTGATAATTTTTTTCGCCGAGACGATAATCCCGCCAATTCGGATATTTTTTCCGACATTTTCCTTGCTGATTTTATTGAGTGGCGATGTTTTCTTTTCCAAGATCTTTTTATAATCCTCTAAAGGATGGCTAGATACATAAAGGCCTAAAAGTTCTTTTTCCCAATTTAATTTTTCTTGTTTTTTCGCCGGTGGAGACGGAGAAAAAGCAAAATTGCTATTAGAGTGGAGTTTTTCGCCAAAAAGATTTTTCTGATTGTTAATTTTATTCCTTTGGAGTTCTCTGGCGTGTTCGAGCATTTTTTCTATATTCAGCAGAAGCTGATTTCTTTCTTCAAATTTGTCAAAAACGCCAGCTTTTATCAAACTTTCCAAAGATTTTTTGTTTAAATCTTTTGAATTAATCCTGTTGATAAAATCAACCATTGATTTATAAGGTCCTGAAAATTTCCTTTCACTGACAGTCGCCTCAACTATATTGTGTCCGACATTTTTAATCGCCAATAATCCGAAACGAATTTGATTTTTTTCTGGGACAACGGTAAAGTTTTCCAAACTTTCATTGATATCCGGGGGCAATACCTCAATTTCCATTTTTCTACATTCCTCAATTAAAAATCCGATTCTTTCAATATCCGCTTTTTCAGAAGTCAACAAAGAAGCCATAAATTCTACCGGGTAATGGGTTTTTAAATAAGCTGTTTGGTAGGCAATCGTCGCGTAGGAAGCTGCATGAGACCTATTGAAACCGTAGCCGGCAAAAGGCAAAATCCAGTTCCAGATTTGCTGGGCGATTTTTTCTTCGATGTTATTTTTTGTCATTCCCTTAACAAATTTTTCTTTTTGTTCGAGTAATAGGCTTTTTATTTTTTTACCGACCGCTTTTCTCAAAATGTCAGCTTCAGAAAGAGTGAATCCCGCCATTTCTCTAGCTATTTGCATCAATTGCTCTTGGTAAATTAAAATCCCGTAAGTCGATTCCAAAATAGGTTTTAATTTCTCGTGTAAATATTCAATTTTTTCTTTTTTATGTTTTCTGGCAATAAAACTTGGAATAAGCTCCATTGGGCCCGGTCTGAAAAGGGCAACCATAGCGATTAAATCTTCAAATTCCGTAGGTTTCAACTCCACTAAATATCTCGTCATGCCACCGCCTTCCAATTGGAAGACGCCGGCCGTTTTCCCATCTTGTAAAAGCTTGTAAGTTTTTTTATCGCCCTCTGGAATATTTTCAATATCAACATTAAATCCCTGAACTTTGTAAATTCTCGCCAAAGTATCCTCAATTATAGTCAGATTTTTCAGCCCCAAAAAATCCATTTTCAAAAGCCCCAAATCTTCAACAGAATGCATCTCATACTGGGTAACAATATTTTCGTCATCTTGAGTAGGATGCTGTAGAGGAACGATATTTTCCAAAGGTTCTTTTGAAATTACCACGCCGCAGGCATGAGTTGAGGCATGGCGCGCCACACCCTCCAATTTTCTGGCAAAATCAATAAGTTTTTTAGCTTGGACATCTTGGGTATAAAACTGACGGAATTCTGAGACCCTTGCCAAAGTTTCGTCTAAGGTCAGGCCGAAAGGAATCATTTTAGCAGCTTGGTCGCAATAACTGTAGGGAAGCGACATCGCTCTACCAACATCCCTGACAACTGCCCGAGCCGCCATTGTTCCGAAAGTGATAATTTGGGCGACTTTTTCTCTGCCGTATTTTTGGGCAACATAATCTATTACTTCGTCTCTTCTTCTGTCAGCAAAATCAAGGTCAATATCAGGAAGCGAGATTCTTTCAGGATTTAAGAATCTTTCAAAGAAAAGTCCGTATTTCAACGGGTCGACATTAGTAATATTAAGCAGGTAAGAAACCAGAGAGCCGGGTGCAGAGCCTCGGCCGGGACCCACAACAATTCTGTTTTCTTTCGCCCAGTTGACGAAATCTTGAACAATTAAAAAGTATGGCGCAAAGCCGGTTTGTTTAATAACGGATAATTCGTATTCCAAACGGTCAATGATTTCTTTTTCTGGTTTCAATCCTCTTTTTTCTAAACCTTGATAGCACAATTCTTTTATATAATCATTAGGGTTTTTATTTTCAGGAGTTTCAAAATAGGGAAGTTTGGTTTTCCCGAGTTCAAATTTGAAATTGCAAAGTTCCGCAATTTTTTGGGTATTTTCGATTGCTTCAGGCGTGTTCTTAAATATTTTTTCCATATCCTCTGGTTTTTTTAGAGAAAAATCATCTGATTTCATTGTTAATCTTTCTGGATTGTTCGGGTCAGCTCCCGTGTTGATCAGCATCAAAATATCTTGGGCTTCAGCGTCTTCCGGTTTAAGATAATGAACATCATTTGTGGCGACCAAGGGAATTTTTAATTTTTTTGAAAAATCTATTAAAACATCATTAACAATTTTTTGTTCTTTGATATTAAAATGCGGTTGGAGTTCTAAATAAAAATTATCCTTGCCAAACATTTCCTGGTATCTAAGAGCGATTTGTTTTGCCTCATCAATTTTATTTGTCGTAATAAGCCTTGGAATTCTTCCTACTAAACAAGAAGTTAGGGCAATCAGGCCAGAAGAATATTGGCTTAATAATATTTCGTCAATTCTCGGTTTATAATAAAATCCCTCAATATGGGCTTTGGTAATAAGTTTTACCAAATTTTTATAACCTTCCTCGTTTTTGACTAATAAAATTAAATGATATCTTTTATCATCAACATTCGGCCTTTTGTCAGTCATTCTTTCAAAAGCCATATACATCTCACACCCCAAAATCGGCTTTATTCCTTTTTGGATAGCTTTTTGATAAAACTCAACCGCGCCATATAGGACGCCGTGGTCAGTCAGGGCGATAGAATCCATTCCCAATTCTTTTGTGTAATCTAAAAGCTCGTCGATTTTGGGAAGGCCGTCTAATAAAGAATAGTGGGAGTGGACATGTAAATGAGTGAATTTTTGTTCCATAAATAAACAAAACTAAAAACCGATTTAAGGCATTATAATATTGTACAAGATTTTTAACTAAAAGCAAAGCTGTGGAAAATTAGCTTGTGTTGACATCAATCCTTGGTATAATAAAATAAGATAAAACAAAGGTTAAAATCTTAAACGCCAAATCCTAAACCCTAAGCATATTTAGGATTTAGAGATTAGAATTTAGGATTTAAATATTTTATGCCCAAAAAACTTCTATTTAGTTTAATTCTCGTCTTTTTAATAGCGCCCTTTGCGGTTGGCGCAATTGAGTTTAAATCGCCAGTTGCCGCCAAAACTTTAGGAGATGTTCTTAACACAATTATAGGTATTTCTTTAAAGGTTGTTTTACCGATTGCTGTGATTATTATTTTATTCGCAGCTTATACAATTCTTACTTCACAAGGAGCGACAGAAAAAGTTCAAAGAGGAAAGAAAATTCTAACAGCCGGCATAGCCGGATTGGCAATAGTAATTATTGCTGCCGGCAGCAGCGCATTGTTCAAGAATATTTTTGGTATAGGAGAAATTGGCTTTGAAGAAGATGTTATAAGAAAAGCAGGATTAGATCTTCAACTTCAAGCATGCGGAACAGAAATAGAACAAGCAAAACAGCAGTTAGCGGAAGCCCAGCAAAAAGGTGATGAAAAAACCATAAAATCTTTATCAACACTTATTGGAGATGCTGAAGCAAAACAGAATGATTTAGAAGAACAAATAGCAGAGTCTAATAATGAATATCAAGCACTATCATATAAATACGCTATCGCGCAAGGTATTAATATATATGACGAGGGATTAGGACGAGATGCTTTAGCAATATCCGGATCTAAGGACGAACAGGGTTTTTATAATATGGCAGGCGGAGGAAAATTTAATCCAGATACAAAAGAATATATTGATACTTCTGGGGGTTCACATCTTAATTGCACCTTATTATACGACGGCACAATTTTATATCAATAATAATTAACTTAATAAAAAAAGGTCAAAGATAAATAAAAAAATAAAAATATGCCAAAATTAATAACAATAAATAAAAATCTCTCTCTTTTAATTATTATAGTTTTATTTTTTACATTACTAAGTTTTAATTATATATTAGCCGCAGATCCGGAACCAGGACCAACTTGTACAATTGACGCCAATGGTAACCCAACTGGGACATGTTCTTCTTGTAAGGGTGTAACTCCTCAAACCTCTGGAGAAAAGCCGACCCCAACATCACAACCAATTTCAGACCAAAACATACAAAATGCGGCGGGCAATGAAAATGCGGCAAAACAAATAATAATAGAAATAATAGCAAAAACTTCTCCTAGCGCAGCGGCTCTCATAAAAGAAATAGATAATGCGGGACCAGAAGTTTGGGCTGAGGAGACGCCTCAAAGTTTTTCAGATTTACCAGACGTACCGGGTACTGATCCGGTAAAAGTAGCCGCAACAAAACTAATAACCCCAGCTGAAGAAATTAATAAAGCTTTTGATCTCGCCGCTACCGAATTAGCAAAAGGAAATATTGAATATGCTAACACATTAAAGGCGGTAGCCGAACAAGGAGCAGACTTTCTCTCTGATCGGCTAAATTCGTCTCAGCCCTTTGCGAATACGGTATACTACAAGATAGATTTAGCTTATTTAAAATCTGTTCCGACATCGGAAGTTGAGCTTGGATCGTTAACAACCGTTTCAAATGTAAAAAATTATGCTGCCGCAGCTTTAATTTTATATACACTACAAGAATCAGGTACGTTAGATGAAAATGGAATTCCAAAAACAATGATGGCTGGTTGTGATAGCAAGGCTTTAGCGGCACTTAAATATGATGGTCTGTATGATCCAAATATTCTTGCTCAATTTAAGGCGCTTGCTGAAAGTAAAAATATGACGGTTCCGGAACTTATACTGGAAGAATATGGTTATGCAAGTGCTTCAGATGCGCTATATACTTTAGACGCGGATATTGCTATTAAAGAAAGTGGAATTTATAATCCAGCAGATTATTATGAAATGCTGTCTTTGGATGTAGATCCGGTAACAAACAGACTTTACGTAAATGAAACAAAATTAGCATCTTATTCCAATCAGATAAAAGCTGCTGCGGACAAATCAGCTGGGTTGGTGCCACTACAAGCTTGGGGTACAACAGTAACGATAGGAGATATAACTTATAAATATACGGGTCCGAACTATGGCGACTGGATTAATACAAAGACTGGCGCAATGGTGACTGGGAACGAAATAACACTTATAGAAATTGCTAGAAACCCAAATTTGGCGGCAAATACAAGCTTTGAAAATCAGCAAGCCGCTTTAGAAGCTCTTGGTTATTGGGATCAAGAAAAATATAATGCAAATCTTAAAAGCGGCATACCATTTAATATCGCAGATTACCTTCCTCCAGGGGCTATAAGCGCATCAAACCCAACAATGGCTTCGGAAGAAGTTAATAATACAGTTAATATTGGAGGTAAAGAGTATACTAAGTATTCTGTACCGATTTTAGATCAATATGGCAACATACACCACTGGGAAGATGTTTGGGCCGAGGAGGGCAACGAGAATGTCCAAAAAGCCATAGACCAATATAATAAAGATTTTAATCTAAATAGTTTAATCGCCGCATTACAAGGAAAGGTAGTAAATAATCAGCTTGCCCAGATAGCAGTAATCCAAAGAGACCAAGCCATAGCAAAAGCTTTGGCAGATGCTAAAGAAGCAGAAATTAATTGGTCAGCCACATTAAATGAGCTTACATCAAGAATAAGTGGTAGTTTTACTGGTGGAGCGATAGCGGCAGAGGAAATTCAGGGAATATTAGGTAAGGTTGCTAAAGGTGAAATGACTATAGAACAAGCAAAAGAGGCTTTAGCAAATGTAAAAGCAGGACAAGCGGATAATAGGTATAGTATATATGATATAAATAACCCCAATGGTACTACTATTGATAGTATGATTACTAAGGCTTTAGAAGATGCGGAGAAAATAGGAGTAAAAAATCTAGCGATAAAAGAAGCAATCACTACCCCTACTATTCCCCTTACTTCTCCTACTTCTTCTACTCTTACTCTTCCTAGTCCTTATGTATTATGGACTCCCACCACCACTACTTCTACTGCTACTACTTTTTTTACTCCCTCTATTCCAACATCCTCTAGTTGGACTAATACAGGAACGGTTATGGTTCAGGCAATGGATACAATAGGGCAAACAGTATCAAATGGCGATCCAGGGCAAACATGGAGTCAAGGCATGAATACTATAGGAAATATATGGAGTCAGGCTACTACGAATCTCACTAATTTATCAAGTCTATCTAATCCTGGTTGGCAAGTCGGCGCAATAGTTGATGGGACCTTGGGAGCATTAGGAACTACAATAATTACAGGCGCTACAACTCTTTTCGCAACACTTGGAGCTAGTTTCAATGCCATAGGAAATTTCTTCAGTGGTAATACGACTTCTTCGTCAACTACTAATCAATCTTCTGGTGGTGCTCCTTATGTCGCTCCTACTTATTGGCCTGGGGAAGGGACTAATTATTCTCCATCTTCTGGTGGTACTAGTTATAGTGCACCTGGTTATAATGCACCTGGTTATAGTAGTGGTCAAGCTGGTTATACTGCTGGTATAGGTGGTTATGAAGTTACTGGTGGCAATTGGGGAAGTTGGTAATTAATAAGAATTTTCCAGAGCAATTCAAAAAGGCGACGCCCAAGCGCCGCCTTTTTAGGCTTAATGTTATAATTAAATAATGAATCCTAATTTTAATGAAGAAAAAAAGTTGTGGAAGAAGAGATACAAAAGAATTGCTGGTTTAGATGAGGCTGGCCGCGGTCCTTTAGCGGGACCGGTTGTTGCGGTAGCAGTGGCGATAAATCCTAAACTCAAAATACTAAGTCCCAAACAAACTCAAAATCAAAAATATAAAATACAAAAAAAGTTTCGGGATTTAAGATTTAGAATTTTATTAAGTGAAGTTAAAGATTCTAAAAAATTGTCTTCTCAAAAGCGTGAAGAACTATACAAAGTCATTAATAATTGTTCAGCAATTGAGTGGGGGATCGGGATTGTTTCTGAAAAAGTGATTGATAAAATAAATATTTTGGCAGCTACAAAATTAGCGATGAAAAAAGCAATTAAGAAATTAAAAATTAAACCAAATCACTTAATTTTAGACGGGAAAATGAAATTAGATTTACCAATTCCTCAAAAATCAATTATTAAAGGAGATGAAAAAGTTTTTTCCTGCGCCGCAGCATCTATTATCGCGAAAGTGAGTCGAGACAGGATAATGGTAAAGCTCCATAAAAAATACCCGAAATACGGTTTTAACATTCATAAGGGTTACCCAACTAAACTTCATCTCAAAATGCTCAAAAAATACGGTCCTTGCAAAATCCATCGAAAGACCTTCGGGCCTGTAAAGACTTGTCAAATTAAATAATATTTGCTAAATTAATTCTATGGGCGTACAGAAAACAAGACATACTAAATCAAGAAGAAATAAAAGAAGAGCGCATATTTTTGTGAAAGCGCCGATTTTAACTTCTTGCCCCAAATGCGGAAAACCAGTAAGATCCCACACCCTTTGCTGGAATTGTGGATATTATAAAGGAGAGGAAGTTATTGATGTTTTAAAAAAATTAACCAAAAAAGAAAAAAAGAAAAGAGAAAAAGAAATGAAAATCGCAGAAAAAGATGGAAGTAAAAAAGAGAAAGAGCTAAGTATGGAAGAATTATCACGTAAGTAATCTAAAATGGCTAGTCGTCATTTATCACGTTCAATAACAATGCAATCGCTTTATGAATGGGATTTTTCCGGTAAAAACCCTGATTCTTTAGATAAAATCACGGAAAAAAATATCAAAGAATTCGGTCCTGGGTTGGAAGATACCACTTTTGTTTGGCAGTTGGTTAAAGGAGTAACTGAAAAATTGCCCCAGATTGATAAAATAATTGAAAAAGCAGCTCCAGAATGGCCGATTGAACAGATTACCATTGTTGACCGGAATGTATTAAGAATAGGCCTTTATGAATTATTGTACGGAAACAAAGAAGAAGTTCCTCCGAAAGTAGCGATAAACGAGGCAATTGAATTGGCAAAAACGTTTGGTGGAGAAAGTTCCGGAAAATTCATTAATGGAGTATTGGGAACGGTGTACCAAGAAATAAATAAACCAGAATCCGAATCAACGAATTAATCCGAATGCCTCGAATAAATTATTCGTAGTATTCGAATATGATTTGGATGATATTCGGATTATATTTTAATGAAAGATTTTTCGACCTTAGAAAAGAAATTAGAATTAAAATTCAAAAAGAAAGATTTAATGGTCCAGGCATTTTGCCACAGGTCTTTTCTTAATGAAAACCCGGATTGTAATCTGGAGCATAACGAAAGACTGGAATTTTTGGGAGATGCGGTCATTGAATTAGTGGTGACCGAATATCTGTACAAAAATTTTAAAAATTCTGAAGGAGAATTGACAAGCTGGAGAGCCTCCTTGGTTAATTCTGAAATTCTGGCGAAAGTTGCCAAAAGCCTTGACTTTAACGAATATCTTTTATTGTCTCAGGGAGAAACTAAAGATACAGGAAAAGCCAGGAAATATATTTTAGCCAATACTTTCGAATCTGTGGTGGGAGCGATTTATCTTGACAGGGGATATAAAACCTGCCAGGATTTTATCAAGAAATATTTATTAAACGAACTGCCGCATATTATTAAAAATGGTCTTTTCAAGGATGCTAAATCGCGATTTCAAGAGGAATCTCAAGAAAGAATAGGGTTCACTCCAACCTATAATGTTTTAGAGGAAATGGGACCAGACCATGCGAAAAACTTTATTATCGGAGTTTTCTTGGGAGAAGAATTAATTGCTAAAGGAGAAGGTTCTTCAAAACAAGAAGCGGAAGTAGAGGCGGCAAAAAACGCATTAGAAATTAAAAATTGGTAATAAAAATATGATCGTAATAAGATTTTTTCGAATCGGTAAAAAAAATCAGCCATCTTTTAAGATCGTCGTAACTGATAAAAGAAGGTCTTCAAAAAAAGGCCGTTTTGTTGAAGAAGTTGGTTTTTACAATCCAATAACAAAAGAGAAAATTTTAAAAAAAGATAGAATTCAATACTGGGTTTCGGTCGGAGCAAAACCATCAGCGAGTATTCATAATTTATTAATTTCAGAAAAAATCCTTGAAGGAAAAAAAATCCCCGTTCATAAAAAATCAAAGAAGGAAGCCGCTAAAGTGATTCCTGCAGAAGAAATCAAAAAACCAACTGAGGTTGTTCCCATAGAAAAGACCACTCAGTCCGTGCAACCAGAAATAACAGAACAGAATTCTCTTTCGTCAGAGGCTACGGAAGACAAGGGAAAACCGGCCGAGGAAGAAGTAAAAAAAGAGACAAAACCAGCGGAAATTCCGTCGACAGAAGAGAAAAAATCGTAAGGAGTTGACAAAAGTGTAAAAAAGAGTAAAATTATAATATAGTAGCTTTTTCAGATTCTCCAAAAATGTTGTACGAGAGAATCACAGAAAGGTCGGGCTACTGAAAAAATCTCATAAAGAATTAATTAAATTTTACGATTGAATATGGCAAAAGATACTGCTGATAAGGATTTCCTTGAGTTTATTATCAAATCTTTAGTTGACCATCCAGATGAGGTTAAAATCGACAGAAAGGTTGATGAAATGGGAGTTTTACTTTCTTTAAAAGTGAATCCCGAAGATATGGGTGTGATTATTGGTCGAGCAGGTGCTACTGCTAGATCAATTAGAAGTTTAGTCCGAATCGTCGGATTAAAGAATCACGCCAGAGTCAACCTTAAGATCGAAGAACCGGAAGGTGGTCGCGTATCTCGAGGAAGAACGGCCCCGGCCGCTGGAGGAGAAGTCAGCCAAGGGCTCGATGAATTAAATCTGTAAACTCTATTAGATTTACATTCAAAGAAAGCGATGCTACCATATAATTTAGGTAGCATCGTTTTCATTTACATATGCTTAAATTTGATATCCTTACAATTTTTCCTACAATATTCAGCTCTTACTTAAAAGAGAGCTTAATTAGTCGTGCCCAGAAAAAGAAGCTAATTAAAATCAATATTCATAATTTGAGAAAATGGACTAAAGACCGTCATAAAACTGTTGACGACAGACCGTATGGTGGAGGATTAGGAATGGTTTTAAAAGTAGAACCAATATACAGAGCTATAAAAGATTTAAAAAAATCTAGAAGTCAGCGAACAAAAATAATATTATTTACTCCAAGAGGTAAAAAGTTTAATCAAAAAATAGCTTATAAATTTTCGAAGCTAAATAAAATAATTATGATTTGTGGGCGCTACGAAGGAGTTGATGAAAGGGTGGCAAAAAATATTGCTGATGTAGAATTATCAATTGGGGATTATGATTTAATGGGCGGAGAATTACCAGCAATGATTGTAATTGAAACGATTTCAAGATTAATTCCTGGCGTTTTAGGGAAACCAGAGCTATTAAAAGAAAGAATCACAAAAGAAAAAGAATTTATTGAATATCCCCAATATACAAGGCCGGAAGTATTTAAACCTGGGAAAAGTAAAAAATGGCAAGTACCCAAAATTTTACTTTCAGGAAACCACAAAAAAATTAACGAATGGAGAAAGAAATACGCTAAAAATATTGGCAAATAAGGGAATTTCTGCTATAATCATACCACTGGGTAGGTGGCGGAGCAGCTAACGCATCAGACTGTAAATCTGACGGCCACTGGCCTTCGGGGGTGCAAGTCCCTCCCTACCCACAACGTAAAGAAAATTTGCCTGAGTAGCTCAGGTAGCAGAGCACGTCTTTGGTAAAGACGAGGTCAGCAGTGCAAGTCTGCTCTCAGGCTCATAATTGATTAATTTTACTTCGTAAAATGGCAACAAAAAAACCTTTCATAAAAATTCAATGTCAGGAATGTAAAAGAGTTAATTATTATACTCACAAATCAAAAAAAATAACTGAGGCAAAATTGGAATTGAAAAAATTCTGCAAATTTTGCCGAAAGCATACAGCACACAAGGAAAGCAAGAAATAAGTGATTGGGGGCTTAGTTTAGTGGTAAAATAGCGGTCTCCAAAACCGCGGATGGGGGTTCGATTCCCTCAGCCCCTGCTTTAAAATATGATAAAGTTTAATCGAAAAATTATATTCATAATAATTGGCGTTGTTATAATCGGGCTTATTGTTTCACAGGTTGTCCTTAAAAATGGAAAGCCGAAGTTTTCTTTGGTTGAAGTAACAAAAGGAGATATTTTACAGACAGTTTCTGAAACTGGAACAGTAAAAATAGGTGAGGAAATAGGATTAAGTTTTAAAAATTCAGGGAAAATTGAGAAAATTTATGTGAAAGTAGGTGATAAAGTTTTTATGGGCCAGAACTTAGCCAAAGTTGAAACAGCGTCTTTGGGAATTCAATATGAAGAAGCAAAAGCAAATTTTAGTATGGCTGAAGCAAAGTTAGATAAATTAATAGCTGGTTCCAGCGTTGAAGAAATACAATTGGCAGAAACCGTCCTCGCAAATAGCTGCAAAGACGCTATAAGTTATCTTAATTACGCAAATATTAAAGCCAACGATGCTTCTTTGTTTATAAATTTAATACAAAGGTCTTATTTTATTAATGCTGATACAGAGGGTTTAAAGGTAAGAGAAAATAAAGAAAAAATAGAACAGGCTAAGAACCAAATAAAATCTCTTTTAAACGACGTTCAACAAAACGCCTCAAATTATGAAATAATCGACAGGAATATTGCGATAGCAAAAAACAATGTAGAAACAATAATAGATAGCTTAATGATTATTCGCGATATTTTTGATAGCCCTATTTATCGGAATGCCATTTCTTCAGCCGACAAAACTTCTTTAGATACTCAAATCTCTAACAATAATACATCCAGAACCCAACTTTCTTCGGGCGAAGGAGCGATTCAAAAAGCCAAAGATGAATTAACCATTGAAAAAGCTTCACCTCGCCAAGAAGATATTAATTTATATAAGGCTCAGGTAGAACAGGCGCAGGCCGAAGTTGATATTTTAGAAAACCAAATTGCTGATTCAACGCTAAAAAGCCCAACCAACGGAACAATTAAGGCAGTTAACAAAAAAATAGGAGAAATTGCTCAATCAACTTCACAAGATGCTGTTATTTCTTTATTACCAGATGAACCATTTGAAATTGAAGTTAATATATATGAAGAAGATATAGTCAAAATAGAAATAGGAGATTCAGTTGAAATTTCTTTAATTGCTTTTCCAGATCAAAAATTTAGCGGAAAAGTAATATCAATTGACCCCGCGGAAAAATTAATAAATGAAGTAGTCTATTATAAAGTAAAAGTTGGATTTGATGGTACTGCCAGATGGTGTGAAACCGGGCATGACCGCTGATTTAGTTATAAAAACTGCGTCAAGGGAAAATGTCTTATTTATTCCCAAAGATGCTGTTTTTGAAAAGGAAAATAAGAAATTTGTTAAAATTGTAAAAAATCAGAAAGATGCTGAAGAAAAAGAAATAACAATTGGTTTGGAAGGAAGCGACGGCAATATAGAAATATTATCCGGCCTCGAAAGCGGAGAAAAAGTAATAATTGAATAAGAACCTTGTCTTCGGCGAGAACCTTGAATACCTTTAACATATTCGAAGAATCATGGAACAAAATCCAATTGTAAAACTTGAAGACGTTTGGAAAGTTTACCAAATGGATAGAGTAAAATTAGAAGCTTTAAAGGGGATAAGCCTGGAGATTGCTCCAGGCGCTTTTGTCAGTATTATGGGTCCTTCGGGATCTGGTAAGTCCAACTTTATTAAATATGATTGGATGTTTAGATGTGCCGACAGAAGGAAAAGTAATTTTAAAAGATCAGGATATATCAAAAATTTCTGAAAATGAATCTAGCTCAATTAAGAGGAAAAACGATTGGTTTTATTTTTCAGGAATTCAATCTTTTATCAAATTTAAACGCTCTTGAAAATGTTATGTTGCCGATGATTTTTCAGGATATTTCTTTAAAAGAAAGAAAAAAGAGAGCAGTGGAGCTATTAACATCATTGGGTTTGGGAGAAAGAATGCTCCATCAGCCGGCTGAATTATCTGGCGGAGAAAGACAGAGGGTGGCGATAGCAAGAGCTTTTGCAAATGACCCTGAAGTTGTAATCGCAGATGAGCCTACTGGAAACTTGGACTCAAAAACTGGCCAAAAAATAATGGAAGTATTAAAAAATTTCCATCAACAAAAAGAAAAAACCGTAATTGTTGTTACTCATGATTCTAATATCGCAAATTACAGCGAACAGATATTTAACATTAAAGATGGCCAGATTATAGTCAATCATAATATGGCAGAAAAAGTTTAATGGAAAAATTAAGAGAATATTTCAACGTTGCTATAAGAAATTTAAGAACAAGATCATTAAGAAGCTGGCTAACGATTTTGGGTATTGTCATCGGCGTATTTTTGATTATTAGTTTGCTTTCTTTAAGTGAGGGGATTAAAGACACCATTACCAAGCAACTAAAAGCCCTAGGAGGAGAAATGATTTTTGTTATGCCTGGAGATATCTCTAACCCGATGACAATGTTTATGGGTGGGTCTAAGTTGGAAAGAGAAGATATAGAGGCGATAAAAAGAACTCAGGGAGTGGAAGAAGTTTTGTCTATGTCTCAAGATAGTGGAGTGGTAAGATATGGAGAGGAAAGTAAAACCGTTTTAATTGCGGGTTTGCCGTTAAAAGAAGGAGAAAAATTATTAGTGGAGTATCAAGGATGGAGCTTGGAGTCGGGTAGATTCCCTCATACCGGCCAGAGAGAAGTTGTTGTTGGTCAACAAGTGGCGAAAGAAGTATTTAGGAAAGATATAAAAAAGGACGAGCAGATTGCCATAAAAGGAAAGAAATTTACAGTTACGGGAATCTTAAACTCTTTGGGAAGCAAAAGCGATGACTCAGCAATATATATGGACTTGCCTATTTTTGAAGAGTTGACCGGTGTGAAAAGGGGAAGTGCACAAATGGCGTTGGTGAAAGTGGCAGAAGGCGCTAGTGCAGAAAAAGCAGCGGAAAATATAAAAGAAAATATGCAAAAGACAAGAAAAAGGAGAACGGGGACTGATACTTTGGATTTTACAGTTTTAACTTCAGAAAGAATGGGCGATATAGCTGGTAATATTTTAGCTATAATTCAGATTGCTATTATAGGTTTTGCCAGCATTGCCATTATTGTTGGAGGTATTGGGATAACGAATACAATGTTCACTTCAGTAAGAGAAAGGACAAGAGAAATAGGAATTATGAAAGCTATTGGCGCCAAAAATTCCGCAGTATTAACTATTTTTTTATTTGAAGCTGCTATTATCGGCCTAATAGGAGGCGCTGGAGGAACTATTTTAGGGGTAATTTTAGCCAAAATTATTGAACTTTACGCCCAAGCTCATCCTTTTTTCTATTTCTCAGCGTCAATAACCCCTGGCTTAATAATTTTTGGTCTTTTGTTTTCACTTATTATTGGTTGCGTTTCGGGATTTTTCCCTGCTAAAAGAGCCGCTAAATTAAAACCAGTTGAGGCCTTAAGAAGATTTGAATAATATATTTTTATAAATTTTAAAATATGATTTTGAAAATTTTAAAATATCCAAACTATAATTTAAAGAAAAAGTGCGAAAGAATTAATGAGATAACGCCAGAAATTAAAAATCTTGGAGAACAAATGATTAAAATTATGGTTGAAAATAATGGTGTTGGATTAGCAAGTTCTCAAGTTGGAATACCGAAAAGAATTATTGCAATTAATACTCAAAAAGGACCAAAATTATTTATCAACCCTGAAATTATTGGGAAAAGCAAAGAAGAAGAAATAAAAGAGGAAGGTTGTTTGAGTTTTCCAGGTTTGTATTTAAAGATTAAAAGAGCGAAAGAAGTAGATGTAAAAGCCAAAGATCTAAATAACAAAGAATTTAATATTAAAACAAAGGGCCAAATCGCACGTATTTTCCAGCATGAAATAGACCACTTAGGCGGCATTTTATTTATAGATAAATTAAATTTTTTGCAAAAATTAAAACTGAAGAAAAAATGGATTTAATTGATTCTTTAATAGAAGAAAAATGGTTGAAAACGCCGAAAATTATAGAATCTTTTAGAAAAATAAAAAGGAAAGATTTTTTGTCAGAAGATTTAAAGAATCTGGCAGAATTAAACGAAGCCCTACTTATTGGTTACGGACAAACAATATCGCAACCTTTGGTAGTGGCTTTTATGTTAGAGCAGCTTCAACCAAAAGAGGGTGATAAAATTTTGGATATTGGTTCAGGTTCCGGTTGGACAAGCGCTTTATTATCTGAAATAGTGGGCGAAAAAGGAAAAGTTATAGCAATAGAAATAATCCCTGAACTCCTAAAATTTGGGAGAAACAACACCGCTAAATATAATTTTGTAAAAAAGGGGATTGCTGAATTCGTTTGTACTGACGGCTCAAAAGGATATGAAAAAGAAGCTCCTTATGATAAAATTTTAGTATCAGCGAGCGTCCAAGATAAAATTCCCGAAATTTGGAGAAAGCAGTTAAAAGTTGGCGGTAGAATTGTCGTGCCAATTAATTCCTCAATTTGGCTTTTTATTAAAAAAGGCAAAGATAATTTTGAGAAGAAAGAATATCCGGGTTTTGCTTTCGTGCCTTTAATAGAAAAATAATTTTTTATGATTAAAAAATCAATTATTTCGCTAATTTTAATAATCGGATTTGGATTTTTTATTTATCAATTTTCTCCTACCCAATTTAAAGCCAAACAAGAGATATTTGTTATTCCCCTTCAAACATCACAAGATGAGATAACTGAAAAATTGCAATCGAAAGGGTTTATTAAAAATCCTTGGGTTTTTAACTTGATTTTAACTTTTAAAAATTCCCACGGCAAAATTGTCCCTGGCGGTTATTTCATTTCCAAAAATATGTGGCCGTGGGAGATAGCCGAAATATTAATATATCATCCTTCTCAAAAATGGGTTATTTTCCCAGAAGGTTTAAGAAAAGAAGAGATGGCTGAAATTTTGGAAAATAAACTTAATTGGACGGAAAATGAAAAGACAAAATTTTTAGAAGAAGCGAAAGAAGGTTATTTATTTCCCGATACTTACTTGATTGATTTAGATTGGTCAGGAGATAAAGTTGCCAAAAGATTAAATAGCCAATTTGAAGAAAAAACGGCTAATCTTTTTGAAGAAGCAAAAAAACAAAATATTCGTAATGACACCTTAATCGTTTTAGCTTCTTTAATTCAAAGAGAGGCGGCCAAGGAAGAGGAAATGCCCCTAATTGCCGGAATAATTTGGAATAGATGGCTAAAAGGTATTCCTCTCCAGATAGATGCTACTATTCAATATGTCTTGGGAGAACGAGGCAATTGGTGGAAAAAGATAAAACTAGAAGATTACAAAGTTGATTCTCCTTACAATACCTATTTACACAAAGGACGGCCCCCGGCGCCAATCTGCAATCCGGGGTTGGCAGCAATAAATGCAGTAATTCATTCAGAAGAAACCGATTACCTTTACTACCTACACGACAGCCAAGGACAAATTCATCTTGCCAAAAGCTACGAAGAACACAAAAAGAATATAGAAAAATATCTTAAATAAAAACCCAGCAATGGGTTTTTATTTAAGCTGAAACCTTACTAAACAAAGAAAAATGGTGTAAAATTAAAGTATGAAAAAAGGTTTGTTCCTTGTTATAATAGTTGCTATAATAATATTAGGGGGATTTTGGATTTATCAAAATTTTCTTAAAAAAGAAAAAATTTCTATGCCGGCAGAAAAAGTTTTGGAAAATAAAAAAATAGCAATGATGATCGCTTTTAAAGATTTTCGCGACGAAGAATATTTTGTGCCAAAAGGAATTTTGGAAGCAGCCGGTGCAGAAATAAAAACTGCCTCAACTCAAAAAGGGAAGGCAATTGGTGCTGATGGCGGAGAGACTGAGGTTGATCTTTTGGTTTCAGAATTAAACCCGGCTGATTTCGACGCCATAGTTTTTATTGGCGGCCCAGGTGCCCTAAAATATCTTGATAATGAAGATTCCTACCAAGTAGCAAAAGAAACAGTTTCTCAAAATAAAGTTTTAGCTGCAATTTGTATCGCCCCAGTCATTTTTGCGAAAGCCGGAGTTTTGGAAGGAAAAAAAGCAACCGTCTGGTCATCTCCTTTAGATAAATCAGCTATTAGAATTTTGGAAGAAAGAGGAGTGATTTATCAAAGAGAGCCAGTAGTGGTTGATAATAAAATTGCTACCGCTGACGGGCCGTTAGCTGCTAAACAATTTGGTGAAGCAATAATCAACCTACTAAAATGATTGCTTTCTTTCAAATAATTTTATTGCCTATAGCCGTTATTTCTACCATTAGCGCAGCTTTCTTTCTATGGGGCGTAATAACGCTTTTAACAGCGAAAAGAAATCCAATTAAAGTAGCTAAGGGTAATAAGATTTTGATTTGGACAGTTTCTGGTTTTTTCATAGCTCTAATTGGTATATCTATTTTTTTCTTTATCAGTAATTCTCTTGGAGGTGGGAACGCTTTTCAATCCCAAGTAATACAAATTAATACGGATGAATTTCCACCCGCTCCGCCAGTGGATCAAATTCCTCCGGCTCCCCGCTAAGCGGGACAATAGGTCTACTTAAAAGACCTCCAAAACAACAGTGAAACTACCATTTAAGGAAAATTTAATCTTGATCGTCGCAATCTTTATTTTTCTCTTTATAGAGCTGGGCGTATTCTCTCAAATTAGCTTGGATAATATTTTTTTAGCCCAGTTGTTTAGCAATAAAAAAATCGTTGTTACGACTCCAAATGGCGGGGAAGAATGGAAAACAGAAAAAACTAATTCGATTACCTGGGTTGCCAGCGGCGTAGAAAAAGTCGGGATAGTTTTATTTAAAGGTGACCAGCCAAAATGGATTGCTAAAAACATTGATGCTAAATTAGGCAGATATGAATGGGATATTTTCAGTTGGGAAGAACCCTCTCAAGATTATAAAATTGCTGTTTTTGAATATCCTTGGCAAAAAGGGAATAAAATTGATTATTCAAACAAAACATTTACTTTAATCGGCCCCAAGTTTTCCTCTTGTGATAATCTTTCAATTAAGACAGAGTGGCCTTTTATAACAAGCGATATTCCAAATTTAAGAAAAGTTTTTATTACTAGTTCAACTTGGAAAGGGAATTTGGGAGGATTGGAAGGAGCAGATGCCAAATGTCAGGAAGAGGCCAACAAAAACGATTTAACCGGAAATTGGAAAGCTCTGCTTGGCGATGATAAAACTTTAGCGATAGAAAGATTAAAATTAGACGGAACTTTTATTGAGGCTGAAATAGCCGCGACTTTGCCAGAAGGAAAAACCTGTCATCGTCTTTTGGGAGAAAACTTTGAGAAATTTTTAGAGAAGTTTTCTAATCTTTGGGTAGTTAACCGAGAGAAATTAAGCGAAGATTTTCTCAAAAATCTTTCAAGTATTTGGTTGGGAAAAATTAATGAAGCTAGTTCCAAAGAATGTTTGATAATTAGTAGCGATTATCCGTCTAAAGTTTTAGCGGAAAATTATAGCTTTACCGCTACCTGTGAAAACTGGACGAGTGAAAATTATCGCGTCCCCGGCTATCCCAAACAGGGCAATTACACGCCGGAATACCCAAAGTGCTATACCTCTGCCGGAAAAAGCACTAATGCTGTAGGCCAGGCTGGTTTATCTTCGGGATTAACGGGCAAGGGGACGAGCGCCAGTTCTTTTAGTCTTTCCCAAGGGAAATCCTGCGATACCTACCAAAAACTCATTTGTGTGGAGCAGTAAGTTTTATTTTAACTAATAACAAAATCGGAGGTCGGACCTCCGATTTTTTGGATTAGTGATTAATTTGACAGAATTTTAAAATAATGATTATACTAAAAATAGTCAGGATACTAAGATCCCTATAAAATAAAAAAGGAAGGAGGTAAAATATGAAAAGCTATCTTTGGAGGGACAAAAAGTTGATCGGGCTGGGAGTTGCCTTAATACTTGTCACGGCATTTTTAGTAATCTGTATTGTGGGAGTTTCCTCGGCATTTGCAGTGCCTATTGCGCCGGAAAGTTCTGTAGATGTAATGTCGGCAGCACCATCTAAGATTCCGTCTTGGCCACCGGTTTATGAAGAAAAGATGGCAGATGGAACTACATGGTACGCTTATGCAAGTTGTAATGTGGAAGATTGGACAACAATAAAAGATGGCGAAGATTTGATACTAACTAATAAACACGGAACCTTTCCGGCAACAATAAAAATTTTTAATCCCCAACCACAATCAGCATCCAGTGGCGGAAGAAGTCCGGAGCGGGTTTGGATAACTTTTAAAAGCATACTTGAACTCCCTAAACTACCAAAAACTGGTCCCGCCGTATTATTCAAGGTGCGGTAATTCTACACAAAAAAATGGGCTTGTCGATTCACTTTTCGACAAGCCTATTATTTTTTTAGGGTCAAATACTTGACAGATTCTTTCGTATCTGATAATATCAGCATATCCGCAGAAAGCAGGCATTTAATAAGACCTGCCGAGGATAAACAAGTTAACATTGATCAATAAAAGTTAACAGTTTATTTTGTCTGCGGCGGCAGACATTTTTTATTAATATTTAATATATGGCTTTAACTAAAATTCAGAAACAAAAAATTATCGAAGAATTACAAGAAGACTTAAAGCGACAAAAATCGTTGGTTTTTGTTTCTATTTCGGGTTTAAAAGTTAAAGACCTTTCCGCTTTAAGGAGAAAAATTAGGGAAGTCGGAGGGAAAATAAAAGTAGCAAAAAAAACTTTGATTAAGCTGGTTTCCGAGAAAATGGGTTTTAAAATACCAGAAAATTTAACGGGAGAAGTCGCTTTAGTTTACGCATTTGAAGATGAGATTTTGCCAATAAAAGGGATTTCCCAATTTGCAAAAGAAAAAGAAAATTTAAAGATTTTATCCGGAATTTTTGAAGGGAATATTTTAGAAAAAGATAAAATTATTGAAATAGCCGAACTTCCAACCAGAGAGGAATTATTAGCGAGATTAGTCGGAAGTATTTCGGCTCCAATATCTGGTCTTGTAAACGTTTTACAAGGGAATTTAAGAAGTTTAGTTTTTATATTGAGTTTAATTAAAGGTCAATAATCAATTAAATAATATTTAATCATTAAAATTATGACAGAAGAAAAAAAAGAAGAGGCCGTTAAGGTCCCAGAAAAATTTAAAAAGTTAGTTGAAGAGATTGAAAAATTCTCGGTTTTAGATCTGGCAGAATTAGTGAAAGTTTTAGAAAAGAAGTTCGGAGTATCCGCTGCTGCTCCAGTCGCTGTTGCCGTTGCTCCGGCTGCCGGAGGCGCCGGTGCACCAACTGAAGAAAAGACAATTTTCAACATTGAGTTGAAAGGAGTAGGAGACAAGAAAATCGAAGTGATTAAGGTAGTAAGAGATATTACTGGAAAAGGATTAAAGGAAGCCAAAGATTTAGTTGATGCTGCAGATTCCGCTCCTCAGATTGTTAAAGAGAACGCCAAAAAAGAGGAAGCTGAAGATATAAAGAAAAAATTAGAAACAGCAGGAGCGAAGGTGGAGTTGAAATAATTACTGATTGGTAAGTGATATTTTGTAAATTATTAAACCGTTTAAGAGCCAGACCGTATTTCCATCTTCAGAAATCGAGAAATCTTTAAGATTATCGAATTTATCGCTTTGGAACTGTTTTATAATTTCACCGGATTTTGTGAAAATCAAAATCCGGTTTTTTTCTGGCTCTAAAATATAAAGATATGGAAAGTCGGGTGAAGTTGAAATTTTACTCGGTTTTGTTAGTTCGGGGAAAACTTTTATATTTAAATTTTCCTGATAATCACCTGAATAATATTTTTCCAGGCCGCCATCTTTATCTAAAATCCAAATTGAACCGTCAACCGCAAAAGATACCACATTGGTTGGTTTTTTAGTATCTTTAGAAAGCCAAAAAATACATTTTTGGTTTTTTACATCCGAATTAAAAGGACATTTCAATATTAGGCTGTTTTTTCTATCCAAAAAATATAAATTAGAATATAATTTTTTAAAATCCGCCAAATCAAATTCGCCAACCGGAAAATCGACATTAGTCTCGGAAAAATAATTAGGTTCAGTAAAAACAGTTAGATTGTTAGGTTTAGAGAAGAATATTGCTGAGTTAGAATTAAAAGGTTGAGCGAGATTAAATCTCTTTTCAGTGTTAATTTCTTCCCTTAATTTTGTATAAATATCTATTGAGGCAAGATTTTGAGATAATGGATTAAAGAGATAAAGTTTTCTACCTATTTTTACTATTTTTTGGGGCGCGAGATTAGTCTCGGAAAAATCAAAAAATATTTCTGGATTTTCTAGAATTATTAAATTGCTTAATTGCGTAAGAGAAGATTCAATTTTTTCCTTCAGAGAAAGAATATTTTCTTTTAAGGGAGAGGAAATTTTATCTTGTGGCAGAGCTTTTTCTAAAGAAGCTAGTTCTTTCCAACTATCGAAAAATAAATTTCTAGCTTCCCCTTTTTTGTTTAAAATCAAAAATTGCTCGGCGCTACGGACATTCCCCTGGGCTTTTAAGAAAATAGTCTCAATTTCGGCAACTTCTTTTTTTTCTTGGAATTGAAATAAATAAAAACCAATAATCAAGACAACAATAAAAACTAAAAATAAGAAGAAATTTTTTGAGAGTTTATATTTTGTTCCAGGTAAACGAACCTTAGGAAAACTAAACTTTGGTAGTGTAATTTTAAAAGAGGGAAAGCTGAATTTTTTAGATAAAAAATTAAAAGGATAAAGAATTTTTTGGAATATCTTTATAAAAAAATTAAGGAAGATTTTTACCGCAGTTTTTATAGGGGATAAGGCTTTAATTATAGAGAATTTATCTTTTATCCTTTCAAATTCTAAAAGCTTTGGTACTTTTACCTTTAACGTTTCTTCTTTTTCAACTAGAGAGATTACCAAACTAACTCCGAAAATTTCTCTTAAATTTTTTTCTTTTTTTGAAAATATTTCTTTAAGTTTTTTCTCATTAAAAACATTAAGAGAGGCGATTTCATTTAATATATTTTCTGCCAAAAATATATCAGAAACTTCTTTCGTCAATATTAAAATAACATCATTTTCAAAAAGTTTTCCCGAAACAATATTCCCAAAAACCTTAAGAGGATAAGGCTCAATTTCTTCATTAGATAAATTTTTGGCAATATCAGTAATTTTTCCACCACGCAGAAGACATGTAGCAATATTTTCAACCTTAGTAAAATTAAAAACAAAATCTTTAATAGTTAAAACGGCAAAATTTAAATTCCCCAGCCAGCTGACATCTCCTTGTTTTGTTAAATTATCTAAAAACTCATTTCCTTTTTTTAAACCTTCAATCAAGCTTTTTTCAGCAGATCTTTTAGTATTTTTGTAATATTCTTTTTTAATACAAACAGATAGTTCTTCAAGAAGCTTATAATTCCGCGGTAAAGCATTTTTCAGATGGCCTACCATATATAAACTTCCCAATTTTTTTTCATCAATATTAATCGGTTCATAACAAAAACTATCAAAGACCATATCTTCATTCCCCCTAGGATTAAAATGTAGCTCAAAAACTTTCATACTATTAATTATACAGACCATTAATTGTTATATCAATATAATATCATTGACTTTTTTTAAAAAATAATGTAAAATAAAAAAAGTTATTAAACAAATAAAGATTGAAGGAGGAAACAATTGAAAAGAGGAGTTGATTTAGATGGCGTTATTACCAACAATGGTTGGTATAAGGGCACTTTATGGTTACCATCATTGTTTATCTGTTTGGTATTAATTATTCTTTCTCCCTTTATCTCCCCCAATATAAAAATGTTAGTAAAACTAAAAAAATGGAGAGAAATAGGAGATAAGATTATAATTATTTCTTTAAGACCAAAACAGACAGAAGGCTTAACAAAAAAATGGCTTGACAGATATACGATTCCCTATGATGAAATTATTTTTTTGGGAGTAGGAGGAGATCCCGAAAAGAGGAAGTTAAGAATTGCCCTTGAGTTGCACCTGGGGACTTTTATAGACGATAGTAGAAAAACAGTTAATTTTTTACAGAGATACGGTATTAATGCCACACTTCCATAGGGAGCGTCATAAATTTCGATGCTCCCTTTTACATTTGAATGTACTTGTTGTAAAATTTATTAATATGATTTTAGATATAGATATTAAAAAATTTACCTCCAGTTTTAAATTCGCTTTTGAAGGAATAAAGATAATCTTAAAAGAAGAGCAAAATTTTAAGATTATGCTTTTTATTGCGGTTTTGGTGATAATCGCCATGTTTATTTTTAATATATCTTTAATTGAAAAAGCGATTTTATTTCTGACGGTCTTTTTGGTTCTCGCTGTAGAATTATTGAATTCAGTTATAGAGGGAATATTAACTTTATTTCACCGTCCTGAAATCGATTTACAAATTAAAAAATTAAAAGATATTCTAGCCGGAATATCTCTATCGGTTTGTTTTGGGGCAGTGATAATTGGTATTTTGATTTTAATAAATAATCTTTATAGGTTTTGCTCGTTTTAAAATTTTATAGAAAGGAAAATGAGAAATGTCAACTTTGGTCTCTCTTTTGGTTTTATATGGTATTCTGATTTTAGCTTATGTTTTAATCCAAGCTTATTTTTTGGGTTCAATTCCTTTCGGCTATATTATTTCACGCCTAAAAGGGATCCCTGACATCCGCGAAACCGGTAGCGGAAGCACAGGTGGTACAAATGTAAGCCGAAAACTCGGTCCGGGATGGGGATTATTAGTCGGCTTTCTCGACTGTCTGAAATCATTTACTGCAATTTTGATCGCTTTGGGAATATTCGGCGGAGTAAATATAGTTGTCTTTTTCGTCCTTATTTTCGCTGTTTTGGGTCATATTTTTCCCGTCTGGCTGAAATTCCGGGCAGGCAAAGGAGTAGCATCGGTAGTGGGTGGTTTATTCCTTGTTATTAATCCCATTTTTTTGCTTATCGGAGCTGCTCTATGGTTAATTATTTTCTTCCCCACCAGATATATATCTTTGGCAAACTTAGTCGTATTGCTTTTTCTGCCTTTAGCCCTTTGGTTTAGCCATTATTCTATACCTTACGTTGTTTTAGGCTTTCTACTTTTTTGTATTATTATTTGGGCGCACAGGGAAAATGTCGTCCGGTTGAAAAAAGGAACAGAGTCAAAGTTTAACTTCAAACAGATCAAAAATTAAAAACCCTGAAATATTTATTAATATTTTATTTTAGGGTTTTTCTTTTTTAAATAATTTATGGTATAAAAAATAAAATGGGCACTTAGCTCAGTTGGCTAGAGCGCTACAATCACACTGTAGAGGTCGCCGGTTCGAATCCAGCAGTGCCCACTTGACTTTTTTTAAAAATGATATATAATTAAATATAGCAAATTGGATGCGCGTATAGCTCAGAGGTTAGAGCGCTACGATTACAGCGTAGATGTCGGAGGTTCAATTCCTTCTACGCGCAACCAAAATTTAAAAAAGAAAAAGGAGAAGAAATTGGTAGCAATCGAAGAGAAAAAAACAGATAAGAGACCTGAATTAATTTTCAAGGATGGCAATAAAGATGGAGAATTGGTAACCATTATAATTACCAGTGAAGTTTTCAATGAAGAACAGTACAAAATGTGGTTTGAACAAAAACATGGAATGACATCAATCGCTTATTATGAATCGACTGGGGAATACAAGCCACAGGTTGATATGGTTCCGGCAAGATTCTTTAATCCCGCCATACATCAGGCCCGAGCGATTTTCTCGGATTACCGAAAGAAACGAAAAAATCAACATATCATCTAGGTCCCTCAAGGGTAGGCACGACTTATCTCTTAATCTCGGTCGTGCCTTTTTTATTTCTGGGTGATATAATTAAGGAAGTCGACGGAAATAATTAATACTTAATAAATAATTTATGGAAAAGCACCCTTTAATTAGAACAATTTATTTATATCTTTTTACGATAGTAGGATTAGCGCTTTTAGTTGCTGGAGGAGTAAGATTTATTGATATGGGTTTAAAAACTTTTGTTTTTACTAAGGCTGATGAGCCTCAAAGAATTCAGCAAAAGTTTTATGGGAGCATGCCAATCGCTGCACCTTTAACCAAAGTAGAAAGTGCCCAGAATGATGAAAAATTGACTGAAGATGAAAGAGCGACTTTAAAGCAGTGGTTGGAAGATTATAAAAAATGGGAGGAAGAATCATCAAAAATTGATTATGTTGCTAGCGATAGGCAGCGTGAAGCAGCTATTAATTTAGCGATGATTATAGTTGGTCTGCCGCTTTATTTTTATCACTGGACGCTAATTAAAAGAGAAACTAAAGAAAAAAAACAGGTATAAAATGATACAGGAAGAATTTGAGAACATTGGTCCGGCAGGCCTTGTCGGGGCTGCCGGAAAAAATTCGTAAAGCCATGGAAAATATTGCGGTTACTGTTGAAATAAAACCGACAGAGGAGCAGTTAAGAAAAACCGGGATACGACAAGGTGGTCTTTTATTGGGGCTTTATGAAGGAGTTCCACAGACTGTATGGGGAAAAGGATTTGGGCAGGTTTTACCGGACAAAATTACAATTTTCCAGGAAGCAATTGAAAAATTTACCTCGACACCCGGCGATATAAAAGAATTGGTAAAAAATGTTGTTTGGCACGAGGTAGCCCACCATTTCGGCTTTAGCGAAAGGGGAATAAAGCTACTTGAGAAAAAGAGAAGGGGCGGGGTTGACAGTAACTCTTAAAAGTGATAAATATATAAGCGCAAGTAGGGAAAGGGCAAATCAGGTTCTTTGATGGCGACTCTATCCCAAAGAACATGATTTGCTCTTTTTAATTGGATCTTAATAAAAAAATAAATAGGAGAAGAAAGGAGATAATGCAGATTATACAAATCTTTTGTCCCAGGTGTGGAAAAACAAGAAAGGTCACTTCTAATTGCCAGGAGGTAGGTTGTGCAGAATGTTGAGATACGCCTTGTCTATCAAAATAACAGTTGAGAAAAATCATTGTAAATGATGAAGCTCGATATTGTCCTATTTGTAGGGAACGGATAAAGTATGATCTCCAAAAGACCATTAATCAAAATATCCACTTATCTGTAAATGCGGTATTGAAGTAAGAAGAAGTTTTAAAAAGAATATGGTAAAAACTACCATTACCATAAAAAATGGAGATCCAAAAAGTGCCAAATAAAGCCCCATCAGCGAAACTGATGGGGCAAATTTTTTAACTGGAAAAAAATAACAAAAAGTGGCAGAATAAACATAGGCTTATGAAAAAGAAATTAATAAAAAAACAAAGACCTACTCAAAATCAAATTCCCCGTTTTTGGGGTAATGCCACGCGCTTAGAGCACATACGAAATAGAAGTAAAAAGAAATAACGAACATGCAGGGTATAGAATTTAAAGTTCTTAAAAAGTCAAAAAGGAGCCGGGCGCGGATAGGGATTTTAAAAACGCCACACGGCGAAGTTGAAACTCCGTGCTTGGTGCCGGTAGCCACGCAGGCGGTTATTAAAACTTTGGATAGTGGGGAAGTGACAGAAACAAAAAGCAAGATTTTAATTTGCAATACTTTTCATTTACATTTAAAACCTGGCGAGGGGATTGTTCAGAAATCCGGTGGGCTTCACAGGTTTATGAATTGGAAAGCGCCCTTAATGACAGATTCTGGCGGTTTTCAGGTTTTTAGCTTGGGATTTGGAAAGGATTTTGGTACTGGAAAAATTTTAAAGCGGAAAAATAATGGCGAAAAAATTCAAAAAGGTCAGCAACCCAAACTCTTAAAAATTACAAATGACGGCGTTTATTTTCGTTCTTTTATTGACGGAAAAGAATTATTTTTAGGACCGAGAGAATCAATTAAAATCCAGCAGAAATTGGGAGCAGATATTATTTTCGCTTTTGACGAATGTACTTCACCAATCGCAGATTATAAATATACAAAGAAATCATTGGAGAGAACTCACAAGTGGGCAAAAATCTGTTTGGAAGAAAAACACTCCCACCTTCGCCAAGGCTTCGGTGGACAAACAAAACAGGCGTTATTTGGAATTATTCAGGGCGGGAAATTTAAAAATTTGAGGCAACAAAGTGCGAAATTTATCGGCTCTCTATCTTTTGACGGGCTTGGAATCGGCGGGGAGTTTGGGGACAATAAAAAAATAATGACTCAGATGCTGAATTGGACAATTAAAGAATTGCCGCCGGAAAAACCACGCCATCTATTAGGAATTGGGTATTTGGAAGATATTCCGAAAATCATAAAAGCCGGAATCGATACTTTTGACTGTATTGTTCCGACACACTATGCGAGAAGGGGGATAGCTTTTACGTCAGTAGGGAAATTAGAGTTATTAAAAAAAGAATTTTTTAAAGATAAAAACCCTTTAGATAAAAAATGCGATTGCTTTGTTTGCCAAAATTACAAAAAAAATTATATCAGCCATCTTCTCCGTGCCAGCGAAATTACAGCCTTAAAACTACTAACCTTCCATAACCTCTACTTTTTTAACACCTTTGTGGAGAAAATAAGAGAAGGGATTAAGAAGGGGAAAATTTAGGCTATCACTTATGAAAATTTTTGTTAAGGCAAAGGTAAATTCAAAAGAAAACAAAATAGAAAAAATTGACGAAAATCACTTTATTGTTTTAGTGAAAGAACCGCCGATTAAAGGAAAAGCTAATATTGCTATTATAAAAACGCTTAGCGAATATTTTAATTTGTCTTTATCAAAAATCCGTATTGTTTCGGGCTTTACTTCCCGTCAAAAAATAATTGAAATTTTTAAATAATCCGTCCAAATAGGTGATTTTTTATAACGAAGTTCTGACGCTAAACGTCAGAACTTATTATTTTCCAATTTCGGAATTTTTTGGTATGATAGAAATAGTCGAGATATTATTTAAGATAATCAATCTAAACCAATTAAACTAAAATGAAAGGCTACGTAATAAATATCGAAAAAGCGACGGAAGAAAACGAAAACTTCCGCAAAGTTTTGTATACTGCCAAAAACAGCCAGCTAGTGGTAATGAGCTTGAAAGCTGGTGAAGAAATCGGCGAGGAGGTACATACCTTAGATCAATTCATTCGTATTGAAAAAGGCGAAGGGAAAGCGGTATTAGACGGCACAGAACACAAAATTGAAGACGGTTTCGCAGTAGTTGTTCCGGCTGGCACAAAACACAATATAATTAACACTTCTGACGAAGAAATGAAGCTTTATACAATTTATTCGCCACCAGAACATCGAGACGGCGTGGTTCATCAGACCAAAGCTGACGCTATATCAAATGAGGAACATTTTGACGGTAATACTACCGAATAAATAAAAAATGACAAATAATAAACCCATTCAATTATCACCCAATTCCCTAAATCTTTTTTTAGAATGTCCACATTGTTTTTGGCTGGAAAAGAAAATGGGGATTAAAAGACCCCAACCCTTCCCTTATGCCCTAAATATGGCTGTCGATGTTCTTTTGAAACAAGAATTCGACAGTTATCGGGCTAAAAACGAACCCCATCCTTTATTGTTGGCCCACAAAATTGAAGCAAAACTTTTTTCAAACCAGAATCTTTTGAACCAGTGGCGCAGCAATTTTTCAGGAATAAGATTTTATGATCAAGAATTGGAAGCCACGCTTTTTGGTGCGGTTGACGATATTTTAGAATTTTCAGATGGTAAATTAGCTCCTCTTGATTATAAATCTACCGGCAGCGCGGTTGCTAATATTTACGACCGTTTCCAGCTACAGATGGATACTTACACTTTCCTTTTGGAGAAAAACGGATTTTTGACTCCGCGGAAAGGTTATTTAGCTTTTTATGTAGTTGATAAAGGAAATGGTTTTATTGATAGGCTGCCTTTTAAGAAAGAAATCCACGAAATAGAAACTAATCCTGATGGCGTTTATGAACTTTTTAAAGATGCTGTTGGAGTCTTAAAAAGAGTATCGCCGCCGCCCCACAACCCTGACTGTAAATATGGTCAATGGTTTGATGAAGCAGGAAATTTCCGTGGCTAAAATAAAAAAGTCGATTAATTAAAATTTAAAATAATTTTAAAATATGAAATGTAATTGCAAATGTAATTGTAAATTCTGCGGATACGGAGCAATAATTTGGATGGTAGCTTTCATCGTTGCTTGTTTTTTTATCGGTTTCAAAATAAACTCTGAAATTATTGTTCCGATCGTAACAACATTGGCAGTTATTGTCACGGCTTATTTATTGGCTAGAAGTATGAATATCTCTAGCAGAAAAGAAATGCTGAAATACAGCTTTTGCTGGGTTATTCTGGGATTGATTTTAGACGCGATAGTAACGGCTCGTTTCACCGGCTGGCAATTTTTTACCTCCTGGCAGATTTTGTTAAGCTACGTTTTACTTTTCTTTGTTCCTCTTTTAGCAGTTAAATTACAAAAGAAGGAACCAGAAGTTCCCCAATCACAAGCTTGATGGTAGAATTAAAGAATTCACCCCGTTAGAAATTAATTCTTTTTTAATAAATAAGATAAAGGTCGAAGTGTTTAATTAATTTTCTAAAAAATAATGGATACTCAAACATTCACAAACTATACAGAAAAAAATAAGCTGTTGACTTTAATCGGGCTTGTTTTATGTGTTTTTATAATTGCGTTAGTTGTTGCCACCGGAGTTGATGTCAAAAATAAATTAAAAGAGGGTAAATATATAGGAAGGAACGTTGAAATCAACACCATTAATGTTTCTGGCACCGGAGAAGTTTACGCGAAACCAGATTTGGGAATTGTAAACGTTTCCGTGGTTTCAGAGGCAAAAACAGTGGCGACAGCAATGACTGATAACACCAAAAAAATGAATGCTATTGTTGATTTCGTGAAAAAAATGGGTGTTGAAGATAAGGATTTAAAAACCACTAGTTTCTATATCAGTCCTCTCTATGAATGGTCTCAACAAACTACCTGTTTTTATCCCCCTTGTCCTTCAGGGGAGAGAACTTTGACCGGCTATGAAATCACCCAGCAGTTGGAAATTAAAATCAGAGATTTGACTAAAGTGGGCGACATTATCCAGGGAGCAACGGTTTCGGGAGCTAACCAAGTGGGCGATTTACAGTTTACAATTGATAAACCCGATGATGTCAAAAAACAAGCCAGGGAAGAAGCAATTAAAAAAGCAAAAGAAAAAGCGAAAGAATTAGCCAGCCAGCTTGGCGTAAAATTGATAAGAATTACAAATTTCAGTGAAAGTGGAGATTTAAATTATCCACAGCCTGTGTATATGGCAAGCGAAGCGCTTGGTAAGGGTGGCGGAGAAACAGCACCATCGGTCCAAGACTGGCGAGAACAAAACAGAAATAACAGTCAGTATTACCTACGAAATTCAATAAAATTTATAACTATAAACTTATCGCTGGGATCAGCAAAAATGACTCCAGCGATAGTTTTTAATTAAATGGCAGATCATCAATATTTCTTTTTAATTCCACTAGTATATTTTGTAGTTATTTTAGTTGTGGGGATTTTGTTTAAAACAGCGGTTTTGGCGGGTTTAGCTATTCCGATTCTTATTTTAGTAGTCGCCGCAAAATTCCTTTAAAACGCCGCCCCTGGGCAGCGTTTAACTTAGAATAAAAAAGTGCTAAAATACAATTGATGCTTGAAGTAGATAAAAAACAAAATATTTTAATTCTCTGGATAAATTGGCAGTTTTTTGACGCGCCAAGGAACATTTTGAAAGCTTGGCGTAATTTTTTAGCATTTAACCTCAGTTATTTTTCAGTTCCTTTACTTCTTAGAACTTTATTTTCCCACTGGAGGAAATTTCAGTGGTCATACGGCAGAGGATTTGATTTGGGAAGGTATATTTATGTTTTCTTTTCCAACTTTATTTCCCGATTTTTGGGGGCTATAATGAGGAGTTTTCTAATTATTTTTGGCCTAATCACTGAAACAATCATCTTTTTCGCAGGCATTTTCGTTTTCTTTAGTTGGCTTTTTCTGCCAATTTTTTTAATTTTAGGGTTATGGTTTGGAATAAAAATTTTATTTTAAACAATGATTATTTTTGAATTAAAAAAAACCGCAATTTTCCAAGCGCTTTTATGGAAGAAAAGATTGAAAATAGGATTTATTAAAATTATAAGAAAGGTTTTCCTTTGGCTATTTGTTTTATTTTTCGTTTTATTCATTTACGGATTTTTCAGTGAAAATTTCTCTTCGGTAAGCGTTTCTAATCTTTTAGGCCTTTCAATTCTTTCCTTAGCTTTATCTTTAATCGGCTGGGAGATAGAATTATTTTTTAATAAAAAACTTAAAAATCCCCAAATTAAATTTACTTTAAACGAAGCGGTCCAAAAAACAGAAGAAATAAACTTAGCCGGTTTTCTGGATTTAGAAGTTGCCGAGGCCTGTCATAAGGCGATAAAACTTGCTAAAAATAAAAAACTTTCACAAGTTCCTTCAGAAGCTTTGACATTTTTTCTTTTAAAAGAAAAAAACGTAGTAATAAATTTTATTTTCAACCGCACCCTCTTAAATTTAGAAGCGATAAAAAAAGAAATAGGAGATTATTTAAAGGATTTACCTAAGGGCGAAAAATTCTCAGGAGAGCTTTCTTCCGAATTTCAAAACATTATTTTGGAAGCGGCAAAAATAGCCCAAAAGAAAGGAAAAGAGAGAATCGAAACAGGAGACATTTTAACTGTTGCCTCCCAAATAGATCCGGTTTTTAAAAAATTCTTAATTGGAGCAACGATTAAGCCAGAGGATTTGGAAAATTTGAGTGGTTTTATAGAAAAATTATTGGGCAACCTCAAAGAATTAAAAAAGTTTTGGGAATATAAAAATTTAGTAAGACGGGGTTCAGTCGGCCGTAATTTTTCAGCAGGCTATACCATAACTTTGGATCAGTTTTCAACTGATTGGACAGAGATAATCAAAAAAAGAGGATTCGATGAAATTACCGGCCATAAACAGGAATTAGAGCAAATTGAAAGAATATTAAGTAGGGAGCAAATAAATAATGTTCTTTTGGTCGGCGACCCCGGGACAGGAAGGATGGGTATTATTCATGAATTAGCCAGAAAATCTTTATTGGATTTAAGCTCTCCCCAAATTAATTCAAAAAGAGTGGTTTCTTTAGATATTGTTTCCATCCTTTCAAAAACAGGAACAAAGGAAGCGGCAGAAACCGTCTTGGACAAAGCGTTTCAAGAAGCAATTGGGGCTGGTAATGTTATTTTAGTCATCGATGATTTCCACAATTATATAGGCCAAGAAGAAAGGCCGGGTGTTATTGATATTTCAGGCGTAATTACTCCTTATTTAAATCTTCCCAAGTTCCAAATTATTGCTATCACCAATTTCCCTGGGCTTCATAAATTTATTGAGCCGAATTCCTCAATTCTGAATTTATTTGAAAAAATTGAAGTTTCGGAAACTTCGGAACAGGAAACAATTCAAATTTTAGAAAATCTCGCCTTATCTTTAGAACAAAAATACAAACTTTTTGTCAGTTATCAGGCAATCAGAGATATTATTAAATTGAGCAGTCGTTATTTGCCTGCCATACCTTTCCCTAAAAAAGCAATTGACCTTTTAGACGAAATAATGGTTTATGTTTCTCGTTATACTAAAAGTAAAGTGGTTCTACCCGAGCATGTCGCAAGAATTATTTCGGACAAATCTCAAATTCCAGTAGGGGAAGTCGCAGTGAGTGAAAAAGAAAAACTGCTCAACCTGGAAAATTTAATCCATCAAAGAATTATCAATCAGGAAGAAGCAGTAAAAGAAGTTTCCACAGCGTTAAGGAGAGCGAGAGCTGATATTACAGTAAGAAAGGGACCGATGGGCGGATTCTTATTTTTAGGTCCAACCGGAGTGGGAAAAACTGAAACTTCAAAAGCTTTGGCTGAAGTTTATTTCGGTTCTGAAGAAAAAATGATTAGGTTAGATATGTCAGAATTTCAGAATATCAATGATATTCCGCGGCTCTTGGGCTCTGACGAAGAAGAAGGATTATTAACTACGCCTGTTAGAGAAAATCCTTTTTCCATAATTTTATTAGACGAGATTGAAAAAGCCCATCCTAATATCTTAAATCTTTTTTTACAAGTTTTGGACGAAGGCCATATAACCGACGGGCTTGGCAGAAAAGTTGATTTCAGAAACACGATTATAATCGCTACTTCCAACGCCGGCTACCAGGTAATTTTAGAAGCTTTAAAACAAAACAAAGTAATGACGCAGATTAAAAACGGTTTATTGGATTTTCTTTTTAAAGAAGGAATTTTCCGGCCGGAATTTATTAACCGTTTCGATGCAGTTGTTATCTTTAAATCTTTGACTAAAGAGAATCTATTGGCAATTGCCGAACTATTACTACAAAAACTAAAGAAAAACCTTCAACAAAAAGATATTGAATTTGAAATCACTTTACCTCTAAAAGAGAAGATCGTTGAATTGGGCTACGATCCGATTTTCGGTGCTCGAAACATGCGTAGAGTAATCCAAGATAAAATAGAAAATGTTTTAGCAGCCGGCCTTTTAGCTAATCAAATTAGACCAGGCGACAAAGTAGAAATAGACCCCATTAATTTTAAATTAGAAATTAAATAAATTTACAAACAAAAAAGAGTTGATATTCTTTCAATTCTGGGTTATATTTATAATTGCTCTTTTAGTATGGGTTGGTAGGAGTCTAAAGTTTGTTTAGGAATTAGCACAGCCCAAACAAGCTTTGAAAGACAATGTCTTGCGGCGTTCATCTTTTTCCCAGTTTTTTACTTCCTTTCTCTCCTACCGACCCGCCCCGCTAAGCGGGGCCACTCAAGTTTATGGGCTGCGCCAGGCGAAAATTAGGTTTATGAAGAGAGGGTACTTCATCTCCTCAAAAATCCCTGGCCAGTCCGCCTTTATTTCTTCGCCAAAAAATTTGGCGATTTTTGTTTTTAAGAATTTGACTCTTCACTTTTATTAATATTATGAACAAAAATCAAAACTAATTTTAAAAATAAATAGAGAAGAATCTTAAAACTTTATTATTTTTAATAAAAAGGTGGGGGGGTTGACAAATTCCTACAATTTGGTAAAATATAATATTCCAAAAGGAGGGAATTTATGAAAAATTTACAATTGAATACTGGTCGATATTCAGCATTTACAAAAAACAAAGAAAGGGATGTTATGCAATGAGTCAAAATGGACAAAAGGCAGTAAGATTAGATAGTCCAGAAGCTAAAGAAAGACTAGAAGAACTCAATAATCAGATAGTTAATAGAGTATCGAAAGTCTCTGACAATGATGACGGTGATGGAAGGGATAGAGAACGGGGCAGAAAACCACGCAACAGAAAACATAGAAAAGAGAAAAGAGAAAAACAAAAGAAGGAGGTAATAGAAAAAATGAAGGGAAAAGGTGAAAAAACAAAAGATGCCAGAAAAGTATCTGCGGATGCAGAACCGCCGGTAGACAGTTCACCACCAGTAGTAACAGCCGTACCAGACACGACAGCGAAGGCAGAACCGCCGGTAGACAGTTCACCACCAGTAGTAACAGCCGTACCAGACACGACAGCGAAGGCATCTGGCAACTGGCCTCGACTGAGACCAGGAGGGCCACTTAATCCGAATTATGTGCCTCCGCCAAAAAAACCGAAAGTTGAAGCAACTTTGCTGAAACAATCGCCACCAAAACCACCACCGCCAACGCCACCACAAGGACAAACACAACCAACAGTGCCAGCGAGTCGTAATGGAACCAGGAAAGGATTGGTAATCGTTGCAATCACAGCAATCGCATGTCTGTTTATAATAGTGATGGTATTGGCTCTTCAACCAAAACAAACTACAACTCCATCACCGCAACCTATGTCGCAGACAGCGCATATGCAACCAGAATCGACGTCAACACCAACACCTTCAGTTCCATCATCAGCAACTCAAATAGCGCCCTTACCAACACCAAATATTATAAGCCAAGAAGAGGTGAATGCTGCAATTCAAAAAGCGTTTCCAACAATTCGAGCAACGTGGGGAGAAGCAAGAAACTATTCTTATTATCCTTCCTCTTCCTTTAAAAGTGTTGCCATAAGAGAGAAAGGAAGGTTGGCTAGTATGTCAGCCAAAACCGCTGCTGAGGAATTGTATAGGGTACTAGGGAGCGCTTTTTCTGGAGCTGCAATTGGGTTGATTGAGGAAAACAGAAATGGACAATTGTATCATTATGTTATTTTTATCTCCCGCAGATATGGACAGGGAGAAGCGATAACATATTTCATCACTCCAAGAACAGCAGAGGGAGGCATGCTGCAGCCCTGTTATAATCCTGTAAGGATTAGAGTTGATTAGTTTGTTCCGAATTTGTTCCGAAAAAGGGAGACATCTAAAAATGTCTCCCTTTATCATTTCTATTGACTTTATTTATTTTTTTTGGTATAATAATACTATGAGGACAATAATAAAAAAAACAAAAATTCTCTTCATTCCCTGTGAAGAAAATAACTATAAACCTCGTTTTTTAGAGAGCAATGTTTTGTTTTATTGGATTTTAGTTTTACTTGTTTTAAAATTAGTTACTGTTTCTTCTATTTTTTGTTTTCCAAAAACGTTTTTCTTTGCTGATTTAACTAAAGTTGCTTTAATTGATTTAACTAATCAGGAAAGAAAATCTATGGGATTGTCGGTTTTAGTAGAGAATCCTGTTCTAGATCAAGCAGCTTATCAGAAAGCCCAGGATATGTTAGCTTTAGATTATTTTAGCCATCAAAGTCCGACTGGCACTACTCCTTGGTATTGGTTTAAAAAAGCAGGATATAATTATCGAGTAGCCGGAGAAAATTTAGCAATTGGTTTTTTAGATTCAGAAGAAGTTGTTAAATCCTGGATAAATTCTCCTACACATAAAGCCAATCTTTTAAGTCCTAAATTTCAGGATATAGGTTTGGCTGTTGTAAAAGGGGATTTTCAAGGAGCTGAGACGACAGTGGTCGTCCAAATGTTCGGCACTCCGTTCCAACAGACTCAGACAGTGTTAAAAACAACAGAAACAAAAAAAGAAAATAGTAAAGCACCACCAGAAACTCAAGAAATAATTACAACAACCCAAAAACCAGAAGTAAAAGAAATTTTGCCAGCGCAAATCACAGAAGAACCAAAAATTACCGAGGAGCCGACGGTAAAAGAAGAAACTGGTACAAGCGAATTTCAACCATCTGCCCTTCAAAAACCCTCCTTAACTGAAGCTGTGGAGGATAAGGGTAAATCATCTTTAAATTTCCTTAAATTTATGAGTTTAAGCTATCCTAATATTTTACAAAAAATCATTTTTTACTCTTTACTTTTAATCACTCTAGCTTTAGTGCTAAATATTTTTATTAAAATACACATTCAAGATAAAAAACTAATTTTTAAAACAGTTGCTTTTATTATTTTATTAGGTTTGTTTATTTGGTCTGATAAAGAAGTTGTAATTCAACTTATTCCCCATAATTTACTTATTTAAAGGCGATGATAGAACCCGCTGAAAAAAAATCAAAATCTATTCTGAAAGAAATTGGAAAATTTCTGCGAATTTTTGTTTTCTTGGCTTTAATTAGTTTAATAACTATCCACTGGAGTTCGACTAAAGGAATTTTTGATTATAAATCTGTTTATGGTGATATAGCTAATTTTTTCAAAACAACTAAAGAAAAAGTAGCAGTAATAAAAGTTCCGGAAGTGGAATTAAGCGAACCGAAAAATGAATTCAAGAACGAACCAAAATTTGTTGATAAACCAGATAGTTTAGAAATTCCGAAAATTGAAATTACTGCTCCAATAATATTTATTGAAAGCAATGATAATAAAGAATATGAGAAAGCTTTAAAAAATGGAGTAGTCCATTATTCAGATTCTGTTTTGCCCGGCGAGGTAGGTCAAACAATAATTTTAGGACACTCAGCTCCCTCTGGATGGCCAAAAATTAATTATGACTGGGTTTTCAGCAGATTAAATGAGTTAGAAATAGGAGATGAAGTTATAATTTATTTTCAAAATAGAGAATATCCCTACCTAGTGACAAAAAAATACTTTCTACAAACAGGACAAGACATTCCCTCTGGGGACTTGACAAATTCAAATAATATGCTAATATTAATAAGTTGCTGGCCGCCAGGCGTCAATCTTAAAAGGATTGCTGTCGAGGCGGAACTAGCGTTTTAAATAATAAATTAATACAAAATTATGAACAAACTTAATATAAAAAGCAAATATTTCGTAATTTTTTTAGCGGGTTTTCTCTTAATACAACCTGGTTTTTCGGCTTTTGCCACAATGTTTTATTCCTCTTACGATGAGGGCTCAAATTATTTGCCATCTTCTTATGATACTAACTATTCTTCCCCCAGTACCGCTGATTATAGTTGGAGTTATTCGCCATCTTCCTACGACAGCTATTCTTCTCCTTCATACGCAGCCACGGATTATTATACACCTGTGTATACTACTTCTGATTGGAGTTTTTGGGGCCAATCTTCCTATGATAATAACTATTCTTCTCCTTCTTATGCAGCCACAGATTATTACACACCTACTTATACTTATCCAACTTACTCTTATACTTATCCAACTTATTCTTACAATTATCAGTGCACTTCGCCTTGCTCTTCATACAGTTATTACGATGGTTATTACTATTACTGTTCTGATCCCTGCTATTATTTCCCGCCAACTTGTGCATCTTCTTGTTGCGGGTCATCTTGTCCCACTCAGCCAACTTATCAAACTTTAACTGTTTCTTGTTCAGCTTCGCCAAACCCTGTTCCGGTTAATCAAAATGTTAACTTTAATGCTTATGCTTCAGGCGGAAGCGGTTCTTACACTTATTCTTGGTCAGGAAATTGCAATTGGGGTTGGGGTTCAAACAATTGTTCTACGTCTTATTCTTCAGCTGGCACTTATACTGCCACAGTTACTGTTACTTCGGGCAACCAAACCGCATCAGCTAATTGTTTAGTTAATGTCCAAGGAGCTCCCGCTTTATCCATTAACAAACTAGTTAGAAACATTACTGATGGAACCGGTTGGCAGGATTCAGTTTCTGCTGATCCTAATGACAGATTAGAATTTTCACTCCAAGTTACTTCTAATGGTAATACCGTTGCCAACAATGTTAGGGTTAGCGATTCTTTGCCTTATAAAATGAATGATCAAGGTAATGTTAAAATTGATGGTAATTATTCTGGCGGAGACATAGCTTCTGGTATTAATATTGGAAGCTTAAGCCAGGGCCAATCAAAAACCATTACTTTTGAAGTTTCGGTTTCTTCAGAGAGCGACTTTAGCTATGGCACTACTACTCTTACTAACTATGGCAGAGTTTCTGCTGATAATGTTAACCAAATTAATGACACTGCTTTAGTTAATGTGTATCGTGATTATGTTCATCATTCTCCCGGTCTTTCTATTAACAAACTAGTCAGAAACATTACTGATGGTACTGGCTGGCAAGAGTCAGTTTCTGCCGATCCTAATGACCAACTTTCTTTCTCGCTCCAGGTTACTTCCAATGGCACTACCGATGCTACCAATACTCAAATTCAAGATATTTTACCTTCACAGATTATTTATCAGGGCAATGTAAAAATTGATGGTTATTATAATGGAGGGAATATTACAAGTGGTATAAATATCGGAACTTTAGTAGTTGGCCAATCAAAAACAATTACTTTTGACGTCCAAGTTACCTCTGCAAGCAATTTTAGCGGTTATGGTAGCATTTCTTTAACTAACACTGCTAGAGTTTGGGCTGATGGTATCAGTTATATTCAAGATACTGCCGTAATTAATGTCTATCAAAATTATATTCCTGTACCGACTCCTACTAATTTTTCAGTCAGCAAATTAGTCAGAAATCTTTCTGACGGAACCAGCTGGCAGGAAGTAGTTGCTGCCGATCCTGGTGAACTTGTTTCTTTCTCAATTCAGATAACAGCTGGCAGTGGAGGTACTGCTCAAAATGTAGTTGTAAAAGACACTTTGCCTTTAAAGGTAACCTATCAAGGTAATTTAAAAGTTGATAACGTTGCTTCAAGTGGCGATATAATTAATGGTTTGAATATTGGTACCTTATCATCTGGCCAGATAAAAACCATAACCTTTGACGCTATCGTTTCAGGAACTAGCCAGTTTGTTTATGGCACAACCGAATTAATTAATACCGCCTTAGCTTATAACACAAACTATTCAACTAGCGACACAGCAAAAATTACTGTTACTAAAGCAACAGTTGCTGGTGCAATTACTGAAATTCCTACAGGAGTAAATCCTTTATATCTTGCTTTAATAATTGCTTTCATTTTTTCCTTAGGATTTTATTTCCTTTTACCTTATATTGAAGATTCCCAAAATCCTTTCATTAGAAAAGCTTTAGGAACAGGTTATAAAGTAAAAGCATTTCTTTTCAGGTAAAATAAATAATTAAAAAACAAAACCACCCCAAAAGGGGTGGTTTTGTTTTAATTTATCCTTATTTTGCCCCTGTGCAAAAATTGTGGAAAAATGAGTGGTTTTAAGTGGTTGACGTTATATCTTCAGTGGGATAAATTATAGATGTAATGGGAAATTGTGGAAAACTGTGGGAAAACTACTGTTTTCTGTGGATAACCAATGTTTATCGGAGAATACACATATTCAATAGATGATAAAAAACGATTAGCAATTCCGACAAAGTTTCGGCAACTTTTAGGGAATAAAGCAGTAATCACTAGGGGATTGGATAATTGTCTTTTTCTTTATCCTACAAAAGAATGGAATAATTTAGCAGATAAACTTAGTAAACTTCCTTTATCACAGGCTGATGCGCGAGGATTTGCAAGATTGATGTTAACGGGAGCTATGGATTCAAAACTAGATAATTTGGGAAGAATATTGGTACCGGATTATTTGAAAGAATACGCTCAATTAAAAAAGAAAGTGGTTATTGCCGGAGTTTTTAATCGAATAGAAATTTGGGATGAAAGAAAGTGGAACGAGTATAAAAAGAAAACTGAAATGGCAGTAGGGGATATTGCAGAAAGATTAAAAGAACTCGGCGTTTAAAATTAACGAAGTTTATTTATAGAGAAGTGTTCAAATGACCATCCATATTCCAGTTTTACAAAAAGAGGTTATTGAATATTTAAAACCTCAACCAAATGAAAATTTCATTGATTGTACTCTTGGTGAAGCAGGACACACCTTAGCAATTTTAGAAAAAAATAAACCAAAAGGAAAAGTTTTAGGCATAGAGATAGATCCGGAAATAAATCAGAAACTAAAAACTGTCGATAGACTCACTGTAATAAATGATTCCTACATTAATCTAAAAGAGATCGCTAAAAAAAATAAATTTTCACCCGTTTCAGGAATTCTTTTCGACCTTGGTTTTTCAAGCCACCATTTAGAAAAAAGCAATAAGGGATTCTCTTTTCTGAAAAACGAAAATCTCGATATGAGATATAACCCTCAAAATCCTTTGACAGCCGAAAAAATACTGAATTTTTGGTCGTTTGAAGATCTTGAAAAAATATTTAAAGAGTACGGCGAAGAACGTTTTTCAAGAGAGATCGCTAAAAATATTATAGATTTCCGCAAAATTAAACCAATTAAAACTACTCTCCAACTTACAGAAATTATTAAGAGATCAGTTCCTTCTCGTTACGAGAGAAGGAAAATTCATCCCGCCACAAGAGTTTTCCAGGCCTTAAGGATTGCGGTTAATGACGAACTGAATAATCTCCAAAGTGCCCTACCACAAGCATTGGAAATTATCGGAAAAGACGGCAAATTGGTAGTAATTTCCTTTCATTCGCTTGAAGATAGAATAGTTAAAAATTTCTTCAGGGAGCAGCAAAAAGCGAATTTAATAGAAATCTTAACTAAAAAACCAATTACACCTTCTTTCCAAGAAATAAAAATTAATCCTCGTTCAAGGTCGGCAAAACTAAGAGCGGCAGTAAAAATATAAAGATTATAACTATGCAAAACACACTTACTCTCAATTCGCCAATTATCCGTCAGATATCTTTAAAATGGAAAATCAACTTAAAGCCTTTTTGGATTTTAAGTTCAGTTTTAGTCGTTATTTTAATAAGTTTTTATATTTTTCAGTCTAATTATTTAGTAAGAGACTCTTATCTCATTAAAGAGTATGATAAAAAATTATCCGACCTTTCTTTGGAAAATAGCAATTTCAAAGTTAATTTTGCAAAATCTAATTCTTTGGAAAATATTGAAAGCTTAGTTAAAAACCTTGATTTCGAACAGATTCGGGAAGTAAAATATATCCAACTTTACTCATCCATGGCAAAAAGACCAACTGACTTGAATATTTTAGGAAATGAGTAAATTGAGAATAAATCTAATTTTAATCTTCTTCTTTTTCTTTGCAGCGACTATTATTAGTCGCTTAGTTTTTTTACAAATTATTGATAGAAATTATTGGCAAGCAATGGCTAAAGGCCAATATAGATTTTCCCAAGAGATTGGGCCAGAAAGGGGAGAGATTTTCTTAAAAGATAAAAAAGGTAATGCTTATACTTTAGCTACTAATAAAGATTCTCAATTTGTCTATCTTTCTCCAAAAGAAATAAAAGATAAAATTGATACGGTTTCAAAACTTTCTCGGATTTTAGATTTAACAGAAAGCCAGATTTCAGAAAAATTAGAAGACGAGGAATCGCTTTTTGTTGTTTTAAAAGAAAAATTAAGTGATACCGAAATTAATAATATAAAAGAATTAAATTTGGCAGGAGTTTATTTAAAAAGCGAGAAAATAAGATACTATCCTTTTGGCTCTTTAGCTTCCCATATTTTGGGATTTGTGGGTGGAGATAATTCCGGGCAATACGGCATAGAAGGCTATTATAACGATATCTTAAAAGGCAAGGAAGGATTTATCGAGGGAGAAAAAAGTCGTTCTGGCGCTTCGATTTTTTTTAATACTAATTTTTCACCGGCAGAGAAAGGAAGCGATTTATTCCTGACAATTGATTACAATATTCAGTTTTTAGCTGAAAAATTACTAAAAGGAGCAAAAGCAAATTTAGAAATTGAGAGTGGCACAATTATAGTAGCAGAACCAAATTCGGGAAAAATAATAGCTTTGGCGAATTATCCGAATTTTGATTCCAATAACTATTCTGAAATTAAGAACTTAGATATTTTCCAGAACAGCGCTGTCCAGAAACTTTTTGAGCCAGGTTCTGTTTTTAAGCCAATTACTATGGCATCTGCTTTAGACACAGAAAAAATAACTCCTCAGACAAAATATACTGATCCAGGTATTTTAAAAATTGGAGGTTATAAAATTTATAATTATGATGGACGGACTTGGGGCGAACAAACAATGACTGGAGTTTTGGAAAAATCAATCAATACCGGCGCAGTTTTTGCTGAAAAAGCCGCTGGAGATGAAAATTTCCTTGAATATGTCAAAAGATTCGGTCTTTTTGAAAAAACGGGTATTGACCTTCAGGGAGAAGTTTGGTCGGAGAATAAAACCTTGAAATCGGGCAGAGAAATTAACTTTACTACAGCTAGTTTCGGTCAGGGTGTTGAGATAACCCCAATCCAGTTAGTTAGAGCGTTTTCTGCAATTGCCAACGGCGGAAAGTTAATAAATCCTTATATAGTTGAAAACCCTTCACCATTATCTAAAGGGGAAGAGCAGGTTATTTCATCTCGGACTGCTTCCCAACTTCAGGCAATGCTGGTTAGTGTCGTGGAAAATGGTTACGCTAATAGAACTAAAATTGCCGGTTATTATATCGCCGGTAAAACAGGCACAGCCCAAATACCTTGGACAGCTTTAGATATTGATAAAGCGGGATATTCAGAAAAAACCATCCAGAGTTTTATTGGTTTCGCTCCTGCTTTCAACGCTCAATTTATAATTTTAGTAAAACTAAATAATCCTAAAACAAGCACGGCTGAATATTCAGCCGTTCCTATTTTTAAAGAATTGGCGAAATACATTATCGATTACTGGCAAATTCCGCCAGATTATGATACAAACAATCCTCCGCAAACAAATGATAACAAATAAAAATTACAGGGTTGACACGAACTATTAGTTTGTTATATTTAAAAAGGCTCTTTCCCAATTTTCCAAAGGAGTGATGATCTAGAAAAGGAGGTATAAAGTGAAGCATCCGCCAGTCAAAAAGACAATTAAAAGAGGATTGCGGCTTGCTCCTCAACATAAGATAGCTGATTCTCCTCAAAATCCAGCAGAGGAAATGGTTAGGTGGGTTAAGAAAGTTTTAACCGACGGTCAATTATTACCTGAAGATGAAAAAAGCTTTTTAAATTAACCCAAATCTTGAAAGCGGCTAGAAGCGGTTAATTGCGCCAGATTATTTAAAAAAAGAAATTGGCGATGAATTAACAGCTTCGCGAAGAAAAAGGCCATAGGATAAATTTAAGCCAAAAAGACATTTGGGCGATAATGCGCTGTTTTCTTAATAGATAATGATAGTTGGTTATCGGAATTTATTAAGGGATGCGAAGGAGAGATTAGAGAGTATTAAAACAGAGCTAAAAAATTAATAGGTCATCACTCCACTCTCTTTTGCCGCCTTCGTCTAGTTTGGCTCAGGACGCCGGGTTCTCATCCCGGAAATCATGGGTTCAAATCCCGTAGGCGGCACAATAACTGGATTACCAGTTTTTTTTATTGTAAAATAGACTAATGGTTGTTTTGTATGTTTTAATCTTTTTAGCTTCCTGTCTTCTTTTGGCTTTTTCGAGTAGGTGGTTGGTAAAATCTTTAACGAGAATAGCGAAATTTTTAGGTTGGCGGGAATTTGTTGTTGCTTTTGTCATTATGGCATTCGCCAGCTCTATCCCAAATCTTTTTGTTGATATTACTTCTGCGTTAAAGAAAATACCGGAATTAGCTTTTGGCGAAATCGTCGGAGGAAACGTTATTGATTTGACATTAGTTATAGCTTTAGCCGCACTCTTTGCTAAGATGTGGCGTCCCGGCAAAAAGCCGAATGGTCCAAACTTCTTCACTTTTTACAATTGGAATTGCGATATTGCCTTTAGTACTAATTTTGGATGGTAATTTAGAAAGAATGGACGGAATAGTGCTAATTTTATCTTTTATTTTATATATCTTGTGGCTTTTTTCCGAGGATGAAAGATTTAAAAAGGTTTACGACGGGACGCCGCCATCATCTGTTTCAAAAGACTTTAAATGTTTTTTCAAAGATATCGGAATAATTGTTGGCGGCATCGCTCTACTTTTATTGGCAGCCCAAGGGATAGTTAATTCAGCTTCTTTTTTTGCTCAAAGTTTTCATATTCCTTTATCTCTGGTTGGAATTTTAATAGTTGGACTGAGTAATTGTATGCCTGAAACCTATTTTTCAATAATATCTGCCAGAAAAGACCAGTGTTGGTTGATTTTAGGAGATATAATGGGTTCAGTTATAGTTCCCGCCACTTTAGTTTTAGGGATTGTTGCCTTGATTTCTCCTATAAAAATCGTTGATTTTTCGCCCTTTGCCATTGCCAGATCATTCCTAATAATTTCAGCTTTTGTCTTTCTTCTTTTCTTACGAACCGGCAAATGTATCACAAAAAAAGAAGCTGGTTTTTTACTCGGCCTTTACTTTATTTTTGTTCTCGCTGAAATATTCTTTCGTTAAATATAAAAACCAATGAATAATTTCTTTTTTATTATTATCGTAATCTTAATTGTGGCTGCGGGAGCAGGAATAGCTATTTTTTTATTGCGGAAATCAAAAGTTGACCAGACCCAAAGCGAGGCTATCAGAGATTTAGAGCGAAGACTGACTGATTTGATGATAAATCAGTTAGAAAAAATCAGGGGGAGTGTTGATGGTACTTCAAAGGCGATGCACGAACAAATCCATTCTTTCACCAAAGAAGCAACCCAAATCAGAGAGGATTTAAAACAGGTTCAGGAAACAGTAAAAGACGTTTCTACTTTTCAGGAGATTTTCAAGTCGCCCAAACTTAGGGGCCAATGGGGGGAAGCGTCTTTAGAGCATATTTTGTCCCAGCATTTTCCCCAGGAGCTTTACAAAAAACAATATCTTTTTTCGTCAGGAGAACAGGTTGATGCGGTTTTAAAGCTTCCTGACGGCAGAATCCTTCCGATTGACGCTAAATTCCCATCAGAAAATTTCGAAAAAATGATAAATACAGCTTCAGAAACCGAGAAAAACTTTTATAAAAAAACTTTTTTAGAAGATGTAAAATTCAAAGTTAATGACATTGCTACAAAATATATTCTGCCATCCGAAGGAACAGTTGATTTCGCCTTAATGTATATTCCGGCCGAAGCAATTTATTACGAAATAGTAAACAATATCGGCAAGGAATTTGATTTAGCTTCTTATGCCTGGACAAAAAAAATAATTCTAACCTCACCAAATACTATTTATTTAGCCCTAAGAACAATAGAACATTGGTTTAGAGATACGCAGGTTTCAAGACAAACGCAGGAAATTCTTAAAAGATTAGGCAGGGTTCATCAGGACGCCGAAAAATTAATGGATGATTTTCGAAAACTCGGAAGCCATATAAAAAATGCTTCTTCTGCCTACGGCGATTCAGAAAAACGTCTTTCATTACTTGATGAAAAAGTGGAAAAACTTATTGAAACAGGTGAGACGAAAAAACTAAAAGAAAGTAAAGAAGATTAGAGAACACTCTTGCAAGATTTTAAAAAAGTAGTAATATAGAAAAAGTGAGTTTAAACAAATAAATATATGTTAGCTGTTATTCGTACTGGCGGGAAGCAATACCTTGTTTCTCCTGGGCAAAAAATTAAAATTGAAAAATTAGAGAAAAAAGAAGGTTCGGAGATAACCTTTAATGAGGTTTTATTAGTGGAAAAAAATAAGCATGTAGAAATCGGAACCCCAGAAGTTAAGGGCGCGAAAGTTATTGGTAAAGTTTTATCCCAAGGGAAAGGAAAAAAAGTGATTGTTTTTAAATATAAAGCTAAAAAACGCTATAAATTAAAAAAAGGCCATAGACAGGCCTTTACTGAAGTAGAAATTAAAGCAATCGAAACAGACTAAAGTAAAAACGACCCCTATGGTCGTTTTTACTTTCTACTTTCAAGCGCAGAAGATAATGTTTCCTCGTCGGCGTATTCAAGTTCGCCACCAACAGGTAATCCTCGTCCCAAACGGGTAATTTTTTTATTTGAAGATTTAAAAAGCCTCTCTAAATATAAAGCAGTGGCTTCACCCTCAGAATTAGGATTTGTGGCGATGATAATTTCTTCAATTTCTGGATGGTTTTCTATGCGCTCTTTAAGCTCGTTTACCCTTAATTTTTCAATATTTTCCTTTTTTAAAGCAGAAACCGTTCCGCCTAATATGAAGTACAATCCCTTATATTTTTTTATTTTTTCAATTGCGACCAGATCAGTTTCATTAGCCACAACACAAAGTAAAGCTCTATTTCTTGTTTTATTTCGACAAATCGGGCAAAATTTGCTTTCCATAGCAGTGCTGTGAGGAGATGGCTCAAAAAGATTAAAACAAGAAGAGCAGGTTTTTATATCCTTTTTTAAATCAGAAATTAAACTTATTAACTCCTCAATTTCTTCTTTTGAAAGCCGTATTAAATAGAAAACAAAGCGAGCGGCAGTCCGCGGTCCGACCGTCGGAAATTGAGAAAATTTATCTATTAATTTTTCGATAATAGGAGAGTACATATTTACTCTTGATATTCTTTTTCGAGATTTCTAAAACTAGCTCTTCTCTCATCAAAATAAGTTTCAATTCGACCAACCGGTCCGTTTCTGTGTTTGGCAATAATAATGTCAACGATATTTTTCCGCGTGGTATCCGGCCGGTATTTATCCTCTCTATAAAGAAACAAAACCACATCTGCATCTTGTTCTAAGGCCCCTGACTCACGAAGATCAGCAAGCCTTGGAATTTGAGGGCTTCTTTGTTCAACCGTTCTTGATAATTGAGATAAAGCTAAAACCGGAACATTAAGTTCTTTAGCTAAACCCTTCAAAGAGCGGGAAATTTCTGTCATTTGCTGGACCATGTTTTCAGATGGTGATCTGGACTCCATTAATTGAATGTAATCAACAATAATTAATCCTAAACCGTGACGGGCCTGTAATCGTCTTGCCATTGCTCTCATCTGTAAGATATTTGGAGAAGCAGCGTCGTCGATAAAGATCGGCGCTTCAGATAAAACACCCAAAGATTGCTGAATTCTGACAAAATCATTATCATCGCCTTCAGAAGATAATTTTCCAGTCCTTAATCTCCATAAATCTACATTTGCCTGAGCGGCAATTAATCTATCAACTACCTGATCAGCCGACATTTCTAAAGAAAAGACACCCACCGGGATTTTTTGTTCAATAGCGACATTTCGGGCAATATCTAATGCCAAAGACGATTTTCCAATAGAGGGCCTCGAAGCTAAAATTATAAAGTCTGATTTTTGAAGGCCAGCTAAAATATTGTCTAAGTCAGAAAAACCTGTTGGCAAGCCCCGAAGCTTGCCTTCATAACGGGACAACTCTTCAATTCTTTCAAAAGCGCCCTCCAAGGTGGATTTTACCGGCACAAACTCTTGGCTTAAGGAATGCTGGGCAATACTAAATACTCTTTTTTCCGCATTATCAAGAACCTTTTCAATATCTTCTGCTTCTTCATAGCCCATTAAACTAATATCTTGACCGGCATCGATTAAATCGCGCAAAATCCTTTTCTTTTGGACTATCTTAGCATAACTCATAACATGGCTGGCTGTTGGCACGGTGTTTATTAACTGGGTTAAATATGAAGAGCCACCGATTTCTTCTAAAGTGCCTTTTTCTTTAAGCCGACTGGAAACTGAAAGTAAGTCAATCGGTTCGCCTCTAGTAAATAAATCAACCATTACTTGATAAATTTCCTGGTGGATTCCTTTGTAAAAATCTTTTGGTTGTAAAAAATCGCCAACTTTAATAATGGCGTTTCTATCAAGCATCAAGCAGCCTAAAAGTGACTGTTCTGCTTCGATCGACTGGGGAGGTAATTTTTCGGGAAGTTCTTGAGGCATGGTATCTCGAGATAATATTATCAAACCAACTATCTTTTGACAAGCTTATTTCGACCCTTTAATATCAACAGATTTTTCACAAAAAAAACGGATAAAATCACCCGTCATTTTTGTTTATAGTTTATAATTTAAGGTTTAAAGTTGTTTATATAATTGGGCCTTTCCCCGTATCTTCAACTAGCCAGCCTAATTCTTTTATTTTTTGTCTTATTTCATCGGATTTTCGCCAGTTTTTTTGCTTACGGTATTTTTCGCGTTCCTTAACTAATTTTTTAATTTCGGCTGGAATTATCGGCTTTAATTTCTTCCAAAAAATAAAATTAAAAATATTATCAATTTTCCTCAAAAATTCCAAAATTATTTTACTATTAATTACACTTAACTGTTCTTTCGCAACCAAAATATTACCCTTATTAACTAAATCAAAAATTACTGCCATTGCTTTTGGCGTATTAAAATCGTCTTCCATTGCCGCGTCAAATTCCTTTTGAAATTTTGAGATTTCAAATTTAGAATTAATTCGTGTTTTTGGCTTCGTGTTTTTAATTTTTTCTAAGAACTCATCTATTCTTTGTAATTCATTTTCTGTTTGGGAAATTAATTTCTCGTTGTAATCAATAGGGGAACGGTAATGATATTTTATTATTAAAAATCTCAAAAGTCGGGCAGAATTATTTTTTAAGAAGTCTCTAATGGTGATAAAATTACCCAAAAGTTTTTGCCATTTTCTGGCCCTTAACAGTGAGAAATCCTGAATGAAGCCAATATTTAACAAAAGACGTTTTGCCGGAAAGCGCTTCCATCTGGGCAATTTCAGCCTCATGATGAGGAAACATCAAATCTCTCGCCCCCCCATGAACATCATATTGAGGACCGAAGTGTTTTTCGGTAATAGCCGTATCTTCAATATGCCAACCGGGCCTACCCCAACCCCAAGGACTTTTCCATTTAGGCTCTCCTGGTTTGGATATTTTCCATAAACAAAAATCTCCTTTATTTCTTTTTCCTTTAGCTTCGTCCATTCTGGAAACACCATCTTCTGCTTGGATAACCGTTCTTTTTGAAAGTTTGCCGTAGTTTTTAAACTTAGAGATATTATAATAGATTCCGTCTTTTAACTGATAGGCATAACCTTTTTTAATTAAACGCTCAACTTGACTTATTATTTCTTTAATATGATCGGTTGCCCGGGCATATTTTGAAACACTATTTATCTTTAGACTTCTCATATCTTTTAAATATTCTTTTTCAAATCTTTTCGCCCATTTTACAGGTGAAATCTTGTTTTCTTTAGCCCGATCAATAATTTTATCATCAATATCGGTTATATTCTGCAAATAAAAAACCTTGTATCCTGCCTCTCTTAGGTATTTTATAATTACATCAAAAATCACATAGGTCCTGGCATGGCCAATATGGGAAAAAAGAGAAACTGTCGGCCCACAGACAAAAAAATTAACCTTTTTACCCTTTATAGGTTTGAAAACTTCCTTTTTCCGCGATAGGGTATTAAATAATTTAATCATTTTAAGTTATTCTACCATATTTCTCCTTAGAAAATAAATAACCTCGATCTTCTTTTTGAAAAGACCGAGGTTTTAGTTTAATCGCTTCTCAAGCTTCGAATAAGCATCGAGAAGTTTTTTAGGTAAGGTATCAATCCTGGCAAAAGCCATTTGGCCTTGAAGTTTTCGCCAGGCGGTTTCGAATTCGGGAGTGTCTTGCATGCCGCGATCCAGAAGCCAATTGATATGATATATTGAAAGCCGCAGCCGTCTTTTGAAGCATCTGGTGTTATGAATTTTTCCTTCGATAATATTCAGTCCAAGCACTCTTTGAGGAATATCATTTATTTCCCTCGCTCTCAATTTATGATATTTGAAAGTCGGATCAAACGGCTTTCGGTTGTCGAAACCCCAATTACCTCTAATAAGGCCGCACATTATTTGAGTTATTTCCCATTGGAATTTTTCTTTGTTTATTGAGATAAAGATATTATCAGCATAACGAGTGTATGTACCTCCGAATTTTTCCGCCAGTCGAAGCAACTGCCTATCTAACCCTTCACATACTGCGTCAAAAATTCGAGGGCTGGTTGGCGCTCCCTGAGGGAGTCTTTTCCTTTCCGTCATTAATTCAGTCAAAATCCGTGCGGCATACCAAGAAAACCAACCGTATTCTTTTATTTTAACCTCGCCAGAGCCGTTTATTAAAACTTTTCTTCCTTGGGTAAAATAGCTGATTAAATTATCAGACGTTATAGTAGGAAATGCATCAACGAGATCAACCGATATAAGTATTTTTGACTGCAGGTGGGGTTTAATTGCGTTCTCGATGTTTCCCCCAGAAAATCCAGAGACATTTGTTAACGTATTGCAATATTGCAAAATATAACGATTTATATGTCTTTGGACCGTTTTTAAGGTTTTATCCGGCATACAAATTAATCTGTTTTTGCCATTCGCTTTATAGATGAACGAGAATCTGTAAGCTGATCCTTCTCTTACCAATATTAGGACCCTTGCTAAATCATCGCATTTAACCTTTATTTCTTTTGACAACCATAAAAGGGCTGACAATTCTTTATTATTCTTAGATTTTTTTGCGGGAATGCCGGGAATATAATCTTTTTCATAACTTGACCCTTCATCTAAAAACGGAATTTCTTTTTCTTCGTCAGGTGCTTCTTTTTCTATCGCTTCAAGTATAGCCATCGGGACATCTTCAAAAAATACATTTTCTCTCGCATATTCATCTATAGGATACAATTCTTCAGAATCATCAAGAAAAAAATCTTCGTCTGAAATTACAGGTTTTTCCCATAATCCCAATTGTCTTCCTTCCATTTCTCCTCCTTATCTATTTTTAAAAGTGCGGAGGGAGTTGTCTTATTACTTTAAGACAACTCCCTCCTATGCTGCTCCTGGACTTTCACTGACCGCCGCAAAAGAGGCGTAGCACCCGATAGATATAAATCGTCAGAATTCTGACAGCCCGTGCCGTTATTCACAACAGCTAGCAAGTTGCTCTTGCTAGAAACTGTTACTCGTAAGGCCTTGGCCGAGCAGCACTTACTTATTTAATAATAAATATAAAGTTTATTGTCAATCTTTTGCTTTTTTGGGAATTTTATGGTAGGGTATAATATCTAGTTATCTGTAATTTAATAAGTTAATAAGGAGGATATTATGGAAAGATTTCAGGTTGATCCAGAAATTAAAGCAGCGTTAAGAGTAATTATTAGTGAGAAGGGAATAGCAGAAATTATTATAAAAGAAAAAAGAGCGTCCTCAGAAAGATTTTTCTTAAAATTACTGGGTGAAGAAATTTATAATAATTTCAGGTATGAAAGAAATAAAACTAAATGGAAAAGATTCTCCAAAGAAAGAATGAGAAAAATAGGGAAAGCGATAATGAAAAGCGGAAACACAAAATCCCTATTTTGTTTTATGCAGTATTTCAAAGGTAATTCTAAGTTTCCAAAAGACGTTTTAAGAGAAGGGATGGAAAGTATAATTTTTGGTTCCGGCCCTGCCTCATCTTGGTATACCTTTGAGCTTCTAACTACTGATTTTTTGCCTGATTTTCTACCTTACGACTTAATGATAGTGGCGAAAAATCGTCTGAATAAAAGTTTTCTTTATGGAAAACTATATAAAAGCAAAACGGATGTTATTAGGGTTTTAGATTCAATTTTGCACGACTGGGTGATGATCACTAATTCTATGCTTCTCCATAGCCGAGGCAGAAGAGACACAATGAGAACAAACTCAGGAATCATCTTTATTCTCTGTGACCCTTGGATGGAATGGAGATTAATCGATAAGAACCAGAAGGGCGCTTTAATCGGTTGGGATTTTAAATTTTCACCGGATAGCGAAACAAGATCTAGAAGAGTAGTTCTGTTGCGTGACGTTAATGATGCGCAAGCTCCAGGTTTTGCAGAAGATGTCTGCCCTGAAGCAAAAACTGTTCACCACGCTATTGCTTGGATGTTTCAGCAAGATCCTGAGAAATGGAAAGGATTTGATAAGGAGGCGTAGTATGAAGTTTACACAGATAAATCGTGGTCATGTTGTAGGATTAAGAGAAATTTTAGAGCTTCTTTTATCGTCGCCTCCGGAAACAACCGCAAAACAGTTAATAGACACTATAGTAAGAGAAGCCATCTTCGGCGTTTATCGACGAACAGAATCTGGTCGCCACAGGACTAATATGAGGATTTGGATATCCGAAGTACTGCTCAAGATGCCGAATTTACCGGAAGAAGTGATAAGAAAGGGTATTGAAAGAATTTTTGAGCAACCTAAAGGTTATGATATAGATATAGTAGTATGGACAGCTAAATTATGGTTTGTTCCGAATCTACCTTCTGATCTGAAAGAAAAATTCTTAAAACTAAATCATCGATATTGTTCTGCTCCGGAGGCAACAAAGAAAGTCCTGACTAAATTTGTTCCTCTCTGGTTGGCCGCTTCAATAGGTGGAGGCAGAGATTTTAGAGAAGAAAATGGAGTACCGCTTTTTACGAATTCTGGCAGATGGGAATTATTGGCCCAAAGTGATAGAGGTGCTTTAATTTGTTATAGATCTCACTATTATAGAAGCAATGGGCAACGAAGATTGTCTTGCTACCCGATGTTTCCGATAGAAATCAAGGATGGGCAGTAGAAGTTTCTTCTAGGGTACGTACAGTCCACGAAGCAATTGCTTGGATGTTTAATCAAGATCCAGAAAAATGGAAAGGATTTGACAAAGAAGCTTGAAGAAGTAAAATGAATTAAGAAACAGAAAAGGAGGTCTATTATGGATTCTTTAAGACAGGGAGATATTGGCTTTTTTAGAATTCCGGAAGTGCCAGCAGGTTTTTTAAAAACCGGAACAACCTTAGAAGTCCGCGGTGAGAGTGGTCGTCATGTTCATCGAGCAGAGGGAGTAGAAATATTCGGTGCTACTGCTGTTGCCGAAAAACCACCAGCAAATTCAGATATCGATCAAGAGTTTGGTTTACCAGTAGCAATGATCCAAGCATTTGAAGAAACAACAGTGGTACACGATGTTAAAGAGGACAGCAGCGAACATCCCCACGAAGATCTCATTCTTCCAGCTGGTATTACGAGGTACGCCAGGCTCGACAACGCGGAAATCGCAGAGGTGATTAATTCTTAGCTCTTTCTTAGGCAAATCGGTCGCGGATTTTAGTGGGTAGTAGAAATATTACCACTTTTTCTTTTGATTTTTTTGAAAATTTGTGATAAGGTTATATAAATGATTCACGAGTTTTTAACGTTTTTAGCTTCTTTTATTGTTAATACTATCTCTGTTTCAGGTTATCCAGGAGTTCTGATTTTGATGACTTTGGAAAGTGCTTGTATCTTCCCATTCCGTCAGAAATTATTATGCCATTTTCCGGCTATTTTCTTTTTCAGGCGAGTTTTCTTATCGTAGATAGTAATTTTAGGAGCAATGGAAACTTAATCGATTCTATCGCGGCATATTTAATCAGATTTTACGATGGCCATCCTTTAATTGAAGATACGCAAAATATCTTTTAATCTCCAAAGATGATTTAGAAGAGCCAGGAAATAGTTTGATCAATACGGCTATCTCGGTATATTTTTCTCAAGGATATTGCCGATTGTCAGAACTTTGTTTCTCTGCCTGCCGGATTATCAGGATGCCTTTTTGAAGTTTTCTCTTTATACTTCTTTAGGCTCTATCCCTTGGGTATTTTTCTTAACTTATATTGAAGTTTTACCCGGTGAAAATTGGTAAAGTGTTAATGTTTATTTCAAGAAATTTGACTGGTTGATAGGAATTTTTATTATTATAGGAATTAGTTGGTGGTTATACAGAAAATTAAAAACAAACCCAAATAAAATATTAATTACACTTTAGTTTTATATCGAAAATACAGGCCAAAAACTTTTTCCGAAATTATCGGCCAGGAACATGTTGTCCAGACATTGACCAACGCTATTTCTTCGGGAATGGTTTCCCATGCTTATTTTTTTGCGGCCCGAGAGGATCCGGAAAAACAACCATTGCCCGAATTTTGGCAAAAGCTGTAAATTGCCAAAACAGAAAAGAAGGGAATTCGAACCCTGTAATAAATGCTCTTCCTGCATTGAAATAATGGAGGAAGGTCAATTGATTTGATTGAAATTGACGCCGCTTCCCACCGCGGAATAGATGAAATCAGGGAACTCAGAGAAGGCATTCAGTTTTTGCCGACAAAATCAAAATATAAGGTTTTTATTATTGATGAATCGCACCAATTGACCAAAGAAGCAGCCAACGCGCTTTTGAAAACTCTGGAAGAGCCGCCGCACACGCCATTTTTATTTTAGCCACCACCGAAATCCACAAAATGATTCCGACGATTATTTCCCGCTGCCAGAGATTTGATTTCCGGAAACTTGACTTTGCCCGAAATAATAAAAAGATTGGAAATTATCTGCCAAAAAGAGGGGATTAAAATCGAAAAAGACGCTTTAGAACTGATTGCCGTAGCGGCATCGGGAGCAATTAGGGACGCCAAAACTTATTAGACCAAGCAACGACTTTCAGTGAAGGAGAAATCAAAGTTAAAGACATAAAAGATTTATTGGGCATTGTTGATATAAACTTAATCAGCCAGTTTGTTGGGTTTTTGGCAAAAAAAGAAACTCCGACAGCGCTTAACTTTTTTAATGAAATCACAGAACGGGGCAACGATATCCAGGAATTTACCAAATCCCTTATCAATTATTTAAGACAGATTTTAATTTCCAAAATAAATCCTGAATTGAAAAATCCCTTAATTTTAGGTATGACAAAAGAGGAAGAAGAAAAACTTCGCAATTTTATCGGCCAGTTCAGCGAGATAGAGCTTCAAAATATCTTAAAACTTCTTTTGGATGCGGAAAACAAAATGAGATATTCGTCGATACCGCAGTTGCCTCTTGAATTAGCAATTATTGACGCAATCGGTCCGAAAGAATAATCATTGCGGGGTCGTCTAATGGTAGGACATCACCCTTTGGAGGTGACTATCTTGGTTCGAATCCAAGCCCCGCAGCACGAGTCAGCGCAGTATCGAGGCAGACCGGAGCACACAGCTGGTGGAATCGCCTTTCTATTGAGGCGGTTTTTTGTTATAATTGAGCAAATGGTTTCCGTTAAACAAAACACTACAATAAAAGATTATCAGAATTTTGTTGGTAAAGTTTATAGCCTCCCCAATGATAGGTATTTTAGTCTGTGGGATATGATTACCAACATGGAACGATTCATGATGAGAGGTCTCAAGGGTATCAGGAAAAAAGATGCTATCAAAACCAAGAATAATTTATTAATTTCTTTTAGTTGGTTTATGTCTATAATGAACCAACTTCATATAGACATAGAAGAAGAAGTTTGGAAAAGGTTTCCCTATAAATGTTCTTATTGTGTTTCATACCCATGTTTTTGCGCCGAAACAAAAATAAAAAAAAGAAAAGTTATTCATATATATAAAAACAAACGACCAAAAACGCTCGAAGATTTTCAGGATATGTTTAATAAGATATATCCAGCCCAAAATAGAACACTAGAACATGCCGGGGTACATTTGGCAGAAGAAGCAGGTGAATTTTCAGAAGCAATACTAGCTTACCGTGGAGGGCATGAAGATAAAGAATTTAAAAACATTGAACGAGAAGCCGCTGATTTATTTTCTTGCATAATTAGCGTTTTTAATTCGCTTGGAAAGAGTGTGGCAAAAGAACTTTCTGTTATGTTTGTTAATAATTGTCACACTTGTAATAATGTGCCGTGTACGTGTGATTTCAGGAATATTACTAAGTTTAAATCTTAACAAGTTTTTCTAATTAATCAAAAAGGTTCTAACATCGTCCCATAGCCCCAGCCAATATTTTTATTATGCAAGCAGTTGAAATTAATCATATAGTTAAGTCATACGCAGATAGGATTGTAGTTAACGACCTGTCTTTTTTTATCGCCCAAAACGAGATATTCGGATTGATCGGACCCAACGGCGCAGGAAAAACTACCACTATTAGAATGATGATGGATATAATTAAACCAGATTCAGGTGAAGTTACAATTCTCGGTAAAAAATTAAGTGAAACCAGTAAGAATAAAATTGGTTATTTACCAGAGGAAAGGGGGCTTTACAAAAGGCTGACTGTAATAGATTCCGTTATTTACCTGGCCTCGCTTAAGGGTATGGATAGTCGTTCCGCAGCGGAAAGAGCAGAAGAATTACTAAAAAAAACCGGAATGCTGATGAATAAAAATAAAAAGATCGAAGAGTTAAGCAGGGGCATGGGGCAGATTATTCAGTTCATCGTCACCATAATCCATGATCCGCAACTCGTTATTTTAGATGAAGCATTTTCTGGGCTCGATCCGGTTAATACCGAAATATTAAAAAAGTTAATTATTGATTTAAGAAACCAAGGTAAAGCGGTAATTCTGAGTACTCACCAGATGAACCAAGTAGAGGAACTTTGCGACCGTATACTGATGATAGACAATGGACGAGCTGTTCTTTACGGAAATCTCCGAGAATTTAAATTAAAGTATAAAAGTAATTCGGTCCTCTTGGATTTTGAAGGCGAATTGGGGCAAATTCCGGGAGTTGCCGAAAGACACGATTATAAAAATTATATTGAACTGGTTTTAGAAAGTAACACTACTCCTAAACAAATTTTAGAACGATTAATAAATACTGGTATAATAATAAATCGCTTTGAAGTAGCTACTCCTTCATTGAATGAAATATTCTTAAAGGTGGCAGGCAAAAATCATGAATAAAACTTTTTTAATTTTCAAGCATGAATTTATGTTCACGATAAAAAAGATAGGATTTATTATCCTAACTCTCGCTTTGCCTATGCTGGTACTTTTGGGTATAGGAATTTTCCATTTTACATCAGGTATTACGAAACCTGTGGAAACAATTACAATCGGATACGTTGATGAAGCAGGAGGCTTCAAACAGTTTACTAACCAAAGAAATATAATGTTCGTCCTTTTTGATACTTCGGAAGCCGCCACACAAGCTTTGATTAAAAAAGATATTACGGAATACTTTATCATCCCGCGAGATTATATTTCTATGGGAATAATTAATCGATATACAATGCAGAAAGAAGTTACGCCGCCAGCTACCACCGCGACCGCAATTAAAAATTTCATCTCTAGTAATCTCTTGGTGGGAAAAGTGCCTACGGCTACTATAGCCATAATTGAAGCGCCCTTGAACATAGTTACTACCACACTTACTTCAACTGGTGTCGCGAGTTTAAAACAAGGCGGACTTACAAATCTTATTATTCCTGGAATTTTTGGCCTTTTGCTCGCACTTTCCCTTTCTTTTTCATCTGCTTATGTTTTGCAAGGATTAAGCGAGGAAAAAGAGAACCGCCTTATGGAAATTTTATTATCGTCGGTTTCCACAAAGCAGCTAATAGTCGGCAAAGTTTTGGGTATCGGTGCTGCTGGGTTGCTTCAAGTAGTCGTTTGGGTGATTTCAATTCCATTTTTATTAAATCTGGCTTCTTCATCTATCGGAGGGATTCTCAGTATGATACAAATACCCGCTAACTTACTGGTTCTTGGTGTAGTGTACTTTATTTTGGGTTATTTATTATTCGCCGTTTTGTCGGCTAGCGTCGCTGCCATTAGTTCCAGCGTCCGAGAAGCGCAAGGATTAGCGGCTATATTTACACTTTTTTCCGTCGCTCCATTTTGGTTTTACTCTTTGCTTTTATTATTTCCAAACAGTCCAGTTTGGGTTGTTTTCAGTATTTTTCCGTTTTCTGCCCCCGTATTAGTAATGTTGAGGATTGGTATGACTGGTGTCCCTACGTGGCAGCTAATCACAAGTATAGCTGTCTTGGTGTTTTCTATCATCGGGGGATTGTTGCTGGCGGCTAAACTTTTGAGGACTTATATACTTATGTATGGCAAGAGACCGAGATTGGGAGAGATTATTCGGAACCTAAGGAGGGGATAGCTATTTGGAAAAACTTAAACCCGAACCTCATACCGACAAAGATTTTAACGATAAAAAATTCACAAAGAAAAATGGTAAAAATTGAAATTATATGATATATTCATAACATGCTTAAAAGGAGAGATGAACAACTTATATTAGACTATTTTCACGGCGACGAGAAATCGCTGGAATTTTTAATTAAGCGTTATTTGAATCCGATTTACGGTTTTGTTTACCGTTATGTCGGAAATTCCCAAAATGCCGAAGATATTACACAAGAAACATTTATAAAAGTTTGGAAGAATCTTAAAAAATACGATAAAAATAAAAGTTTTAAGTCTTGGATTTATACAATAGCTAAAAATACCACTTTTGATTTTCTAAAAAAGAAAAAACCGATACTATTTTCTGAATTTGAAAATTCAAATGCCAAAAACGCCTTTATTGATAATTTAGTCGATTTATCTCCATTACCAAATAAAATTGTGGAACAAAAAAATATAATTGCCTTAGCGATGAAAAAATTATCATCTAAATATCGCTTGGTTTTATCTCTTTATTATAAGAATTGCTTAAACTTTCAGGAAATCGCCCAACTGTTAGGAGAATCGTTAAATACCGTTAAAAGCCGGCACAGAAGAGGATTGGTGTTATTAAGGTCCATTATCAACGAATAATGCACCAAAACGCAGGTTCCAGTCGTATTAATTAGTATGGACCTGCTTAGTAGTAGAAAATTATCTCTATCTTCAAAACCCGTGATGCACGCGGGTCTTTTTGATAGGATAATTTCTGCTATTAGGCGGGAACAGGAACTACGACGCACAAAAAGAATATTTTTTCTCTTTTTCAGTCTTTTGATTATTTCTCTTAGCGCAGCTCCTTTTTCCTGGACAATACTTGTAAAACAGGTTGAAAATTCTGGCACTCTTTTCTTTATCTCCACAGCTATTAGTGATTTTGGTAGTTTCTTGGCTTTTTGGCAGGATTTTGTTTTGGCGATATTTGAATCACTGCCGATTGTGGGGATAATCCTCTTTGCAACAAATATTGCTTTGGCTATTTTTACGCTTAGATTATTTCTTTATAAAAAACAATTTTTATTTAAATATTTAACCAATAATTTTATTTCAGCGTCTTATTAATAATTAATTTTATTAAAAATATTATGAATGGAGAGCAACAAAACCAAAAAGATAAAAAAATATTAAATCCCGACATCCTCAAATGGGTCATAGTCGGAGTAGTGTGTTTTATAATAATAGTTTTAGCATTTGGTGGAGGAATTTGGATTGGAACGCAAAAGGCAAAATTTTCTTATCGCTGGGCGGAAAATTACCACAAGAATTTTGCCGGGCCAAGAGAGGGTTTTATGAATAATTTGGGCGGATTTCCAGCAGGAGATTTTATTGAAGCCCATGGTTCTTTTGGGAAAATAATCAAAATAGAAGGCAATAACATTATTATCCAAGGTCGAGAAAATGTAGAGAAAACAATATTGATAAAAGACGATACCGTCATTAATAGTATAAAGGGTGATATTAAACCGGCTGATCTTAAAATTGATGATTTTATTACTGTAATAGGTTCTCCTAACGATTTTGGACAAATAGAAGCAAAGCTTATCAGGGTTTTACCGCTTCCGCCAATGTCATTTGCTCCGGGCGGATTTATACCAAATCAAAAATTTTAATCAATAATTAATAATATGAAAAATCTTTTAAAGAAAATCGTAAAACATAAAATAATCTCAGGAATTATTTTAGTCTGCTTAATTGCCATCGGTCTTTGGAAATTTGGAGTTTTTAATAAAAGTGAACAGACTCAATATGTTCTCGCGGCTGTGGAAAAAGGAACGATCGTAAGTTCTGTTTCTAACAGCGGACAAATATCAGCCCAGAACGAAATAAGTATTAAATCAAAAGCTTCCGGAGATGTTATTTACGTTGGCCCCACAGGGGGACAAGCGGTCAATACTGGAGGACTTTTGATTAAATTAGACAGTAGTAATGCTCAAGATGCTGTGCAAACCGCAAAAGATAATTTAGCGCAAGCACAAACAGATCTTGAAAAAATGAAAGGAATAACAACTGATATTGGTACTTTAAGGGGCATAAAAGAAAAGGCACAAGCAGATTTAGATAAAGCATACGAAGACGGATTTAACAGTGCCTCCAATACATATTTAGGACTGCCAACTGTGATGAGCGGTTTGCAAAGCATATTATTTTCTTATACTTATTCTTCGGGCTCATGGAATATGGATTATTATGTGAATGCGGTTAAAGATTATGATCAGAAGATTATACAATATAGAAACGATGCATATACCAAATATCAAGCCGCTCGTACGGCTTATGATAATAATTTTCAAGAATACAAATCTACAAGCAGATCTTCTGATGAAAAAACAATTGAAGCACTAATAAAGAATACATATGAAACCGTAAAAACTGTTGCCGATGCTGTAAAAAGTGCGAATAATTTAATTCAGTTTTATCAAGACACCTTAACAACAAGAGGATATACACCTCAAACACTATCAAATACGCATTTATCAAGCTTAAATACTTATACCGGGAACACGAACAGTTATCTTTCTGCTTTGCTTAGCGCAAAAACAACTATTCAATCGGACAAAGAAACTCTTATAGAAACTGATTATACTATTTCCGATCAAGAAGACACAATTAAAAATTTAGAAAATACGCTAAAAGAAGCCGAGGATAATCTTGCAAATTATACGATTTATTCTCCTTCGGCCGGAATAATTTCAGCAGTAAATGTTGAAAAAGGGGATTCAGTTTCAAATGGTACGGTTGTGGCAACCTTAATTAGTAAGCAACAAATTGCAAAAATTTCTTTGAATGAAGTTGACGCTACAAAAGTTAAAGTTGGACAAAAAGTAACAGTCACTTTTGATGCAATAGAGGGTTTGGATATCACCGGCAAAGTTGCTGAAGTCGATACTGTAGGAACTGTTTCTCAGGGAGTTGTAAGCTATAACGTACAGATTTCTCTTGATACACAAGACGACAGAGTTAAGCCGGGAATGAGTATTTCGGCATCGATTATTACTGATGCGAAGCAGGATGTTTTATTGGTGCCCAGTACGGCAATTAAAACTACAAATGGGCAATCGGTAGTACAGGTAATTGACGCTTCAGCTATCGAAAATAAAAATTCCACTAGGCAGTACGTTAAAAACTACTCCGAGACAGCAAATAGTTACAACTGGATTATCCGACGACACATCAACAGAAATTTTAAGCGGACTCAAAGAAGGGGACACAATAATTGCAAGAACTGTTACTGCATCTTCAACGACAACATCTCAGACGGGAACAAACAGAGGAGGGGCTAGTGGAGTTAGCATACCTGGATTTTAAAAATTATTTATCATAAACATGATAGAGTGCAAAAACATAACCAAAACATATAAAAACGAAGATATCGAAACCCAAGTGTTAAAAAATGTTTCTTTTATTGTTAATGACGGAGAATTTGTGGCAATTATGGGGCCTTCGGGTTCCGGAAAATCAACCTTGATGCATATTTTGGGAGCATTGGACGTTCCGACAAGCGGGGAATATATTTTTAATGGAAAGGATGTTTCCCAACTTTCAGAAGACGAACTCGCGGATATAAGAAAAAATAAAATTGGTTTTGTTTTTCAATCATTTAATCTATTGCCGAGAACCACTGTTTTAAGAAATGTGATGTTGCCATTAATGTATGCAGGTGTTGACAAAAACGAACGCGAAGAAAAAGCAAAGGTTTCTCTGAAAAATGCCGGGCTCGATGAAGGACATTTTAACATCTTTCCAATCAGTTTTCCGGCGGACAAATGCAAAGAGTGGCAATTGCGCGGGCCTTGGTTAATAATCCTTCCTTAATTTTGGCTGACGAGCCAACAGGAAATTTGGATTCAAAAACAGGAGAAATAGTTTTGGATACTTTTCAGAAATTAAATGAAAAAAAACATTGCACTATTATTTTAATCACCCATGAACGATATGTAGCAGAACACGCTGACAGAATTATAAATATTCAAGACGGAGCAATAGTTAAAGACGAAAAAAATATTAACAAAAGATTTACGAATCATAAATAATATTTTTATGAAACTGCAGGATGTATTTCAAGAAACATATTTAGCGTTATTAATTAATAAAGCCAGATCTGGGCTTACGATTTTGGGTATTGTTATCGGTATCGGATCGGTTATTGCCATGGTTTCAATTGGCCAAGGAGCGACAGGCAATATTGAATCGAGTATTCAATCTTTGGGATCAAATCTGATTATGGTTATGCCGGGCGCGCAAAGAAATTTTGGTTATCAGGCGTCAGCGGGACGAGGTTCAACACAAACACTAACTCTGGAAGATGTAGAAGCTATTCAAGACGAAGTGTCTTTTGTGCAAGCGGTAGCTCCTGACCTTTCAGGCCGTTATCAAATTACTGCTAAGGGCACGAATACAAATACGCAGGTTGTGGGTACAACCGTAGATTATCCTAGCGTGAGAAATGTACAAATTGATCAAGGTGTTTTTATTTCAGACCAAAATGTAAACAGTTTATCAAAAGTTGCAGTTTTGGGTCCCACAGCAAGAGATGATCTTTTCGGAGAAGGAGCAAATCCTATTGGACAAACAATCCGCATAAAAGGAATTGAGTTTAAAGTTATTGGCGTAACAATATCAAAAGGAGGATCGGGTTTTAACAATCAGGACGATGTGATTTATATTCCTATTTCCTCTGCGCAAAAATTTTTGGTTGGTAAAGATTATCTAAGTACAATAAGCGTTCAAGCGACAGACCAAAACTCGATGGCAGATGTTCAGACGCAAATTACATCATTATTGTTGGCCCGTCATAAAATATCCGATCCCGCTTCGGCAGATTTCAATATATTAAACCAGTCTGATATTGTTGCAAGCGCTTCTTCGATAACTAATACTTTAACGATATTGCTCGGTTCAATCGCGGGCATATCTTTAATCGTCGGAGGTATAGGCATTATGAATATGATGCTGACTACTGTAACTGAAAGAACTCGGGAAATAGGGCTTAGAAAGGCAATTGGGGCAAAAAAAAGAGACATTAGCATGCAGTTTTTGTCTGAAGCTGTGATGTTAACGTTTATCGGAGGAATTGTAGGTACGCTGCTTGGATGGATAATTTCGCTATTAGTTTCGCGTTTTGGAGGAATTAATACGCAAGTTTCTACTTTTTCGGTTTTTCTTGCATTCGGAGTATCGGCAGCAATAGGAATTATTTTTGGATATTATCCGGCTCGTCGCGCTTCTGGGTTAAATCCGATAGAAGCGCTTCGGTATGAGTAAAATTTAAAAATCGTTTGTCGAACGATTATAATTTAATAATTAAAATAAAAATAATAAATTATGATAAAAAAGATATTGCCAATTATTATCGTAGCAATAGTAGTAGGGGGCGGAGGTTTTTATGGAGGAATGAAATTTGGAGAAAGTAAAAAATCAGCTAATGGAAACTTTCCTAATTTCCAAAATCTTTCAGCTGAACAGCGCCAGCAAATGCTTGCCGGCGGACGAACAGGAAATGGACAAAATGGAACAGGTTTTGCTAATGGAGATATTATTGCGAAAGATGATAAAACTATTACTTTAAAACTTCGCGATGGCGGATCAAAAATTATATTTTTCTCTGATACAACCCAAATTAGCAAATTTGCTCAAGGTGGAGCAAATGATCTTGTTGTCGGAGGAAAAATTATAGTAAACGGTACTCAAAATCAAGATGGTAGTATAACGGCTAAAACCATTCAACTTCAACCAGAAACAAATAACTAATCTTATTTTGGGTTAATAAAGAAATGTCCGATATGAAAAAGAAAGTTTTTTATATAATTTTAATATCGACTTGTTTGGGAATAGCGGTTTTTTCCAATGGGAAAGTAGTTTTTTTCCCAGATGATGATGAAGATGAAAACGTTTTTGCTTTAGAAAAAGAAAATTCTGACAATTCAAAATCTCTCCTTTTTAGAGATAATAATATTGAGAAACAATTAGGATTTATTAACCCTGTTTATTTTATTTCTACTGAAATTATTTTCTTTATTATTGTTGGTTTCTTTCTATATTTCAGAAAACTTTTTATAGGTACAATACCAATCCGTGCTCCTCCCGCATCAAATATTTAAAAAAGATCTTAATGAAAAAACCGCCCTACTTTCAGCTGGGGCGGTTTTTTGATATAATAAATTAAAGGTCAATAAAAAATTAATAAAAATTATATAGGAAATATGGAAGACCAAAAAATTAACGAAAAAAAGGATAAAAAAGGGAAAGGTGCTCTTTTTATTCCCGCCGGCTTGTTTATTGGTTTTGGAATCGGTTTTGCGCTTAATAATATACCCGCTGGTATGTTTGTAGGTCTTGGAGTAGGATTTGCAGCTTTCGCAGTTTCTCTTTTTATCGAAAAATAATATGAAAAAGATATTTTTAATAATTATTATTTTAGCAGTAGTAGGATTAGGAATTTATTATTTTCTATTACAAAATAATAAAAATACTGAAACGCCGAAAACAAATCCTATTACTTTTGAAATTCAGGGTATGAAAGTAGAAATTTTAAAAGAGGGAACGGGGGAAGTAGCTAAAAACGGCGATACTATAAGTGTCCACTATACGGGTACTTTAGAGAACGGCACGAAATTTGACTCGAGTTTAGATAGGGGAGTTCCATTTTCTTTCACTTTAGGAGAGGGACGAGTAATTAAAGGTTGGGATTTGGGAGTTTTGGGAATGAAAGTAGGTGAAAAGCGAAAACTAATAATTCCTGCCGAACTTGGTTATGGAGAACCGGGACGCTGGCGGAGGACCAATCCCGCCGAACGCCATTCTTATCTTTGAAGTTGAACTTTTAGGTATTAATAAATAAATCAAGTACCACAAAAAAATCGCCACTGCCTTACAGATTGGGCGATTTTTTGGTAGAATAATTTTATGAGAAAAAGAAATTTTTTACTCGTAGTATTTCTATCTCTAATTGTCATAATTATAGCGTTATTATTAAATTATCAATTAACAAAACAAAGTGAAACTTGTTTTAAAAATTATTGTTTTAAAGTTGAATTAGCTAAAACGCCCGAAGAAAGAAGTCGGGGTTTAATGTCCATAAAAAGCTTGGCTTCAGATAAAGGAATGCTTTTTATTTTCGAGAAAGAAGGAATTTTTCCTTTTTGGATGAAAAACACCTTAATCCCTTTGGATATTATATGGATTAATGAAGAAGAAAAAAGTTGTTTTTATCAGTGAAAACAGTCAGCCATGCGAAGAATATTCCTGTCCCACTATAAATCCAAATGAAAGTGCTAAATACGTTTTAGAGATCGTCGGCGGACTCGCTAGAAAAATTGGTTTAACCGTCGGAGAGAAAATGAGTTTGGAAATAAAATAAAAATTATTGACTTTTTTATTCAAAAGAGATAATAAGAATTAGGGAGGGAAGCACCTTCCAAATTTAATATATGAAAGGAGGTGATGAAAATTTGCCCAATGAAACAGAAAAATGGCAACTTTTGCATCCAAAGCATAAATTTCCTCTATATAATACCAAACTTCCATTGGTAATAATCAATGTTTTGGCTCAACCCAGAAAAACTTTCAAAGAAATAGATATTCTTGGCGATGATATAGCTGAAAAAAATCAATACGAACTTTTACTTATAGCAAGATTTGATGCCAAACATTGCCAAGAATATATAAAAGAAATTAATGATCTTTGGGAAACAAATTATCATATAGAAAATCTTGTTTATGTTATCGAGCAAAATATAAAGATTTTTTATGTGCTGGGCGATGGAGAAAGGAGATATCGAGAGTTGTATATATCTGAGAGATATCGGCTGCGAATCTTGTCATAAAAAATTCGGACCAGGCGGTTGTTACGAAAGACATTTCGGGGACTTAAGCGTTGAAGCAAGAATTATGATAAATCCTTCTCCGGATGAACTTATCGACAGGCAGGCATCAGCGAATATCCACCACAGAATTCCTCCATACGAAGAAGCCACATTTTATTACAAATTATTTAATCGCCGAAAAAGAAGAGAGCCGGATTATTCACTTTCTAAGATTCGCAAAAAAAATGGGCAGAAACCCAGATACAATTCGGCAAGATTTCAGATTTTGTGAATCGCCATTAACCCTACAAGACGCGGTTAAAAATGGGGATATTAAGTGGGGGATAGGACTCGAATTGGTACGCCTTCTCATTTATGGATTATCGGAAGAAGAATTAGATTGGTGGATAAAAAGAGCGATAACTGAAAATTACAAGGTCGATGATTTTAGAAAAATTATCAATGATTTTATCCGCCTTAATAATTCCAACCAAAGCGCTTTATTCACTCAAGAGCAAATGGAAGAAATGGGTAGATCTCATTTCCGCATGATAGTGGAACGGCACACAATTATGGCTATCTGGAGCTGGATTCACTATTTTGCGAGAGTCTTAAGTCTTTTTGAACAAGGGAAACTTGGCAAAAGCGATTCTCCATTTTCTCACAGAAGCCCAGTAAGGGTTTTTCGGAAACTAATCGATTTATTAGAAAGGATTTATCCTTTTTTGCAAAGCCATCTTCCTAAAAAGGAAAGAAAAAGGGCTAAAAGAGTGATTTCAAAAACAGGAAAAATTCTTTCGCAACTTGAAGAACAATTACCAGAATAAAGGGCGGCCTATATAAATAGCGTCGCCCTTTAAATTTGACGTTAATTATGAAATTTGTTATAGTTATTTATTCAATATTAACAATTTAGCTCTTTAAATCTAAAAAATAGGAGGAGAAAAATCGTGAAGGACTTCAAATGGCTCATTAAGGAAAACATTCCATGTTGGTATGAATTATCTTGGAATAAGGAAAAACTGGCTGTCATTTTACGGGTACATCGAGATTTTATAGAGACATCCCCAGCTATTACTTCAGGACACCTAATAGTCAAGGCATTGATGGAAAAATTCAAGTTCCAAAATTTCTGCGGTAACTTTGAAGGAAATTTTGGATTTGATGAGGGTGCTTTTGAAAACTTGAGAGAGGTGAAAAACGGATTTTTTGAATACCTTGTTTCAATACCCAAAATCAAGGTAGAGACAGGCAAACCCTGTAAAGAATGCAAGGGGTCGGGTAAAGATCCTTTTACTCGAAGATATGGACTGGAAGACAGACAATGTCTCCATTGCAATGGTTCTGGCAAGGAATATTTTTACAACTGGAAACTGGCTCACGCTGTTTCGGCAAGTTTAAGTATTTTCTTCAGAATCAGCCATTATCCTGAAAAGGAAACTTCAAAGGAAACTTCTGCCTCATTCCCCCAATTAATGATAGTCGATACAATAATCGACACAGGCATGCATGGCGGTTCATTGGGCGGAGAATTCAGTATTCCCCTGACTCAATGGTTAGCCTCTCTTTATCAAGGACGAGACACTCCTATACCTGAAATGACACAAGCTATAAAAACTGCTTACGGCCACATATTTGGCGACTTAAAACACTGTAACGATTACTATTTCAGAGCGTATGTGGGAAGCGAGAACGGCGGTTTGGTAGCTGATTGTCCTGGCGATGCCTGCGGAATTCATCCTTCAGATTGGGGTAGAATAAAAGGAATGGGGTATGAATTCAGTTGTCATAATGTGGATAACGCTGCCCAGCAAATTACTTTGCTTGCCGGCTTAGCCACCCTTCATGACAAAGCAAGGGGGAAATAAAAAAATATGGATAAATTAGTTGTAGATGGCAAATTGGTAATATTGGGGCAACGCCTAATAATTATCAGATTAGATCCTCCAACAACAGAGGAGGAAAAAGAAACGATTAAAAAGGAGGAAAAAAATAATAAAAAAGCGGGTCACTTATAAAGTGACCCGCATATTTTTTGTTTGGAAACTTGACTTAAAATGTTTTTAAGATTAGTATATTAATGTATTAAAAATATAAGGAGGAACATTGAAAATAAAATATGGATTGATAATCGCGTGCATAATAGTATTCATTTTTTCTTTTTTGCTGGGTTGCTCCGGTGCCGCAGAAGGGGAAATAAACCAGATGCTTTATTCTGGAAAAACCTCACTGAAAGTGACGCAAGTAAATCTTAAGAATACAATAGACCCCATATCAAAACAAAAATCCCTAACTATAGAGATGAAGTATTTAGTATGGAATACAACCGACAAAAACCTAGAAATATTACGGATCTGCAAGGATTTTAAGGATGGAAACAAGAAAAGAATAACAGAATTAGAGCCTGAGTTATTATGCATGGGTCTACCTAGATCAGAAGTTTTAATGACTATTTTTCCTGATAAAAATAAAGCGGCGACTTTCTATACTGGCGTCTTTTTAGGCGATACAGATTCGTTAAACTATACAGATTCGGAAAAAATTTTTATAGAAATAACGATCTACGGACGACAAGAAGTTCTGGGAACTTATAAAGTTATAGCTCCCATACCAAAAATAAAAGCACCAAAAACGACATAATTTAAACTAGTAAAAAACAAAAAGCGGGCCGCTTATAGAGCGACCCGCATTTTTTTATTAGCATTTATTCCACCCTCCTCACATATTCTCCGGTTTCGGTATTAATTTCAATAATATCGTCCTAGTTTCAATAAAAAGGGGAACATTCACTATTGCACCAGTTTCCAATTTTACTTGTTTAGTCCCGGCCTGCGCTCTTTCTCCCTTAACTCCCGGCGGCGCTTCCGCAACCTTAAGTTGGACCTTAATTGGCAAAATTATATTGATTATTTTCCCTTCAAATTGAAGGCTTTCAATAATTTGGTTCGGCTTTAAAAATTGGACAGCCGAACCAATAGCTTCTTTGGTTAGTTCAAAACGAACGGAAGGATTGTTTTCTTCACAAAAAACAAATTTATCCCGATGAAAATATAGAAATTTTGCTTTAATTTTACTAATTTCTGCTTCTTCAAAACTATCCGAGGGATGAAATGTAGCCGTGAGGGCGTTGCCGTTAATTAAATTTTTTAATTTAGCCGTTAAAGTTGAATGGCCTCGTCCTTGAAACATTAAAGAAGCCTCTATTATTTCATAGGGCTCGCTGTTATAGATAATATTCACTCCTTTTTTTAAATCAGACAAACCAAGCATATTAGAATAAAATTGTTCCGATAATTTCTTTATGGCCGCTTAAAAAATCTTGGGCTAATATTTCTTTTCCGCCTTCAATCTGTAATTTTAACAAAATTAAGCAGTTTTGTCCAGACTGAACAGCTAATTTTTTATCTTTAGTTAAAAATACTTCTCCTGGTTTTTTTTCAGAATTATAATTTAAAAAATCTGCCTCTAAAATCTTTAAAATCTTGCCTTGATAATTGGTAAAAACTCCTGGTTCAGGATTAAAAGCCCTGATTTTCCTTTCAATTTCTATTGCGGGTTTTGACCAATCAATTTTTCCATCATCTTTTTTTAAAATTTTGGTGTATGTTGCTTTCAAATCATCTTGTTGTTGTGGAGAAAGCTGACCTGAAAATAATTTAGGCAAATTCTCAATTAGCAATTCCGCCCCCATTTCCGCTAATTTATTGTATAATTCTTGGAATTTTGGATTTTTAATTTCTAATTCTCGTTGGGCAAGAATTGGTCCTGTATCTAATTTTTCGGTCATACGCATTATAGTTACTCCTGTTTTTCCGTCGCCATTTAAAATAGCATATTGAATTGGTGAAGCGCCTCTGTGTTTTGGTAAAAGCGAAGGGTGAACGTTTAAGCAACCGTATGTTGGAATATCTAAAATTTCTTTTGGAATTATTTGTCCAAAAGCAGCTAAAATAATCAAATCGGGTTTTAAATTTTTAATTTCTTTCTGCCAATCTTTAATTTTTTCAGGTTGAGCGACTGGAATATTATATTTCTCCGCCACAACTTTTACCGGCGGGGGAGTAATGATTTGTTTTCTGCCGACTGGTTTGTCCGGCGCCGTAATAACCAAAAACGGCTTATGGCCTGATTTTATAAGCTTTTCTAAAACAATCTCGCCAAATTCGGGAGTTCCGATGAAAATAAATTTCATAATTTATGTTACGTTATTTTACAATTCTCCACTCGATTTCTTCTTCTTTTCCGGCAAATTCCAGCCAATCGTTCTCTTTGGTTACAACATACCATTTCCGATGAGCTCCACTCCAAATCATTGGATTATCCTGGAAATAAGGTTTTTTAACCACTTCTTTCGGCTTTAATTTGTCTAACTCTAGCCATTTTTTAAAAACAGTTTCAATAGCGTAATCCAAATTTCTCGATTTCGCCCATTCGGCGACTTTACTAATTGCGTTTTTCGCTTTTCTCGTTGAACCCGCCAACTGTAAAAGCTGTTTTGCTGGCCTTGTGAATCTTGAATAAATTATTTTTTTCTTTTTAGCGTCTTTTTTAATTTTTTCCAAGGTAAATCCTTTTGTAAAAAAATAATGATTGACGATTTTTTGAATCGCCGTTTCTTCGCGTTTTTTCTTCAAGTCTTTTTTTGATTTTTCTTTTTTGCTTTTTGCTTTTTTCACTCATATTTTTCTACCGTGAACTTATAAATTACAATATTCTCTTTTTCTGGATTAATTCCTCCCTTTTGGCAAGCAATAGAAACTTGCTGTTCAATCGTATCCACGCCTTCCAAATCGGGCAATAAAAGTCCAGTTTTTTGAAATAGTTTTGGAGCGGTATTAAATATTACATCTAAACCCGGCGTAAATCCCTGGCTTTTTACAATAATACCATATTTTTTAGGGTCTAATTCTTTAATATCATTGACTAATTCCGGCTCGTTTAAAATAGAAACTTCGTAAGATAAATTGGTCAGCTCGGCTGGCTGTACGGGCCCAAAACGGTTGTCTTCAGTAGCCGCAGTAATAGCATTATAAATAGTTTCTTCAGCGATATTTTTTCTAGTTGGTAGATAAGTTCCGATACAACCTCGAAGTTCGCCGCCTTTCATAATCGTCACAAAAACTCCTGCTTTTTTTATTAAAAATTCTTTAGGCAAATCAGAAAGAGGAGGAAATAATTTCTCCTTTTTGAAGGTAAGTTTCAATACTTTTTCTCGCTAAATCTATTAAATTAAAGTCCCGTTGGATCATCAATAAAAACGGTTTTAACTTTGAATTTTCTTTTTAAAACCTCTATAAGGGCTTTAACCCCTACGGTTTCAGTCGCATAATGGCCGGCGAAAATAACATTAAACTTTGCGTCTTTAGCATCTGTATAAATATCAGTGGTTTCTCCGGTTAAATATAAGTCAACTTTTTTAGCCAAAGCCTGATAAAAATCTCTTGTACCGCCTCCTCCGCTACAAACAGCAATCGTTTTTATTTTCTCCGGACCGAATAAAATCGCTTTACATTTTGTTTTTAATTTTTTATTTAATATTTTTATGATTTTCCGAACAGAAATAGGGGATTTAAATTCTCCTATCCAGCCGATATTCCGACCGTTCTCTATTAAAAATTTTCCTTTTATTTTTGCGCCAAGCAATTTTAATAATTGGGCGTTATTCCCAACCTCTTTGTGCCTATCTAAAGGAAGATGAGCCACATAAAGAGAAATATTATTTTTTGTTAGAAATTTTATCCTTTCTTTAGTATAAGGAAACTCTTTTTTAATTTTATTCTTTGTTTTCCATAAAATTCCGTGATGAACCACAATTAAATCCGTTTTTTCTTTTAAAGCTTTTTTAAAAGTATCTAAGCTCGCGTTTTCCGTGAAAGCTATTTTTAATATTTCTGGCTTTTCCCTTAACCTGCAAACCGTTGCGAGAACTATCTTTTATTTCCTTATTTTTCAAATAATCGTTTAAGAATTTAACAATATCTTTTGAATTTAGCCATATTTTTTAAATTTGTTTTAAAATATTTAGAATCCTTCTCATTTCTTTTTCGACTACTTCGCCGTCATATTCGCCACTATGAGCAGGAGATCCACGATAACTCGGCTTTTTTTGGTCTAAATGTAAGTTTAAAATCCAATCTTCGTCTTCAATTTTTAAATAAAGATGAAATCTCGGATAACTTCCTTTTTCTAATGGCCGGATAAAATTATATTCTCCCTTATCTTCATCTTTGCCCCAAAAAGTATAGCCAATCTTTCTTATTAAATTATAGATACTGTCTTTGAATGGTCCTTTTAAAGTAAAATCCATATAGTTAAAGCTTTAAATTCGCCACTAAATATCCCACGCCGAAGGGACCCTCATAAGAGAGAATTTCGGGCTTGTAATTCAATTTATCTAAAGCACCCAATAAAATTACTATTGAACGGTAACCACACTCTGCCGCATTTTCCACCAAACTCTGCCCCATTTCTAAAATATCCTTAACATCTTTTTTCTTTATAAAATCAACAATTCTCTTATCAAATTCTTCGCCTAAGGGATTATAGCCAACTGGAGCATCTTTGGTCAAACAATGGGAGAGATCGCCAGAAGCCACAATGGCAGTTTTTTTTCTTGATTTTTCAATCGCAGAAAAAAGCGCTTTTCCAAAGAGAAAATGACTTTCTCTATCTAAATATGAAAAAGATAAAGGGATAATTTTAAAATCAGAATATTTTTTTGCCAAATAATAAAGTGGCACAAGAACTCCGTGGTCTAAATCAGGATTGTTGATAAAGTTAATTGGGATTATTTCTTTCTCGCATTCTTTTTTAATATTTTCTATCAAATCTAAATCGTTTTTAAATTTTAAATTAGTTTCTAAATCCCCAAAGTTATGAAAATTTCCAGAAAGAGTGGGGGATTGGTTAATATTAAAAGTATTATAGTCGGTTTGGGCATGGGGAGAAATTATTATAATAGTTTCAGGTTTTTTATTATTTAATTCGTTCCCTAATTTTTCCATTGCTTTAATGGTTTTTTCCACCAATTTTAAATCCGCGCCAGCTCCAATAGTGGGGATAATAATAGGCGGATGGGGAGTAATAGCACTAAAAACTAATGGCATAATTCATTTTAAAATTAAATTTAAATCTTCTCCGCATTTAGGGCATTTGCCCGTCTTGTCATAACGATTAACAACATATCCTGCTCTGTTAATTGCTAATTCGCCACATTTTGGGCAAAAAGTATCCTCTGTTCGAAGGCCAGGAACATTCCCGGTATAAACATATTTTAGACCGATTTCTTTGCCGATTTTATAAGCCGTTTTAAGAGTTCCGATCGGTGTTTCATATAAATCCTGTAATTTCCAAGAAAGCGCTTCTGAGAATTGAGTGATATGCCATGGCGTTTCGACCCCTAATTCGTTTTTAATAAATTGCGCAATTTTTTTAAAGTTATCTTCTGAATCGCTTAGAGTCGGAATCGCCAAAGTTGTTATTTCTACCCAGACGCCGGATTTTTTCATCAGTTTTGCTGTATCTAAAACCGGTTGAAGTTTTCCTCCGCAATTTTCTTTATAAAATTCTTCGGAAAAACTTTTAATATCAATATTATTGGCGTCGAGATAGGGGATTACTAATTTCGCTGATTCTTCTGACATAAAACCATTGGAAACCCAGACATTTTTAATTCCTTTTTTTCTGGCAATTTTCATAGTATCTAAAGCAAATTCCAAGAAAATTGTCGGTTCGGTATAAGTGTAGGCGATTGAAGGACAATTATTTTTTATCGCATCTTCTACAATTTCTTCTGGCGTTAAATCTTCGCCTAAAACTGGAGAGGCTGGTTTTGGGCTTTGGGAAATATCCCAGTTCTGACAATTTTTGCAGGAAAAATTGCAACCAACTGTAGCTATAGAATAGCTTAGAGTTCCCGGCAAAAAATGGAAAAACGGCTTTTTCTCAATCGGGTCAATATTTCTGGTAATAATTTTTCCGTAATTCAAAGCAAAAAGCTTCCCATTTTGGTTTTCCCTAACCCCGCATTTTCCTCTTTTACCAGTTTCAATCACACAAAAATGGCGCAATTATGACATTGAACCTTTTCCCCGATAATTTTTTGTATAAATATGCTTCCTTCATTTAATTTTATTTTATCATTTATTCTTCGTTTTTAAAAGAAAAAGGCGCCACCTATTAATTTTTTTTGGGCGCCTAGTTAATAAAAGTTCTTAATGATTTTATCCGTGGATCTTTTCTTAATTTTTTTAGAGCCTTATTTTTAATCTGCCTGATTCTCTCTCTGGTTCTACTAAATTCTTTCCCGATTTCGGCAAGGGTATATGATTTTTTTTCGTCATTAAGTCCGAAATGTAGCAATATTATTTGTCTTTCTCTGGAAGTTAAATCGGGACAGTTATTTATTGCGTTTAAAACGTCCTCTCTTCTTAAATCGCTGTAACCAGGATGTTCTTCTTCGTCGTCGTTTTCTTCTTTAACTGGAAGAACTTCCGAAAGAATGCGGTCGTCTCCGTAATCCCCAGAGATATCTAATGAAGATATTTCACTGGAAGAGATAGCTATCTTCCTTAACTCTTCAACCATAGAAATAGAAGTATTCATTTTCTTGGCTATTTCCACAGATGAAGGTTCTCTTTTCAATTCCTGGATAAGCCGATTTCTAATCTTAAAATAATTTGTTAATCTGTCGTGTATATGGGTCGGAAGCCTTATAACGTCGCTTTGTTTTTCAATCGCACGACTCATGGCCTGTTTGATCCACCAGAAAGCGTAAGTTGAAAGTTTATTTCCCAGACGCCAATCAAAGTATTCTATCGCACGTATTAAACCGAAATATCCTTCTTGGAACAAATCTTGCGAAGTTAAATCGCACTTAGGACTACTTCTTCTGACAATATGAATCATAAACCTGATTAATCTTAAGTTTGAGAGTATAAGTATTTCTCTTGCAGAATCGCCATCTGAATTTTCTTCCAATTGCTGAAACAAGTCTTTTTCAGCTTCGGGGGAAAGCGGCGGCAAGAACTCCGCATTCAATATATCGGGAATAAAAAGTTTCTTTATCATCGTTTTCTTCCTCTGGCTCTATCAACCAACCCGTCGAGCTAGTTTCTTCCGGCGGTATGTAATTGAAATGAGCAATTGCCATTTTCACCTCCTTTCATTTTATCGCTCCTTTTTCAAGAATTTTTGTCCACAAAATCTTTAGTCCTTTTTATTACAGCAAACCAAAGACCAAGACTCCCGATTCCAAAAAAACCGAGGCTCGCTAAAAAAGAATCTATTAATCTTTATTCTGGTCTAATATTTGAATAATTTCTTTCATGTTCCCTCCTAAAACTATCAATATTAAGCTATAAATAGCTAGATTAAATTTTAGTTAAATTTTCATCTTTTGTCAAATAAGAAAAATTGTGTTAAAATTTTCAAATGAGACATAGAATTTTTATTGCAATAAATCTGCCCGAAGACATAAAAAAGCGACTTTCAGATTACCAGAAAAAATGGATAACTTTACCTGTCCGCTGGACGAAAAAAGACAACTTACATATTACTTTAGTGTTTTTGGGCTATTTAAACGATGAAGAGCTTTTAGAAGTTATTAAAATTTCTCAAGAAGTCGCCTCTAAAAATTTAGTATTTTCAATAAATTTAAACAAAATCCTCTATGGCCCGCCTCAAAAATTCCCACCGCGGATGATATGGGCTGAAGGCGAAGAATCGCAGAGATTGGCTGAATTGCAAAAAGACTTGGAAAATTCGCTTTACAGTAGCCCGTTAAAGGGCGTGAAAGAAGGAGAAATTCGCCCTTATTCTCCTCATATTACTTTAGCAAGAATTAAAACCTGGGAGTTTAAACAAGTCGAGCCCGAAGAAAGAGAGGGAGTTAATGAAGAAATTTCTCTAAGTTTTCCGGTTGAATCAATCGAAGTAATGGAAAGTAGTTTAAAAAAAGGAGGGCCGGAATATATTATTTTAGAATCATGCCCGCTAAAAAACTAAAAATTCATTTTATCGGAATCGGTGGTATTGGCGTCAGCGCTTTAGCTAAATACTATCTGGAAAAAGGCCATAAAATCAGTGGTTCTGATTTAGTATCTTCGGAAATTACAGAAGCCCTTAAAAAGAAAGGCGTAAAAATTAAAATAGGCTCCCATCGAGCCGAAAATGTGTCAAAAAATACAGATTTGGTAATTTACAGTCCGGCTGTCCCGCCAACTAATCCAGAATTTAAAACAGCTGTAAAAAGAGGAGTCAAAATCCAAAGCTATCCTCAAACCCTCGGCGAGTTGACAAAAAATCATTACACAATAGCGGTTTCCGGCACACACGGCAAAAGCACAACTACCTGTATGATTGGTTTGTTGCTGACGAAAGCTGGTTTAGACCCCACAGTAATTGTAGGGACAAAATTGAAAGAATTTGGGGATAGTAATTGCCGAGTTGGAAAATCGCGATATTTGGTTATCGAGGCGGACGAGCACTTTGCTTCTTTCTTAAACTACTGGCCCGAAATTATTGTTTTGACAACGATCGAAGCAGATCACCTCGATTATTATAAAAACCTGAAGAATATTTTGAAAACTTTCAAAAAATACATTGGGCATTTAACGAAAAACGGGATATTAGTAGTAAATCGAGATGATAAAAATATTAAAAGAATTACAAATTATGAATCAAGAATTAAGAATAAAAAATATTACTCATTAAAACAATCGGAAGCGAAAAAGTTAAAGAAAATATTAAAAATTCCGGGCGAACATAATGTTTCTGATGCCTTAGCGGCGTTAACTGTTGCCAGAATTTTAAATATTCCTGATAAAATTTCTTTCAAAGCTCTTTCAGGATACAAAGGTAGTTGGCGTCGTTTTGAGACAAAACAAATAACAATTAATAATAAACACTTAACTCTTATTTCTGATTACGGACATCATCCAACAGAAATAAAAATGACATTAAAAGCTACCCGTGAAAAATACCTGCACAAAAAAATCTGGTGCGTTTTCCAACCACACCAATATCAGAGAACATATTATTTATTCAAAGATTTTGTCAAAGTATTGTCGCAGGCACCAATTGACAAATTGATTATTGCTGACATTTATGATGTCGCCGGCAGAGAAGAAACAATAATTAAGAAAAAGGTCAGCTCTGAAAAATTAGTAAAAGCAATAAACAAAAAAAATATAATTTATATCCCCACCTTAAAAGAAATAGCTGATTATTTAAGGAAAAATCTTCAGGGCAGGGAAGTGGTTATTATTATGGGAGCCGGGGATATTTACAAACTTTCCTCCCTGCTTGACAGATGATTTTGAAAAGAGGAAAATATATTAATGGTTCGTTTTCAAGGTCGAATCAAAAAACTAATTTTGTAATTTGAACTTTCAATTACTATGAGCACGACTTTTATTTTAACAATCGTCGGAATCGTGATAGTGGCCGCGATAGTCTGGTTTGTTTATAAGAAAAAAGGAAGGGTACGCCAAAAACTCCACAAGCCCCAACTCCTCCGCCAACCGAAGGCCCGGAAATGTAAATTATTTTGTATCAGCTAAAAACCGCCCCTATGGGACGGTTTTTTAGTGGGGTTTGACAAGATTTTTGGGTATGATATAATATCTTTTGTCCTAACTTGCTATCATATTTTAGTAAGCATTCAGACAATAGCTCTTAATAAAAGGAGGTGATATTTATCAAAATTGACATTCGGGAATAGGTAGCCGAATAACAACTCAGGGCTACAAGTCTTGCCTATGAGTTGTTAACCTACTTCAGGAAAGACTGAAAAATAAAAAGAGGAGAAACAATTGAAAAAACTCTTAAGCAAACTATTACCCATACTATTAGCAACTTTACTTCTTGTGGTTATAGCTTCGGCGCCAGCCATGGTATATGCTGCTGGACCTAGTGGGCCTGGCGGACCTGGTGGCTGGGGTTGGGGCTGGGGACCTGGTGGCTGGGGTTGGGGCTGGGGACCTGGTGGCTGGGGTTGGGGCTGGGGACATGGTTGTCGCCTCCACAGCCTCCTCCACCACCGCCAACACCAACGCCAACACCGGCACCAACGGGTGGAGGTTCTATTCAACACCTAAAATGTGAAATATGCTGGACGCCACTCTCATTCCAGAATGATTTTAAAATCCATTGGGGACTGGATAGAAGCCTGGAGAATTGGTGGCAAAAACCCGGCATGGTTTACAAATGCCCAAACCCAAAATGTGGGTATGAAAGCTGGCAAGGGATAAGCCGAGCTTGGTTGAATGGTCTCACAGAAGCACAAGTGATGGGAATGGATCACTAAAGAACATTATTGATTCCTGAATCTTTTATCCCATCTTAGCGTTAGGAAGGGCTGAAATTTCTCTTCATTATTTATGAAGTTTCAGTCCCTTTCTAATATCAAAGCAAAAAGGAGGGGAAACCTGATTTTTATCAGTTCGCCCCCCTTTTTTTATTTTTGCAATAAATGGGTTTGACAGAATGCTTTATATGTGATAATAAAAGATATGCAAAGATTAATAAAATGTTCGGTTATTTCTTGATTTCGTGAAATATTTAATGGTAAATCAAGTGGGAAAATTAAATTAGTAAGTGGGTAATTATTGATAATATACGTTAAATTTTGTTATATAAAGCCATGGGATTAAATTATTGTCTTAATTTTTATGGAAACAGATAATATTAATTATTATAAAAACATTGAAACTCAAATAGCCCAGCACACTGAGCCCTCTATTATTAATATTCTCGATTATCTTATCGAGCACGCACAGGCCTTAAAGTCGTCTGATATTCATTTTGATCCTCTGGAGGATGGGCTTAAAATTAAGTTTCGCATTGACGGAGTTTTGCAAACCATTACTACAATTCCCAAAAAAATTCATCCAGAAATAATTTCTAGGATTAAAATTCTTTGCGGTTTGCGAACAGATGAACATCAAGCCACTCAAGATGGTCGATTTAGCTATCGTATGAAAACGAACAACGTGATAGATGTTAGGGTTTCTATTGCCCCGACTTATCACGGAGAAAATGCAGTTTTACGTTTATTGGCCGATAAAGTTGACCAGTTTACATTAGAAACATTAGGATTTTCCGATGATGATATTGTTAAAATTAAAAAAGCACTGACCAAACCTTGGGGCATGATTTTAGCTACCGGTCCTACTGGTTCTGGCAAAACAACAACCCTCTACACCCTGATTAAAATGCTCAACAATAATGAGAGGTCTATTATTACCATTGAAGACCCAATAGAATATAGCATTGAAGGAGTCAGTCAGATTCAAGTTAATTCCAGAACAGAATTGACCTTTGCCAAAGGGCTTCGCGCTATTTTACGCCAGGACCCAAATATTATTATGGTGGGGGAGATCAGAGATTTCGAAACCGCCAGCTTGGCCGTAAACACCGCCTTAACCGGACATCTTTTTCTATCTACTTTGCACACAACCGATTCAGCCACAACAATTGTCCGCTTACTCGATATGAAAATAGAATCATTTTTGATCGCCTCGACTGTAAATTTAGCAATCGCTCAGAGATTGGTTAGAAGAATTTGTAATCATTGCAAAGTTGCTTATAAACCAACCGAAGCTGAATTAAAGAGCTTGTCCGAAATAATGCCAAAGCAAATTTTAGATAGTGTCCAAAATTTTTACCGAGGACAGGGATGTCCTCAATGTAATAATACGGGCTATCGAGGCAGGATTAGCATCAATGAAGTTTTAGTGGTTAATGATGTTATAAGAGAAGCTATTTTGCGACGCGAATCATCTAACAAGATAAGACAAACTGCTATCGCAAGCGGAATGGTAACAATGCTTGAAGATGGTTTTAAAAAGGCCGTCAATGGAATAACTACTATTGAAGAAGTTCTAAGAGTGATCAATGAATAAATTTTCAAATTATAAAAATAAAATCCCCATCGGGAATTTTAATTTTGCTTCAAAAGCTAAAACCTTTTTTTCTAAAAGCGCTAGCAAACTTAAAAAACAAACTCAAGCAAGTTTGCCAGGCCGTTTATCTACTCACGCTAAAGAACTTTTTATCAAGCGCCTTTCCTATTTACTAAAGGCCGGCATTCCGATACTACAGAGTTTGGAAATGATTAAAGACCAGACGCGTTCTAATTCCCAGAGAAGAATAATCGAAAGTTTAATGGCCAACGTCGATAGCGGTCAGTCATTATATTATGGTCTTAAGCGTTTTAAAAATATTTTTGGCGAATTTATAATCAATGTTGTTCGCGTTGGAGAAAACGCCGGTCTGCTTCACCAAAATTTAGATTATTTAGCAGAAGAGCTGAAAAAGAGAAGAGTGCTCAAAAGAAAAATAGTTGGATCTCTTATTTACCCTATTTTTATTGCTGCTGCAACCATTTGCATCACTGTTTTTTTAATCGTCTTTATTTTCCCAAAAATTCTGCCGGTTTTAAAAAGTTTAAATGTTCCATTGCCACTTGTTACTAAGATTTTTATCGGTCTAAGCGCCTTTTTGGGGCATTATGGACTTTTTGTATTTGGTGGCCTAGTAGTATTAATCATTGCGATAATTTTTATATTAAAAATACCGAAAGTAAATTTTTCATTAAACAGAATGATTCCCTCAATTCCAATCGTTGGAAAAATTATGCAGAACTATCATTTGGCCAATATTACTCGCACCCTCGGCCTTCTTCTTAAAAGCAATGTAATTTTAATTGAAGCCATAGAAATAACCGCGGAAACAACGCCAAACATGGTTTACAGAAAGATACTTATGGAGATGAGAGAAAACATTCTAAAGGGGAAAAATATGTCTACTCAGTTTAAGAATTATCCCAGATTTTTCCCAATATTAATTCCCCAAATGTTGGCAGTGGGGGAGACAACGGGAAGCTTAAGCGGCTCTCTTCTTTATGTTGCGGAATTTTACGAAACAGAGGTCGAAGAAATGACAAAAACACTGTCTAATATTTTAGAGCCAGCCTTGATGATATTGATGGGAGTTATTGTGGGATCTGTAGTTATTTCAATTATTACGCCGATATATGGGATTACCCAGCACCTCAACATCAAATAAAAATTTTATTCACAAGAATAAAAAAGGGTTTACCTTAATAGAAATAACCGTAGTCATGGCTTTATTTGCCATGATTTTAGGTTTCGGATTGATTACCGGATTCGATTCTTACCGCAGGGACGCTCTGAAAGCGGAAAGAAACACTGTAATCAGCCTTTTGCAGAAAGCCAGAAGCCAGGCAATAAATAATGTTAACGATTCCAAACACGGATTTTATTTTGATGGGACCAATTATATTGTTTTTGCCGGCGATTCTTTTGCCTCTCGAATAGTAGATAATGATTTAGTAGTTAAGGAAAACCCTTCAATTTTAATAAGCGGTTTAACAGGAATTATTTTTGATCAGTTGACAGGAAATACCACCCAAACAGGAAATTTATTTTTAAGCGATGGTATTTCTGCTTCTACCATTTCTATTAATCAGGAGGGGAGAATTAATTGGTAGCTATATATGTATGTATTATAATTTTATGAAAAACAAAAGAAAGGGGATTTTCTACAATTGAAATGTTGGTAGCAATGGCGGTATTAGTTTTGTGTTTTTCTGCAATAATTTTAGTTTCATTCGGCAGCCAATCATTGTTAATCGACAGTCAAAATAATTCAGAAGCAATTAATAAGGCCCAAGGAATTCTGGAAAAAGAGCAGGCCCTTGCGAGAAAAGATTTTAGGCTGGTTAACCCCATACCAACAACAATTGATAGTGCAAACTTTTATCAGACAAAGGTTGATGTAGAAACACAGCCTGATTTTTTACCAAAAAAGTTACAACTACAGTTTCTTGGCCCGATCAATATAATCGCGGTCTAAAAGTGAAATTATCGGCGCTTGTCACCAATTTTGAAAACGCAGTCGGCGGAAAAACTTGCGATTCGGTATTAGTCGGCGATTGGGCACATCCAAATATAGACAACCAAATTTTTTCTAATACAAGCGCTGATTCTTCTGTGTCTGTCGATGCCTACAAACAAAAACTTTATATCGCAATTTCTAATGCCAGTTCTACAAGCGCATCAACAATTTTTGTTTATGGATTGACAGACCCCAAACATCCCAATTTGATAAGCCAAATTGATAATTATTCAGGGATAAAAGAAGGAATTAATGATATTCACGCTACAGATGAATATCTTTATGCCGCCAAAGCAACAGGACCCGGCAGCGGACAATTACAAATTTTTAATATTTCAGGATCAACACCAAATCAAATCAGTCCTGACTTTGAAGCGGGGGAGTTTCGGGTACTGATAACCAAGCTATTGGCAACAGTATTTTTTATAAAGACGGATATGTTTATCTTGGCTTGACAGCAACTGCTTCTGGTCCAGAGTTTCATATTATTGATGTGCACGATCCCACCAACCCCTTTGAGATTGGTTCTTGGCCACAATCCGGAAATTTGGGAAACGATATAAATGATATTTATGTAAAGGGTAGGTATGTCTATTTGGTAACGTCTAATTGGGAAGAATTAATTGTATTGAATATCAGCAATCCAACAGCGCCTGTTAAGGCTGGCAGTTTTAATGCTTCCGGAAGTGGACACGGAAAACGTTTAGATTTCATCGGTGATAATATTTATTTAGGAAAAACTACGACATCGGGCTATCCAGAATTTTATATTTTGAATATTGCCGATCCAGCTAATATTTCAATAGTTGGCAATGCTCCAGAAATTTCAGATAATGTTAATGGGATTTCGATTAGAGATTATTTAGCATTTTTATTAACAGCCAATCAATTCCAAATTTGGCGCATAGACGATCCTTCAAATATTATTTCATATGCCACACCCTTAAATTTTCCGTCGGCGGGAATTGGAGCATCACTTGATTGCGAAGGAAATTATTTTTACATAGGATCGGTTGATTCTTCCAATCAAGGATATTTATCGGTAATCAGCACACCGTAATAATTTTATGAAAAGAATCGGATTGAAAAATTTAAAAAATAATTCTGGTTTTACCCTGATTGAAATGGTTGTTTATCTGGGCTTATTCGCTATTTTAATGGGTGGAATGGTAACGGCAGCATATAACGTTTTTGAATCATCTGATCACGATCAAACAAAAATTATGATTCAAGATGAGGGGGATTTTCTAATTGCAAAAATTAATTGGGCGCTTTCAGGAATACAGGCAATTAATAACCCATTTTCAGGCAGCAGCGGTTCAATTCTATCGGTAAATAAATGGGATGCTTCGGGTTCTACAATCCCGATAACTATTAATCTTACAGGGACTGATATGATTATAACTAATACTATTAACCCTCCAATTGAATTAAATAATTCTAATATTGAAGTTAAAAATTTAATTTTTACACATAACTACAACGGCGTTAGCGAGGAAAGCGTTCAGGCAAATTTTACCTTGGACTCCAAAACAGCCAATGGCATGTCGGTTTCCCAAGATTTTTCTACCACTAAATATGTCCGTAAATAATCCGCGAATAATATGAAATTTTTACATCAAAAAAATCAACAAGGATACATTGCTTTAATGTCTGTGATAATTATTTGTTTGATTTTATTTTGCAATCACATCGGTTTTAAGTATGAGCAATTATTTTTCGCGATTTAATGTTTCCGATAAAGAATATAAAAGAGTAAGCGTAGGCCTTGCAGAATCGTGCGCCAATGTTGCTCTTTTAAAACTTGCACAAAATTTTTCTATCAGCCACCTTCTGAAGGAGAAAATATTTCTTTGGGAACGGATAATTGCGCCATTGCCGAAGTTAATGGTTCTGGAACGACAAATTGTTAAACTTCGCGGTTTTTCGTATTCTTCAGTGATATTGAGTAAAAGCAATATGCCGGATCCTTCTTTGTGTCCGATTATTCGCTCCACTTTAAGTATTGTGACACATGTTTTAAATAATGATGGCGGTACCAAACAAGCTTCAGATTTCACAATGAATGTGACAGCCACTAATCCTTCACAAACTTCTTTTGCCGGAGCAGAAACCGGTGTAGTGGTTTTTGTAAATGCTGGCAGTTATAGTATTGCTGGAGACAGTCTTTCTGGTTATACTTCTAGCGCCTCACCCGATTGTTCCGGAAGCGTTGCAGCCGGAAGTAATAAAGTTTGTACCATCACTTACAATGATATATCAACCCATGCCACATTGACTGTTCAAGCAAATATTAAAAACGATAATGGCGGTACCAAAACAATATCCGATTTCCCATTATTCGTTGACGGTGTTTCAAGAACTTCCGGCCAACCATTTACAGTTTCTGTCGGTCAACATACGGCAACCAATACCGAAGTAGCCGGATACACTGCTTCTTCTTGGGGCTATCATTGTGCTTCAGATGGTAAAATAAATTTAACAGCAGGGGATAATAAGACTTGCATTATTACTTATGACGATAATCCGCCGCCATCTCCTTCTTGCGCAGATACGGTAATGATGCTGGACAGGACAGTCAGCATGTTTGGAAATCCGCAATGGATTACCGATGAAAAAAATGCGGCAAAGGGATTGCTTAATCTTTACAGTCCACTAACTCCTCATCCAAAAGTTGGCATAGGGCGCTTTGCGGACAGTAGTACTGTCAATGCAGATATTATTGCTCATTTGGCAACCGACTATACAACTCTTTATAACGTCATTGATAACAGTTTATCCGATAAATACAGGTTATACTAATCTTTCAGATGCAATCGTTAAAGGATATAACGAACTGAGCAGCGTAAGCGATGGTCTTGAAAAAGTTTTAATTCTTATTTCCGACGGGCTAACTGATACGGCCCGGCTGTAGTAGTAGCAATCCCTGCCAAACCGCAGAAAACGCGGCGACATCTTCTGCTAATACAGCTAAACAAGCAGGAACACAGATTTATACAATTCATTTTGGCGACATTAGTGGTTATAATTTTTTAGCGTCATTGGCAAATAATTCTGCAGCTGATCATTTTTTAACTTCTAATACTGGATTTTTAAATCCTAGCAATAACTCAAATGACGGCAGTAGTGGTTGGTCAAATGCAAACGGTGCATATGCAAATGGCGGAACAGCCGCCACTGATAGCGGTGGGCATAAACATCGTGTTTATAATTTTAATATTCCCAGTCTTTCCGGATATACAATTAATGGAATTGAAATTAAAACCGACTCATGGGTTCAAGGAAGTGCAATAGATACTGGATATAAAAATCCCTTAGGTCAGGTTGCAGATACGACAGTCGGAAATGGAAAAAATGGATTTGAGGGAAACCCAACCAATGCTTTAACCGATGGTGAAGAGTGCATCCAATGTGAATGGTGCCGGTGATCGCCATAACTTTTATAATTACAACTTTAATTTACCGGCAGGAACTATAATTACTGGTATAGAAACTAGGTTAGATTGGTACTTGGATAGCAATTATGGCAATAATAGTATGAGTGTTGAGTTGTCTTGGAATGGCGGAACAACCTCGACTAGTTCAAAAACTACAACTGTCGAACCAACATCCGAATCGACATCTCTTTTAGGTGGTTTATCAGATAACTGGGGCCGAACTTGGTCTATTGCTGATTTTGATAATTCAAATTTTCGGGTTCGGGTTACTTCAAATTCAAACTATAATACGAGAGATTTTTTTCTTGATTGGATACCCATTAAAAATTTATTACACTTCTCCTATAAATTCCGCTTGTCAATTAGGAGTTGAACTTTCCTGGAACGGAGGAAGAACCTGGACGACTCCTCGACAAAAAGAAAACACTTTCGGGAGTTGAAACAACTTATAATTTTGGAGGTATTGATGATAAATGGGGACGTAGTTCTTGGGTGAGTAACGAATTTTCTAGTTCTAATTTTCGTGTCCGCGTGCAAGACATTGATAAAGAAACCGGCAGTAATAATCAGTGCACCGATGACGCTATTAACGATTTGGATTGGATTCAAACCAAGGTCTATTATAGTTCTACAACTATTGATGCTGCCGCAGAAAATGCTGATGGAGATAATTTTTATATTTCACCTACATCCGCGGATTTGGAAGAAATTTTTCAAAATATAGGAAAAGCAGTTTGTCCCGCTCTCGGTACACCGCCGTCTCCGCCACCAATAAATGCAAATCTTGCAATTATTAATTATGTAATTAATGACAATGGGGGAATTAAGCAAGCTTCCGATTTTACAATAAATGTCACAGCTGTTAATCCTTCGCAGAATTATTTTGCTGGAACTGAAGCTCCAGGGACAACTATCACAGTTGAGCCGGGCAGTTATAGCGTTGACGAAAATGCTATCTCGGGATACACAAAAACATTAGGAGTTGATTGTTCAGGTACAATTACAGCTGGTGAAACAAGAACCTGCACCATAACTAATGATGACATTCCGCCTGCGCCTACCTGCCGCCGCCTTCCGCCTCCGCCAGTTCCGAATGTTACCATTGATACCTGGATGGAAATCGGTTCTTGGTCAGAAACTCCGTAAAAAGAATGTTTCTTGCAATAAATTATCTATTTTGTTAGTATAAAAATATTAAGAAATTAAATAAAAGAAAGGTCGAAAGTACACCTTAATACAATCTACAAATAAATTAAAAATATGGTTAGAAAATAAAAACAAAGAGGTTTTACCCTTATAGAAATTTTAGTCGTTATCGGCATTATTGCTATTTTGGCAGCTGTAGTTTTGGTTGCTATAAATGCAGCTCGTCAATTTGCCCAAGCAAGAGATTCACAGAGATCTTCTAACCTCAACGCTATTTTAAATGCCGTAGGTCAACGTATAGCAGACAACAAGGGCCTTTTCGCAGGTACTTTTATTATAGGTACTACAACATATACTTGGGTGACTTACCGACAACAACAACAAATGTTGCGACTACTATGGCTGCTGATACGACAACGGCAACCGGTAACCTCGGTTGTTTAGTACCGACCTATATTCCATCTTTGCCAAACGATCCTAGTGGAGCAACCGCCCCAGATACAGGTTATGATATTTATCAAGATGCAACCACTGGCCGTATTCATGTCATAGCCACTGCCACAGAATCAAGCATTCCCCGTACCACACAAATGGAGATAGTCCAATATAAAATTTAATAAAATACATAAATGTTAAAAATCGTCTGATTCTATCTAGAAATAGGCGATTTTTAATTTAAAAATAGAAATTTTTAGCGTCGTTTTAAAGAGCGGATTATTCCGTTCTTTATGTTTTGTCACATGCATGTTACCCTGTGGATAACTATGGACAAAAATTTTATTTGACAAAGATTTTGCATTCGATAAAATAAAAACACAAAGATTAGGAGGGATCAATTTAAAAGGTCGAAAATAAATAATTAACTAATAGTGATAAAAAAATGAAAAAAATATTTTTAAATTTTTCCGTTATTTTATTTTTTGCCACAATGTTGGCTGTGGCTTTGCCCGCAAATGCTGCAGATACTTGTCCCGTTGGGACAACTCAATCATCTTCGCCTTTGGAAACCGTAATTATAAATTCTGATTCATCGGTACCTACCCCAAGCAGCAATGTCTTATCGAGCGGCCAGGCCTACTTGTTAGTTTCTTCGGGGACATGGTTAAATATCCCTCATAATTTGGCTGACGCAGAATACACAAGTATTAATAATTGGACAACATGGATGGATGGATATGATATTGATCCCTATTTCCTGGGCGAAGGAGAATTTGATTTGCAGATAGATAATGCTTTTGTAAATTGGGGGGCTTACAATCCGGCACATAGTTATTCTTACTTATATACTGGAACCGGAAGCCAAGCTAATTTCTTAGTATTCGATGGCAATTCTACCGTACCAAATCCTGCTCCAAATCCCGCTTGGTATGGCGACAATTCGGGAAACTTAACAGTAAATATTTATTCCTGCGAGGCTACACCTCCTCCGTCTTCCATTACGGTTGTTGCGACCAAAGTCGTTTGCAATAACAGTACAACCTCCGAATTGGGGGACCGGTGGTCCTGATATAACCGAAACGACTGCTTCTACTTGGGTTACAGCGCATACATTTTGCCATCTTCAAGATGGTTGGAGCTTTGAATGGGGAAATCAGAACGCAGGTGATCCCGGTCGCGCCTTTACTGGTCCAGCGGGTGATGGATACACTACTTTTCGGTCCTACGGATGACACAGGTACGATCAATACAACTATCCCGATGTCAGCTCTTGATGGCACCACCGATAGGTATTTCCGCGAGGTGCTCCAGAGTGGCTACATACCATTCACTTTCGACCAGAGCAATCAATCAAATGCAGACAATGTTTCTGCAGAGTTTTACTGCACAAATGATGTTTTAAACTACGACAACTTCGACTTCATCCGTAATCCAATTGGCGGCACAACTTATTACTGCGTAGGGTTCAATGTTCCCAAAACCGGAAGCATCAAGGTGATAAAAAATACAGTAGGCGGTGATGGTACATTCAACTTCACAGGCAATACGGGCGTAACCACAATTACTACTTCTGGTAATACAGCCAGTCAAACAGTTAGCCTCCTCGTTGGAAGCAACTACAACATCAGCGAAACAACTCAGGACGGATGGACGCAAACTAGCGCGGCTTGCGACAATGGCACCCCCGACGCTATAACTGTTCTAGCCGGACAAACCACAACCTGCACTTTCGTTAACACCCAGCTCGGAAGTTTAATGGTGACCAAAAATACAATAGGCGGTGATGGTACATTTAATTTCACCGGAGTTCCTAATGGATTCAGTATTACTACAACCAATGGCACTGGTAGCCAAACATTGTCTGATCTCACGCCTGGTACATACTTATTCGATTACAAAATATGCGGCCGATGGTTGGAATTTAACTTCCAACACTTGTACTAATGTTTCTGTAGTAGCCGGACAAACAGCATCTTGCGTGATTACCAATACAAAACAAGCAAGCATTAGCGGTATGAAATACAATGATATTAATCGGAACGGAAAGAAAAATACTAATGAGCCGGGCCTTCAAGGTTGGGTTATTAAGTTAATGTCTGGTAATACCGTGATAGCAACTACAATAACTGATGCAAGTGGTAATTATAGTTTCCAAAACGTTGCTCCAGGCACATACAAAGTAAGAGAAACCCATCAGAAAGGTTGGAAGCGAACAAGCAAAAAATCCAAAGGACATTGTAATTATTGCTGGTTCTATTGTAACGGATGTTAACTTTGGAAACGCAAAGATTAAAAAAGAGTGAAAGGGAAGACACCGACCAAGATGATAACCACAACGATCAATGGGGCAATTACTACGGTAACTATGGGAGAAGTAGACTACGAAAATGACCAATACAAACAAGACCATCAATATCCTGTATTTAGTTGGCTAGGAAATAATAATTGGTATAAGGGTAAATAGTTTGTAGTAAAACAGAGACCGTCCTAAGTGAGGACGGTTTTTTGTTTTACTGCTTGTGAGTAACCAAGTGTGGTAATTCTACTTGACAAAAATAAAAGCGCAACAAAAAACCGCCTCTCGGCGGTTTTTCGTTTGTGACTAATATTTTATAATTTAGTTTTACTTTCTCTCATTACAGAAGAAAGAAATAAGAAATAAAACGACTACGACTATGTCGGCGATTTGCCAAGCAAAGGCGCCTAGATAAATCGGCGCTATAGGATTAAAAACGACTGCAACCAGCGCGAATAACCACATAGACAACGATTTTTGCATTTTGTATGACTGCCAAACAATTATAAGTGCGGCACCAGCTACTGCCCAGTTCATAAATTGATAAAAGGCGTAGGGAAACGTGAACATTGCACTAAAGTATGACGCAATTGCACCCAAAAGCATTGCTATTGCAACTATTTTGAGCCAGCTGTTGTTTATAAAGTTTTTCATATAATGTAGATATATCACAAAAGTAAAAATTTAGCAAGTTATTTATTTTTAAATTTTGTACACAAACAGTCCTGTTGACAATCTGTGGTTAGTTATATTTGACAAATTTTACACCATGTTATAATATGCAGCATACAGAGATTAAAGTTGTCCTACCGAATAAACATAGGACAATTAGGATAAATTAAGGTACTTGACAAAATATCTTATATATGATAGTATTATTATTGTCCTCAGGGCATTACTCTATGGCAGTCTAATTACAATTTAATTTTTAATAAAATAATAAATAATAAAAATCATAAATTGTCGAATTATTTTAATTAAAATTAATCATTAATAAAATAATAAAAAATATGACAAACAACAAAAGAAAAAATATTTTTAAAACCGCAAATTCGATTTTCACCATAGCGGCGATAATAATTTCCATATTGATGCCGATTTTAACATTTGCTCCGTCAATAGCGAAAGCTGCTGAGACGGGAGCGATTTATCCAATAGCGTTGCCGACAAAGTGGTACCGGAACACAGCATGGATTAACCCAGGTGAGGGTCAGGTGATGACGGGCAATACGCTACAGTTCGTTTGTGCAATAGCAATTCAATCCATTATCTGGCAGCCACAAATTTTGGATTTACTTTTTCTACCAATACGACAATAACACGGCATAAAAGTAGAGGTGCAAAGAAAAGCTTCCAGTGAATCGATGTTAGAGACGACAAGGTTTAGTTAGTGATAGACGGGGTAGTTGTAGGCAGTAATTATGCTACCTCTGGCGAATGGAGGAAATACTGATTCCACGCAAACTTATGGAGGCAGTACTAATAAATGGGGAACGACTTGGACTGCAGTCCGAATTAATAATATAAATATTGGTGTTTGCGTTTTCCGACCAGACGAAAACGGCGTGTTAAAGTAGCTCGTACCATCTGCTAGCGTAGATATTATAACCGTAACTGTTTCCTATACCGTTTCTGTTCAGCCGACCTAATCCCGCATTGGAACAATCCTGCGGTTTGGATATAGCTTTAGTTTTAGACAGTTCCGGCAGTATTGATAGTCAGACCGAATTACCTCAAATGAAGAGTGCGTTTAAGGATTTTGTGGATGCTTTTTTACCAAATACTCCAACCGAGTTTTCGGTTTCCGAATTCGACACAACAAATATTCTTCCAACTCTTAACTTCACCAACAATATCAGCGATATAAAAGATAGGATAGATGCCGCACAAAGCGGGGGCTCTACCAACTGGGAAGCGGGTTTATCGGCGGCGCAAGGCACGTTTGTTTCAGGCCGCGCAGATATCCAAAATTTGGTCATCTTTGCTTCGGATGGTAATCCGAATAAATATGGAAACAATCAAGGCAGCGGAAACGGATTTGATCCAGCAGCCCTAGATGCTGCAATTACTGTTGCCAATAATATTAAAAATTCAAATACCAGAATAATTACTTTAGGAATCGGAAATACTACAGGCCAAGATGCGTTGAATCCTGATAATCTAAAAGCAATTTCCAGCAGTGATGCTTATTATGGAGTTGCCGATTTTGCTTCTTTAGCTCAAACATTAGAACAATTAACCACTGATCTTTGCGGTGGAACAATTACTATTCACAAACTTATTGACCAAGATAGAAATTTACAAACCACCGATGATCAAATAGGCGGCGCTGATTGGCAATTTACCGTAGCTGACACTCCGCAAACCACAGATGGCGATGGTTATACACAACCACTTCCTATTTTAAATGGCACTTATAGCGTAATCGAAGATTTAAAACCAGAATATAATTTGATGGCTGCTTCGTGCAATGGTGCAACCATTAACGGAACTCTTTCTGGAAATACTATATCTGGAATACAAGTAGGAACCGATAATATTGTTTCTTGCACTTTTTATAATTCGCCATTGCCTCCGGTCTGCACCGATGCCGACCAAGATGGTTATTATGCAGAAGGCGGACAATGCGGACAAACAGATTGTAATGACAATAATGCAGCGATAAATCCTGGCGCGACAGAAATTTGCAACGGCGTAGATGATAACTGTAATGGATCAACAGACGAAGGAGTTCAATCAATATTTTATCAAGATGCCGATGGCGATACTTACGGAAATGCTCTGATCACAATTGAGGCATGTTCTGCTCCATCCGGATATGTTTCAGACAGCACAGATTGTAATGACAATAACAGCAGCCATCAATCCTGGCGCTACAGAAGTATGTAACGGAGTAGATGATAATTGTAATCAAGAAATTGACGAAGGTGGAGTTTGTTCCACAAATTCTTATTATTGCGATAGCGATCTAGATACATATACAAGCGCTACGCCTACCGGAACATGCGATACTTTTGAATGTGTACCTTCTGAGTGCACAACAACACAAGGAGATGATTGCAATGATTCAAATTCAGCAATAAATCCCGGCGCAACAGAAATTTGCGGAAATCAAGTAGATGAAGATTGTAATGGATCAGACGCTCAATGCCTTTCAGTTTTAATAAATGCTTACAAATTAGTTTGCCAAGCCGAAACGGATTTGCCTAATTGGGGAACTTCCGGTGCGCAAAAGCCATCGGTAATTACAGAAAATACAGCTTCAGAATATGTAACTAGTAGCGAAGGGAAATGCCAGATCGCTTCCGGATGGGATTTTCAATGGGGATTCGACGGACAAGTAACCAGCCCTACCAGAAATCAAATTGGTTCTGGAGGAACAGGATGGAATGATTTCAACTCTTCGACTGGAACTTCAACACCGGCTCAAACCATTATTACCGACTTGCAGAATAGTATAAAAATTTGGGTAAAAGAAAATCTGAAAGAGGGATATATTCCTTTTGGCGGAGATGCATTAGGAGACTTGCAGAACAACGTAAGCGCAGAAATGTATTGCAATAGCGATATTTTGAATTATGACAATTACGATTACATTTTAAATCCTCAATTGGGATCAACTTATTATTGCATAGGATTTAATGTATTGGCTTCTCAAACACCCACAGAAACGTGTGGGGACGGAATAGTCAATCAAACAAGTGAACAATGTGATAACGGTACTCAAAATGGCTCAGTATGCACAGCAGGTTATGGAGAAACATGCGATTATTGCTCCGGTACTTGCCAAACAGTTACAGTAACCGGCCCTCGTTGCGGAGACGGAATTAAAAATGGACAAGAAGAATGCGATGGGACTGACGGAGTTGGCACGAACCAATCATGCAGCGAAACATGTGTATTGGTTAATTTGCCTTTAGGTACTATTTCAGGGCATAAATACAATGATTTAGATAAAGATGGTGTGTGGGATGAAACAGAACCTGGTTTGGGTGGATGGAATATTTGGTTTGATTTAGATAAAAACGGAAATCAAAATGACGGCGATCCTCAAACCACAACAGACGGAACCAATGGCGGTTTATATCAATTTTTAGCCGTACCCGTTGATACCTATGATGTTTGTGAAATAATGGATGGTAGCCACACCGGTTGGACCAGCATTAATACTTTCTGCCAATCAGTTACAGTTACTGAAAATCAAACTTCTACTGCTAACTTTTTCAATTATGAAACAGCCGTTACTCCCAGTTGCGGAGACGGAATTAAAAATGGACAAGAAGAATGCGATGGGACTGACGGAGTTGGCACTAACCAATCATGCAGCGAAACATGTACATTAACTAATTTGCTTTATTGTGGAGACGGTTCTTGCAACAATGATGAAACTTGTTCATCTTGTTCACAAGATTGCGGCAGTTGCGGCGGAGGCGGAGGCGGAAGCTCAAGCGGCGGAGGCGGAGGCGGCATAATACAGTTATCTATATTTAATGAGAAAAACGAATCCCTTACTACTACTCAGGCAGATGTTAGCTGGTTTACTAATATTATTGCTACCACCAGAGCAATTTATGACACAGTTTCTCATTCAACGATTGGGGCAAGTCCTAATTACGGTTATGCTTTTTCCACAACACAAGATCTGAATAAAATTTCTTTCCACACAGTTTCCATTCTAGGATTAACGCCGGGAGCAACATACTATTGGAGAGCAGTTGCCACCGAGAACGGTTTTGCTCCTGAAATATTAGGAACAGAATTGAGTTTTGTGGCTCCAATTGTTGCGGGAGAAACGATTGTTACAGAAGAAACAGGAGAAAATCCAGTCGTTGCTGAAACCCCAGCTGCGCCAACCCAGGAAGAAGGAGTTGCAGGAGCAACTACTGAAGAACAACAGACCGTAGAACCACAAACTTTGGGAGAAAACACCCAACCAGAAGAACTTAATTCAAACTTATTCTTGGCTTCTATTGGAAACTTCTTGGGCAATTTATTTGGTATTAAATGTGCTCAGATAAATAGTTGCTGCTGGAAGTTAGCATTGATTCTCACAATATTGACCGGAATATATCTTTTTATCAGAGAAGAAAATAAAAAGAAAAAAATAAAATTAGGAAATCTAAAAAAGTATTTTACCGATTTAGCTATCGGATTGATAATAATAGCTGCATTGATAATTTGGTTGAAATGCTTGTGGTTGATAGTTCCTGGAGTTCTATTTCTTCTTTGGATATTAAAAGAAAGATTTATGCAAAAGTAACACAAAGAAATGAAAAAACCGAGCCTGTAAGGGCTCGGTTTTGATTTGGCTTTTTAAAAAATGTTTGCTAAAATAAAGCAACATGCAGAGGATTCTCATTAAAGAAACAACCAAATATATCGGGCAAAAAGTCAAAGTTTCAGGATGGGTAAATTCCCGTCGGGACCACGGGAAAATTGTTTTTATTGATTTACGGGACATTTCAGGACTATTGCAGGTTGTTTTTACTCCCCAACAAGAAAAAATATATCAATTAGCCCAAGAACTAAGATCAGAATGGGTAATTTCGATTGAAGGAGAAATTAAAGAAAGACCAGCGCAAATGGTAAATCCCAAATTAGAAACCGGAAAAATCGAACTGCAAGCCGAAAATTTGGAAGTTTTCAGCAAAGCAAAAACTTTACCTTTTGAGATATCTGAAAAAAAAGAAGAAGTCGGCGAAGAAATAAGAATGAAATATCGCTATTTGGATCTAAGAAGAGAAAAAATGAAAAATAATTTAATTTTAAGGCAGAAAGTTATCAGTTTTACAAGAGATTATTTAACCAAAGAAGGATTTATTGAGATTGAAACTCCTATTCTGACCAAATCAACGCCAGAAGGAGCCAGGGATTATATTGTGCCTTCAAGAAACCAAGCTGGAAAGTTTTATGCCTTGCCTCAATCGCCACAGCAATACAAACAGCTTTTAATGGTTGCTGGTTTTGAAAAATATTTTCAAATTCCACGCTGTTTTAGAGATGAAGATCCAAGAGGGGACAGGCAGCCGGAATTTACGCAATTGGATTTAGAAATGTCGTTTGTTGAGCAAAACGATATCTTGGATTTAACAGAAAAGTTATATATAGAAATTGTGAAAAAATTAATGCCGGAGAAAAGAATACAGCAAATTCCATTTCCAAGGATAACTTACAAGACAGCTATGGAAAAATATGGAAGCGATAAGCCGGATTTAAGAAAAGACAAAAATAATCCCGACGAGCTTGCTTTTGCATTTATTGTGGATTTCCCGATGTTTGAATGGAAAAAAGAAGAAAAACGCTGGGATGCTGTTCATCATCCATTTACCCGGCCCCAAACCGAAGATATAAAAGAAATTAAAAAGAATCCGGATAAAATTTTAGCTTACCAATATGACTTTGTTTTGAACGGCTATGAAATTGGAGGAGGATCTTTAAGAACTTATAAACCGGAAATACTGGAAGCGGTTTTTGAAGTAATGGGCCATAAAAAACAGGATATAAGAAAAAAATTCGGCCACTTATTTGAAGCTTTTGAATATGGAGTTCCGCCTCATGGCGGAATTGCACCGGGCATTGATAGGTTTGTGGCGATTTTGTGCAATGAGCCGAATATTAGAGAAGTGATCGCTTTCCCCAAAACCGGAGACGGCAGAGACCTAATGATGGGTGCTCCTTCAGAAGTTGAAGAGAAGCAATTAAAAGAACTTCACATTAAAACAATTAAAAAGTAACTAATGTCGAAAAAATTAAAAATATTTTTAATTTCTTTTTTGGTTAGCATCCCTTTATGGTTTGGAGCAAACGTTTCAGAAAGCAAACTGGAGAATTTTTTCTTTTCCCAGCTTTATATTGAAACTCCTCGCCTTTTTGCTGCTCAACTAATTTCCCAACCAAAACCAGTAGAAATAACAGAACCCATTGCTGAAATCCAAGCAAAAGCCGCTTTTTCTTTAAGGACGAATGAAGAAGGAATTTGGGATATTATTTATCAGAAAAATATAAAACAAAAATTGCCAATTGCTTCATTGACAAAATTAATGACTGCCTTGGTCGTTTTGGATGACTATCAGCTCAATCTTCCAATTACAATAACTAAAGATGCCGTCGCCCAAGAAGAAGATCTGGGCCAATTGAAAATAGGAGAAACTCTTACTGTTGAGAATTTGTTTTATATTATGTTGATCGAATCGAGCAACGATGCTGCTTATGCTTTATCAGAAGCAATTGGAGTAGATAATTTTGTTGACATTATGAATTGGCAGGCGAAAACTTTGGGATTAAAAAATACTCATTTTACTAACCCGACTGGTCTTGATGATTCGCAAAATTATTCTACTGCCCAGGATTTGGCAATTTTAATCAAAGATTTACTCCAAAAACCTTTTATATGGGAGATTTCAAAAATTTCTAAATTTGACCTTTATTTAGCAGATGGTACTTTTCACCATCAGCTAAAAAACACCAATCAGCTTTTAGGGGAAATTCCTGACATAATCGGAGGGAAAACCGGCTGGACTTCTCAAGCCCAAGGCTGTTTTATTTTAGTTTTACAAAAAGACAATGATTATATAATAAATGTTGTCTTGGGAGCAGAAGACCGATTCGCGGAAATGAGAAAACTAATAAATTATTCTATACAATGACATTATTAACGTTTAGCGTAATCAAAATTTTAGTTTTGGCGGCTCTATCATCTGTTGTGGCATTAATCCTCGCTTCTTTTTTAATTAAGTTTTTGTATAAAATAAAATTCTGGAAAAAAGAAGCGAGATCTAAAACTATTACCGGAGACGAAGCTGAAGTTTTTCATTCTCTCCATAAGGAAAGGGAAACAACTGTGCCGCGGGGCGGGGGACTGATAATCTGGATTTCTCTTTTGATTATTATCTTTTTCTTTTTTATTCTGGCTCAATTCACTGATATCTGGTGGTTGAAAAAATTAAACTTCTTGTCTAGAAGCGAAACCTGGCTTCCTCTTTTTACAATACTTGCTGCCTCAATCGTCGGCCTTTTAGACGATATTTTGGTTGTTTTGGGAAAAGGGAAGTATATTGCCGGCGGTTTCACATTTAAAAGAAGGCTGTTGATTGTTATATTAATCGGTTTGGTCGCCGGTCTTTGGTTTTATTACAAGCTCGGCTGGGATTCAATCCATATTCCCTTGCTCTTTAATTTTCCGCACGGCATTGATTTAACTCTTGGTTTTTGGATTATCCCTTTGTTTATCCTGACGATGATTGGATGCTGGGCAGGAGGAGTAATTGACGGTTTGGACGGCTTGTCAGGTGGCGTCTTCGCCTCAATCTTTGGAGCTTTTGCTATTATCGCATTTTCACAGGGAAAAGCGGACCTCGCCACTTTCTGTATGGTAATTTGCGGTACTCTTTTTGCCTTTTTGTGGTTTAATATTCCGCCCGCCCGTTTTTATATGGGAGAAACAGGTATTTTGGGGCTAACCACCACTTTAGCTGTCGTCACTTTCTTAACTGACTCAATAGTTGTTTTGCCGATTATCGCCGGTCTCTTAGTAGTAGAAGTGGCTACAATAATTATCCAGCTTTTATCCAAGAAATTCCGAAAAAAGAAAATCTGGCTTTCTACTCCTATTCATCATCATCTCGAAGCAAAGGGCTGGCCCGCCCATCAGGTTACAATGAGGTTCTGGATAATTGGTTTCCTTTTAGCCGTATTGGGCGTCGCTATCCGTTTATTAGGCTAAAACTTACTAAAATGAAAATTGAAATATTAAGAAAAAAATATCCGCGTTTTATTTACGAAAAATATTCTTACAAAATCTCTGGCAATAATTTAGAGATTTTTTTTGACTTTACTATAGAGCCTGATATAACATTCCGACCAAAAATTATCATAGAAAATATTAATAAATCCCGGATTAACAAAATAGAAAAAAGAGTATTAGAAAATCTTATTTTCCACCTCGGCTTGATTGAAATCCCCAGTTATTGGAAAGCGACTTGTTCGCCGGAAATAATAATCAAAGCCGGCTATTTAAATAAAGAGCAAATCAAATGGTGGAAAAATTTGATAATCAAAGGAATGGGCCAGTTTTACTACGAAAATAAAATCGACTGGCGTTCCCAAAATTTTCTAAAGATTAAGGTTGATAATGCAACGAAGCAAGGCCTCGTTACATTTTCCGGAAAGTTGGGAAAAAGATATTTAGTGCCGTTTGCAGGAGGAAGGGATTCAATTGTTACACTGGAAAGTCTTAAGCAAAAAACTAAAAATATAGCTTTGTTTTCTGTAAATCCGATAGAAAAAATCCTGGAAACTGCAAAAGTTTCCGGAATCAAAAACCAGATTATAGTAAAAAGAATAATTGATAAAAAACTGCTTGATTTGAATAAGAGGGGATTTTTGAACGGACACACGCCTTTTACAAGTTTATTGTCATTTATATCGGTTTTATGCGCCGTATTATTTGGTTACAAAAATATTGTTTTCTCAAATGAAAAAAGTGCTGATGAAGGCAACGTAAAATATCTTGGAAGAATGATTAACCACCAATGGGCGAAGGGTTCTGAATTTGAAAAAATATTTAAGATATATTGTAAAAAATATCTGGCGAAAAATATAAATTACTTCAGTTATCTGCGAAAATACGGCGAATTGCAAATTTCTAAAATGCTTACAAAATACCCCAAATATTTTTCTGTTTTTTCAAGCTGTAATAGTAGTATGAGAATCGGAGCAAAACAAGTAAGGTGGTGCGGAAACTGCCCGAAATGCCTTTTTGTTTATTTAACTTTATATCCTTTTTTAGAAAAAAAACAACTTTTAAAAATTTTCGGCAAAGATATTTTTGAAAATCAGAAATTAATGCCGATAATGAAATCTTTAATAGGGCAGGGGAGACCAAAACCCTTTGAATGCGTCGGCACAAAAAAAGAAAGCAAATTGGCTTTTAAATTAAGCCAAAAGAAAGCTCAAAAATATGGTAAAATACCTTTGTTATTAAAATGAAACTTGATCAATTAAAAAATAAAAAGGTGCTTATTCTTGGTTTTGGACAAGAAGGACAGGACACTTTTTTGCTTTTGAGGAAATTATTTCCGAACAAAGTTATTGGAATAGCGGATAAATTGGAGAAATTAAAAAAACCGGATAAAAAAACTGTTTTATATTTAGGCAAAGACTATCTAAAGTCGCTGAAAAATTACGATATAATATTTAAAACTCCTGGAATTCCTTTTAAAAACATTCCGAGATCGTATCTCCGAAAGTTGACTTCTCAAACTGAGATTTTCTTTAATAATTGTCCCGGAACAATTGTTGGAATTACGGGCACTAAAGGTAAAAGTACGACGACATCTTTAATTTATGAAATTTTAAAATCAGGCAACCTGAAAGCGCATTTAGTCGGAAATATTGGAAAGCCGGTTTTATCTCTCTTATTAAAAGCTAAAAAAAATGACGTTTTTGTTTACGAGCTTTCAAGCCACCAGTTATATAATCTAAAAAAATCTCCACATATCGCTGTTTTTTTAAATATCTATGCCGAACATCTTGATTATTATAAAAATCTAAAAGAATACGCGAACGCAAAAGCGAATATTACCCTCCATCAAAGTAAATCCGATTATTTGGTTTACAATTCTAAAGATAAAATTGTAAGCGCCATTGCTAGAAAATCAAAAGCTAAAAAAATTCCGATTCAAGGAGACTATTATGAATTAGACAGGAATGCGGCAATAGCTGTCGGTAGAATATTTAAAATTCCAGAAAAAATTATTGAAAAAGCTATTAAAAATTTTAAACCATTGCCTCATAGATTGGAATTCGTCGGAAAATTTCGCGGAATCACTTTTTACAACGACGCATTATCTACCATTCCTGAAACAGCTATTTTCGCAATTAATGCTTTGGGTAAGAATGTACAAACAATTATGTTGGGGGGTTATGATAGAAATATTAATTTTAAAAATCTTGCTAAAAAAGTTTTAAAAAGCAAAATTAAAAACGTGATTCTATTTCCGACTACGGGAGAAAAAATTTGGAAAGAGATTGTCCACCAAGGTAAAAATAGGGGACTACCCAAACCTTTTTTTGTAAACAGTATGAAAGATGCGGTAAAATTATCCTATCAACACACGAAAAAAGGAAAAATCTGCCTTTTATCTACTGCTTCAACCAGCTTCAGTATTTTCAGGGATTACAAAGAAAAAGGCAATCTATTTAAAAAATACGTAAAAGAACTCTCGAAGAAATGAAAAATAAACCAGATTATATTTTTTTAGGGGTTTCTCTTTTTTTGATTGTATTTGGTGTTTTAATTTTGGCGAGTGTTTCAGCTGCTCTCGGCCAAGAACAATTCGGCGATGTTTATTATTTTTTACGTCGTCAACTGCTTTTTGGAGTAATCCCTGGCCTAATTTTAGGATTTTTAGCTTTTAAAATTCCTCTGGCTTTTATAAAAAAGTGGGCGCTACCTCTACTTTTAGCAAATCTTGTATTATTGGGGCTTGTTTTTGTGCCTCATATAGGATTCAGCAGCGGCGGAGCAACTCGCTGGCTAAATTTCGGCTTTTTTTCCATCCAGCCGTCAGAATTTTTCAAATTATCTTTTTTCATTTACTTAGCTGCCTGGTTGGCTAAAAAAGAAAGAAAATACAAAAACCTAGCCGAAACTTTTATTCCTTTTTTAATAATTATCGGGATTGCCGCCTTTCTTATTTATAAACAGCCGAATATCAGCACCTTGGGAATACTTATTGTCTCGTCTATGATTATGTATTTTTGCGCGGGCACTCCGCTTTGGCACTTGGGATTAATAGCTTCAGTGGGTGTCGCCGGATTAGTTTTTTTGATAAAAACTGCTCCTTACAGACTCCATCGTTTTCAGGCTCTTTTAGATTCGAGTTTTGATCCGATGGGTCTCGGTTATCAAATAAAGCAAGCTCTAATTGCCGTAGGCTCTGGAGGAATTATAGGTTTGGGCTTGGGAATGTCTCGCCAAAAGTTCGGTTTCTTACCAGAACCAGTTGGAGACTCTATTTTCGCTGTCTTTTCTGAAGAAACTGGATTTATCGGGGCTGTAATTTTGATTGCTATTTTTTTGCTTTTTGCCTGGAGAGGGTTTAAAATAATAAAAACAGCTCCTGACAGATTTTCCAGCTTGTTGGCCCTGGGGATTACTTCCTGGATTATTATTCAGGCTTTTGTGAATATCGGAGCAATGATTGGAATTCTGCCACTCACGGGCATTCCTATGCCCTTTATCAGTTATGGCGGTTCGCATATCACAGCAGAATTAATCGCCCTCGGAATACTTTTTAATATCTCGCGGAATTCAAAAAATTAATATGAAAATTTTATTCACTGGCGGCGGCACGGGAGGACATATCTTTCCAATAATTGCTGTCTTCAGAGAAATGAAAAAAATATATCAGGAAATTGTCGGCCCTTATCCAGAAGAACAGCTTCGGTTTTTTTACATTGGACCGAAAGATGAATATTATAAATCAATACTAACTCGAGAAGGAATCAGAGTTTCTTCAATTTTTGCCGGAAAACTTAGAAGATATTTTGATTTCCAAAATTTCATTGATATTTTTTTTAGAATACCTCTGGGCCTGCTTCAAGGATTTTTCCATATTCTTTTTCTAGCTCCGGATATAATTTTCAGCAAAGGAGGTTACGGCTCATTGCCTGTTGTTTTCTGGGGGTGGGTTTTCCAGGTTCCTGTGTTTTTGCACGAATCTGATATTAAACCGGGTCTGGCTAATAAAATTTTAAGCCGTTTCGCTGTAGAAATTTTTACTTCTTTTCCCGATACCGAATATTTTGCTCCCAGTAAAATGATCCAGGTTGGCAATCCTATCCGGCTGGATTTAACCCAAGGTAAAAAAGAAGAAGCTAAAGAAATTTTTAAATTAAATGCTGTAAAACCATTGCTTTTGATTTTAGGGGGTTCGCAGGGTGCTCAAAGAATTAATGATTTAGTTTTATCTATTTTGCCCGAACTCATTTCTAATTTTGAAATTATTCATCAGGCGGGCACTAAAAATTTTAAAGAAGTTAAAGCTGAATCTCAAGTCATGATAAATGAAGAATTTAAATCGGATTATCATCTTTTTGCATTTTTGAACGAAACAATCTTAAAACACGCTTACGCTGCTGCAGATTTAATTATTTCAAGGGCTGGTTCTGGAAGTATTTTTGAAATTGCGGCTCTCTTAAAGCCCAGCATTTTAATTCCTCTGCCAGAAGCTGCCCAAAATCACCAATTGAAAAATGCTTATTCCTACGCTGAAGATGGAGCAGCGGTTGTTTTTGAAGAAAGTAATTTGACCCCGCATATCTTTTTGGAAAAAATAAAATACCTATTTTCGCACTCGGGAGAATTGGAAAATATGAAAAATCGGGCAACTGAATTTTCCCGCCCCAAAGCCGCAACCATCATCGCCGAATACCTCTTGGCATTTTTGGAACAATAAAGTAAAATAAAAAAGCAAAAGGCTCGTTCACAATAAAAAAAGGAGGTGAATTATGATCGATAAGTCCCTTAATATTAGAAAGGAAATTGAACAAATTGAAATCATTGATACGATTTCAAAACCTCTTCTTTTACCCCCTCCGCAACAACCGGATGATCCTAAAAAAATATCTCCGAAAATAAAAAAGATAAGAGAATTTGTTGAAGAGTTATTACTAAAAGAAGGTCTGCCCGATAATGAAATAGAAAAGGAATCATTGGTTGATCTTTTGAATGAGAAACGAGAACTAGAAGGAAATTTAACTTTTTCTGACCCCGAAAGAAAACATCTTAATGTTTTATTGAAAAGCTTTTTCCCTTATTTCTCCGAAATTTCTTTCAAAAAACAAATAGCTCTAATAGAAACTCTTTGGGATGCTTTTAAAACTGGAATGGCATACCACAAGCTTAATAGCGACTCTTTAGATGGTGACGGAAAGAAGAGGGAAGAAGAACAAGAAAGTGTATAGTTATAATTTTCTTAAAGTAAGAAGTCTGCCTCGGCAGGCTTCTTTTCTTTTACTTACCTGCTTGACAAATAAAATATAATATGCTATAATCAAGGTATAAAAGTGAAATAGCACAATAAAAAATAAAGAGAGAAAGGAGTCAAATGAGTATTAAAAAAGCCAAGGAATACGGATGTACAATGAGCTATGATCCGGGATCCGAAGCTAGCGAAGAAAAACGGCGTAAAAAGCTGGAGCATAATTGCTCCGCTTAAAGGGAGGATAGTAATATCCTCCCTTTAGCTTTGACTTTTAAGTAAATTTTAAATATAATAAATTTACAAAATATGCCGGAACAAAACCCTAAAATAAGCATTTTAGAGCCGGAGACAAAAACTGAGGAGATTTTAATTAAACAAAAAGTATCATCAGATATTCGGGTTAGAATTGCGCCAGCCCCAACCGGATTTTTACATATTGGAACGGCGAGAGCCGCTCTTTTTAATTACCTTTTTGCTAAAAATCAAGGGGGAGTTTTTATTTTAAGAAGCGAAGATACTGACATTGAAAGGTCAAAACCAGAATTTGAAAAAGATATTATTGAAAGCTTAAAATGGCTGGGTATTGAATATGACGAAGGCCCTGATAAAGATGGGGCATACGGACCTTACCGCCAAAGCCAAAGAAAAGAAATCTATCAAAAATATATTGAAAAACTTTTAGCAGAAGAAAAAGCTTTTTATTGTTTTTGTTCCAAAGAAGAATTAGTTTCCTTGAAGCAGTATCAGTTGAGTAGGGGAGAAGTGCCGAAATATTCTGGCAAATGCCGCGATTTGTCAAAAGAAGAGGTAGGGAAAAAATTGAAAGAGGGGGAAATATTTCCGATTATCCGTTTTAAAGTTCCTGCTAAAAAAATTGTTTTTGAAGATTTAATTAGAGGAAAGGTGGAATTTGATACAAGCTTAATAGGGGATTTCACTATCGCCCGCAAAACCGCCGATGGTTTTGATCCCTTCTTTGTTTTGGCCGGTACGGTTGACGATTTTGAAATGAAAATATCCCATGTTATCCGGGGAGAAGATCATTTATCAAACGTGCCGAAACAAATCCTGCTTCAGGAAGCTTTGGGTTTTTCTCAGCCAAAATATGCCCACTTGCCAATGATTTTGGGCCCGGATAAGTCAAAGCTCTCCAAAAGGCATGGAGCCACAGCTGTTTCTGAATATAAAAAGCAGGGCTATCTGCCCGAAGCGATTATTAATTTTATGGCGTTTTTAGGCTGGAATCCGGGAAGCGAACGGGAAATCTACTCAATAAGAAGCTTAATTAAGGAATTTTCTCTTGAAAGAGTCCAAAGGGGCGGAGCGGTTTTTAATATTAAAAAGTTGGACTTTTTGAACGGATTTTATATTAGGAATATTCCTCTTGGAAAAATGACCGAAAACTGCCTGCCTTATTTAATTTCAGCTGGTCTTTTAGAATCGCATGAACAAGAAGAAAAATTCCATTTGGGGGAATCTCATTTTAAAATAAAAGAAACGAATGAAATAATCGGTTTCACCGCTTTGGAAAAAATTACCGAGCTTTATCAGGAAAGGTTGAAAAAGTTATCGGAAATTTCTGATCTTTGTGATTTCTTTTTTAAGGATAAATTGGAATATGATGGGGGATTATTAAAATGGAAAGAAATGACTGACAAAGAAATAAAAAGTTCTTTGGAAAAACTGGAAAAATTATTATCAAAAATAAAAAATGAAAATTGGGCAAAAGAAAATTTAGAAAATGAAATTTTGCCAGAGGCGGAGAAAATAGGGGATAGGGGAAAGCTTTTATGGCCTTTAAGGGTTGCTTTGAGCGGAAAAGAAGCATCAGCCGGACCTTTTGAAATTGCTGAAGTTTTAGGAAAAGAAAAAACAATAAAAAGAGTTAAAGAGGCTTTACATAAAATTTCTTAAAAATTTTTATGAAAAATTTATCTAAAATAATTATTATTTTAATAATAGCGGGTGTAGTTTTACCGAGTTTTTCTTTTGCTGTTGAAGAAATGAAAACTGTTAAAATTCCTGAAACAATAGACGAAGCGAAACAAATGGGATTAAACCTTCTTCCTTTAATGCCTGGTTTTCTTCAAAGTACCTGGCAGGAAGCTTTGACGGTTTGGAAATGGTGTTTTAAAAAAGCAGAAAGCCTGTGGATTTCTTATATAGCGCCTTCTTTTAATAAATATATTCTTCCTAAAATAAAAGAAAGAACGCCAATAATCAAAGAGGAGTTCGAAAAGGAAAAAGGGGAGATGAAACAAGATGCTAAAACTGTGGTGCCGGAAGTTAGCAAATCCCTTTGGGGGAAATTTAAAGAGTTAATCAAGTAAGTGCGGGGATTGACATCATCTCTTGAAGAGTTAAAATTAAAGTAGAGAGGATGGCCAGCACCTTTAAAATATTTTTTCCGGTCGAAAAGAGGGGATATTGTTAACGATGGTCAAGGCGCCGTGAAATGCGCAAAGACAGAAACGCCACTAGAGCAAGGATCTAAGAAGCTAAGAAGACCTCTGGCCGCCAACTTTGGGTAGTATGGGAAGCAAAAGAAAAAACATCTCCTCACCAATAAGCCGGTTTATATAGGTTGACCATTCTCTCTACCTCGCTCTTTCTCAATTCGCACGTTTACAATTTCCTCTTTGCGATTTGATCGCAAATATTTATATGGGCATCTTACTTACATTTGATGCCCCTTCTCTTTTTATATAGAGAAATATTTAAAGGGGAGTACTTGACAGGCCTTTTTGTCCTGGTAATATTAAGATAGAAAAGGTCGCACAATGTAGGTTAAGCGACGTTGTTGATAGGGACCAGAAGGGCCCCCTCTTATAAGGCATTAAAACGGGGCTGCCGGAGGAGACCTAAAATATAAGAAATATATAAGTATAAAAAATATTTTAAAAATATTTTATGGAAAAATCTCAAAAAAATATTATAAAACATATCCCCGACTTTTTAGATTACTGTGAAGTTGAAAAAGGCCTCTCTGAAAAAACCCAGCTGAATTATAACCGCTACCTCCAAAAGTTCATCTTATGGCTCAAAAACACTAAAAAAGAGGGCCTTTTACCCCATGAGCTTACCGCAGATGATATTTGGGATTACCGCTTATATTTAAGCCGTTTTCATAATGAAAAAGGCCGTCCTCTCAAAAAGGTCACCCAGAACTACTATTTAATCGCTCTAAGAGCCATTCTGGGCTATTTTACTTCCAAAGACATAGTTTCACTACCCCCGGACAAAATAGCCCTCCCAAAGGACTCTAAAGACCAAAAAACCGTAAAATTCCTTACCCTGGAGCAAGTAGAAAAGCTTTTGTTGGCTCCTGATATAAATACCCCTCAAGGCCTTAGGGATAGGGCTATTTTGGAAACCTTATTTTCAACCGGCTTGAGAATAGCTGAATTGGTGGCGCTAAACCGTGAACAGCTGACGAATATAAAAGATAAAAAAGATCTTGAAATCGGAATTATTGGTAAAGGTAGTCATCCAAGAACAGTTTATTTTTCAGAGAGAGCTTTGCTTTGGATAAAGAAGTATTTAGAAACCCGCCAGGATAAATATAAGGCATTATTTATTCATTTTAGGGCAAGAGAGCTATCCGATATGCGCCTTACAGCCCGTTCAATTGAAAGAATTGTCAAAAAATACTCGATTTTGGCCGGAATTCCTATTTTTACCACTCCCCACACCCTCCGGCATTCTTATGCAACAGATTTATTAAACCAAGGAGTTGACTTAAGAAGCATTCAGGAATTTTTAGGCCATAAGAATATTGTCACGACCCAAATATATACTCACGTAACAAACAAACGGCTACGGGACATACATAGACAATTTCATAGTGGAAAAAATTTAAAGGGATAACTGGGCTTCTAACAGTAATATAAATAAATTAGAGGGTAGCGTTTATCGCTACCCTCTTCAATTTTGCTTTTTGTGCTTGTGGCCTAAATCGTTGGCACTACCGGCACTAATACGTCTCGATACAACTTATGACCGGTTACCGCCTGATGATTTTTTAGGGCGTCAAAACTAGTATCTTCCAGTTTTTTGCCACAGGTAACACATCTTGTTATTTTTTCCTGCATTACCGGAGATTTTACCTTTTTTCTTTTCCAACACATTCTTTATTTATTCCTCCTTTTTTTGTTTTTCCTTTTTTTAAAAATCGTTCTTTTCTGGCTTGGTGCTGGAAGAAGTAATATTGGATGGTTATATTCATCAATCGGGTTTTGCCAACGATTATTTCTTCCCAAATCAGCTAAAAATTTTTCAGTATAATTTGGCATTTTCTCTCCTTTAAATTTATTTTTGACAAGGTTCAAGTATTTTTTATTTTACATAATATTAAATTAAAAGTCAATAATAAAACCAATGGTCGCCTAACCTATTGTCCTGGTAATCTTTGTTTAGAAATGTCGTACAATATTAATTGACAATATTAAGAATGTTTGAGATAATAATTTATTATATTAAAGGGAGGAAAAGTTGTTTAAAAATACTTATTTGGAATGTATAAACTGTGGTTTCAAAACTGACTTACTGGAAGAACGAAAATTCCGTTGTCCTCGCTGTAATGATCTTTTTGATGTTGTACATAATATCCCCTATTTGAGCGTTCCCCTATGGATAGAGAAATTTAACAGTCGTAAATATTCGCCTAAAGATAATTCTGGCGTCTGGCGTTTCAAAGAATGGATTATGCCGGAGATATTAGATAGCGATATAGTGAGTTTGGGCGAAGGTATAGTACCGATTGTTCCGGCGGGACCTAATCTCAAAAAATGGATTGGCAATGATATTGATGTATGGTTGATTCTGGAAGGACAATCCCTTACTGGCTCTTTTAAAGATTTCGGAATGACTGTCTTGATGTCTGTTGCAAAAGCTGCAAAAGTTCGAGCTATTATTTGCGCTTCAACCGGTGATACCGCACCTGCTGCTGCTGCCTATGCTTCAGTAGCGGGAATACCATGCACAGTAGTAATGCCGAAAATAACACCACTAAGCCAAATCTTACAGGCAAAACTTTTTGGCGCAAAAATAATATTGCAGCCAGGTCCCTTTGACGAGTGCATGGATGTTGTTAAAAGGTTAAATATCTACCTTGCCAATAGTATGAATCCTTCGCGGGTCGAAGGACACCAGGCAACGGTTTTCCTGACTGCTCAATTTTTCGGCTGGCAATTACCAGACTGGTATGTTGTCCCTGTGGGAAATGGTAGTAATTGTAGTTCAATTGGAAAAGCCCTACGTTTGATGAAAAAACAGGGATTTAAAGCAGGTAGTAAAATTATTGGCTGCCAATCAGAAGCTGCCAATCCCCTGTATTTATCTTGGCGTATGGCTGGAGGTTATAAAGCTACCCGGGGAAACTGGGAAGCAACTTATAAGCCTGTGTCAGTCGGAGAAACCATTGCCACGGCAGCTCGAATTGGGAATCCCGTTTCTTATAGAAAAGTTATCCGGGAAATTATTGCCTCAAAGGGATCAATGATGGAGGTCAGTGAAAAAGAGCTGACAGAAGGTGTCATGGTTTATGCGAAGGATGGATATTTTTCTTGTCCTCAAACCGGAGAAGCAATCGCTAGCACAAAAAAGGCAGCGGAAATCGGCCTTATCAAGCCAGGCGAACGAGTAGTGATAGTTTCTACTGCTACTGGTTTGAAATTTACCCAACCTTTCCTAAATATGGAGGCAGATATTACCGAAGCACCAGACTGTCGAATAGAAACCGTAGCTAAAATCTTAGGTCTTTAAACAAAACCACAAAAAACAAAGATCGCCTCTGTGCAGAGGCGATCTTATTTTATAATTTTGAATGTCCACAATATTAATTAGTCTTTGAGGTATTTCTTCCCTTTTAATCCCTCTGGTAGAAAATCTTCTTTTGTATATTTTTCGTATCCTTTTCCGTAATTCAATTCTTCCATAAGTTTTGTTTCCGGATTGCGCAATTTTAAAGGAATTGGCAAGTTTCCATATTTCTTCACGTCTTCCATCGCAGCGATATATGCGTTATATGAGCTTTTGTTTTTCTTGCATTGACACAGATAGACAACTCCGTGAGCTAAGTTAATGCCGCATTCCGGCAGTCCGATGATCTCTACTGCCCTGAATACATCATTTGCCACCACCAGCGCTGTAGGTTGGGCCAATCCAATGTCTTCAGAAGCAAAAATAACCATTCTTCTTGCTATAAACTTGGGGTCTTCGCCGGCATCAACCATCCTGGCTAGATAATACAAAGCAGCGTCTGGCTGCGAAGCTCTCATGCTTTTAATGAAAGCTGAAATGGTATTGTAGTGCTCTTCGCCCTTTTTGTCGTACCTTAAAAACTTGGACTGAAGAGTGTTTTTTAAAGTTTCTACGGTAATTTTGTCATAAAGCCGGGATGTGCTTTCTATCATTGTAATAGCTTGTCTGGCATCTCCATTTGCCATATTAACAAGCCAGTCTTTTGCTTCTTTATCCATTTTAAATCCGGTCCGTTTAATAATAGCCAACATTTCTTTTTTTGATAGTTCGTTTAAAACAAAAATTCTGCAACGCGAAAGCAAGGGCGGAATAATCTCAAAACTCGGATTCTCTGTAGTGGCTCCAATAAGAGTTATCTCTCCTCTTTCTACGAATGGAAGCAAATAATCCTGCTGGGATTTATTGAAACGATGGATTTCGTCTAAAAACAAAACTTTGGAAAATTCTCTGGCATCTTCATCGACTATTTTTTTAATGTCTGCTTTGCCGGATGAAACAGCGGATAATTCATAAAGCTTGGCATTCAAACTCTTGGCATATATTTTTGCTAAAGTAGTTTTACCGCATCCTGGCGGGCCCCAAAAAATAAAAGAAAACAGATGTTTCTGTTTTATGGCAATATTTAAAGGCTTTCCCTCCCCTACTAAATGTTCTTGTCCTGCAAATTCTTTTAAATTTTTAGGTCTTATTTTTGAGGCCAATGGTTCCATGTTTATCTATTCTACCAAAAAACCGCCTTCTTAGCGATTTTTTGCGAGATTTTATTATCTTTTTCTGCCTCTTCTTTTCCTTTTTAATTTTCTATCAAGTCTCTTTTTATTTTGCCATCCTATGCCCATTTTTTTATTATCTTTTACCCTTCTATTACTGTTGTGACCTTTGATTTATTCTACCAAAAAACCGCCGATTGTACGAGGCGGCGGAAATCTAGCTCCTCTATTGCTATTGGGCGATGCTGGAACCTGTTTGAGGTAAAAAAATCGGTATGATAATCATTTTTATCATACCGATTGTCATAAATTTCAACCTCCTCTGTACTTGTGAACGCCACAAGGACTTTTCTCTATATAACATAAACATTCTTCAACGTGCTTGGCTTCGTCAAATACTTGGGGTTGAGTAGCGTGTCGCATGCATTCGTCGCAAAGTCTGGGCGTGGTGAACATTTCAGCTTGGTCAATCCAAAATCTATTTTGGGCTAAGAAATCGTTAAGGGCTTTAATTGCGTCATCCCAACCAGCTACTAAAATGCAAGTATGAGAAGTTACGGAATCAATTGCCCTTTCCCTGGTACTTGTCATACTAATAAAAACTCTCCCGCCACCGTGTTCGAAAAACTTCGGCTTATCTACCATTTTCTTCCTCCTTGAGTAAAATACGCTCAACTTCTTTCTGCGGATTTTTCATGTTTTTCCCCATTTTCAATTTTATCTTTGTTTATAAAAGGACATAACTCTACACCCCAGCTTCTACCATCTGTTTTTAGGGTGCCTTTTCTGCCACAAACGGGACAAAAACCTTCTCCTTCTTCTAAATCAATTTCAGGACCCCAAAACTCATTAAAGCAATAACTGCATTTATATTCTGTTACCAACATTTTAAACTACAACCTCCTTTTTTATTTCGTATACTATACTTTACTATTATCCATAAAAAAATCAAGTCCTTCTACCAAACTGGTGGTTTTTTCTTTCCATTGAATTTTTGCATAAATCTGATACAATAACATAAGGGTAAGTTTCTTGTTAAATTTTCTTTCTTTGTATTTAACAATATAAAGCGGAAAGATAAAAAAACAAGATAGTCGGACTTACTATTATTAAATAAGCAAAGTTGAATTATTTATAAATTTATTAATTTTTAAAAAATATGAAAAAATTTATCGGCATTATATTAGGCGTAGTTATAATATTCGGCATATATTCAATTGCTTCTGCCGAAAATACAAGTACTCCTATAACACAAAATACGCAAGTTCTTATTCAACAGCTTCAAGAGCAGATAGAAAAGTTAAAAACTCAAATACAAGCATTAATACAAGCAAAAGAACAAGTTCAAAGTACTACAAAAGAAGTTAAAACAAGCCTGAGATTACTTACTCAACTAAGGGAAGGTATGACCAGCGATGAAGTTAAAACATTACAAGAAATTTTAGCAACAGATCCAAGTATTTATCCCGAAGGTAAAATTACTGGATATTTCGGATTTTTAACAAGACAAGCCGTTAAAAGATTCCAAAAAATAGCTGGTTTGGAACAAGTTGGAACGGTCGGACCCAAAACCTTGGCTAAATTGAACGAATTACTTACAGAAGGCGCTGGAAATTCCGGCAAAGTACCGTTCGGACTATTAATTGCTCCGGGAATTAGGGCAAAGCTCGGTTTGGCTCCAGTAGTGTCTGCTAATAAGGAAGATAAGACAACTGCACCAATTATTTGGGCTATTACCTCAGCTCCTTTTAAGCCTGGTACTACCTCAGAGAAAATTACTTGGACTACAGATGAAGAATCAGATAGCAAAGTTTGGTATAGCGCGGTTTCTCCTGTTGTCACGGCAAGCCCGACGTTATATGCTACTTCTACAACAGCAGTTTTAACAAAAAACCACGAAGTTGTGATTATTGGTTTGACTACAAATACCAAGTATTATTTTAAACTGACTTCTACTGACGAGCACAATAATACTGCAACTAGCGTTGAACTGTCTTTTACTACTATGTCATTACCTGTTATTTCTGCAGTTACAGCAGTTGCTGGTACTCCCGCTACTACCTCAGAGAAAATTACTTGGACTACGGATGTGAATACTGATAGCAATCTTTGGTATAACACTACTTCTCCTGTTAATACGTCAGGTACGCCGCAGGGTAACTCTTCAACCTTCACAAAAAACCACGAGATTATCCTTACCGGTTTGACCGCAAATACAACTTACTATTATAAAATAACCTCTACTGATATATTTAGTAATACTGCGACTGTCACAGAATCATCTTTTACCACCGCTGCTCAGTAATATAGGGTTTGTAAAATACAAACACCAAAAATCGCCCTATGGGGGCGGTTTTTGTTTCTATCTTTCTAATTAATAATCTTCTTCGGGCTAAATTCTTGATTTTGGATCTTTGCCAATCACACAATAGTAGGTTTCTTTAAAATGATTGATCTTCCATATAGGACATTTCGGGCAAAGACAACCGCGTTTTTCTATGACGTAATCACTTTTTGCTCTTTCGCAATAAACCCTCGGGTCTTTTTTACCCGGATAGCTGGGGCATTTATTACAAATACAAAACGGTGAAGCTAAGGCAAGAATTACTTTTTTAAATAAAGTTGAATTTTTCATATTTTTATTTCTTTTTCTTTTTTATCGTAATCCCCCACTTTTTCATACAGACATCATGTTCTTTACCATTACCGCAACTGCCGTTTTTTTTATGCCATTTTGCATGTTCTGCCTCGGTGACAACCATACCCTTTACACTTTTTTTAGATTTTTTTAACATATTTTTTATTTCCGAGCCTTAGCGAAGAAACAAAGTTCTCCTTATTTTTAATTAGTCTGTTAAAAGTTAATGCCTGATAATCGTTCTCATCTATACCCTTAAGTTGGTAAACTTGTTTCTTTTTGGTATTCAAAATAAGAGTAAATAATTAGGTAAAGAGAAACTAAAACTATTGGAACAATCACAAAAAATATTGCATAAGCTTGAAATAAGATTCCTAAGAAAGCAACCCCTCCGGAAATCTTAAATAGTTTTCCCCCGATTTGGTGGGTTTTATCCCACACTTTCTCATTACTTAAAGTCCAAGACGTCCTAATCCCAATAGACCAGTTTCTTTTTGCATGTTCCACTAAAATTCCAAGATAGTAAAAAAGTAAACCAAAAGCTGGTACCAATAATCGAATAAAATTAAACCTGAAACCAAGATTCCAAGTAATAGTTAAAAGATAAAGATAAAGGAAAAAAATTATTATTAAAATAATAAACCAATCAAAATATTTTCTGAATTTCTTAATATTTTCTTTTAATGGGTCTATTTTCGGGATTAAGATCAAAAGTAAGAACAAACCAATAGAGAAAATTGGTATTAGAAACAACCCCCAGAATTTTGATATATAACCATCAACTTCTCCACGAATATTCCAATGAGAAGCCATTTTCTCTGACATCTGAGGGAAAAAATAAATGCCAATAGCAAAAGAAAGTAAAATAATTAAGATGGTTATTATTTCGCTTTTTCTCATATACTTCATTCTACCAAAAAACTGCCCAAATAAAAACCGCCCGAATGGCGGACAATATACCCATCCTGGCTGCCGACTCGTCAATCCTAAGAATTTAATAATTTTTTTATTTTAAGCATATATTCTTCCCACATACTTTTGGTGTCTTCACAGCAAAAGGGTCTTCTTGTTAATTTTTCGTCATTAGATAAGAATGTATAAAAATCTTGGGGGCTCATGTTTATAGATTTGGCTACAAATTCAAAAATATCAAAATCCGTTGTCGCCCAAAGAAAATCTAAATCATTTAATAGCGCCATTTCTTTAATTTCTTTATATGATTTATCATCTCCAAATATCCAATTATCGTGCACGGAGATTAAATTAATAATTTTTTTTGATAGTTCCTGATCATAATTTACTTTATTAAGAATTTTCTCGGCTATTAAAGACCCCTCTTTCATGTGTAAGGCCTTAGATTCTTTGTCTTTAATGTTCGGATTTTGTTGCCCAACGGCAGAATAACCAACATCATGCAAAATGACTGTCGGCAATAAAATCTTTTTATCTAATCCTTCTGAATCACTAATTTTATCAGCTCGTTCTGTCATCCATTCAATATGGGAAATGTCATAAGAGCGGCCTTTTTTGTAATAGGGTTTAGCTAAATTCCAAATTTTTAAATATATTTCTTCCATTCGTCGGTTTATATACCTTATACGTCTTTAAAATTCAAGTTCTATCCTCCTCCCCCTACTGAACGCATTTAGAACTGTAGATTGGGAGGGAATCAAAGAAGAATTAAGCTCCTTTCCGTCTAATTTTATTATTTCAAACAAATTATATACACCTTGACAAGGTCTTGACAAGGATAATTGTATGGAATATAATGAAATCGATCAGTAATGATCAGATTTTAAGCTTAAGGGCTCCGCAAGGAGTCCTTTTGGCTTTTATAGGGTCTTCTTTTGTAAATCCTCTGGTAATTCTTTTGCCCGACAAATAAATTCTTTTATTTTGTTAATTTCAAATTTTTCTGCTTTTGTTTCGCCTAATTCCGTAGAGATTCTACGAGCAGTCATAAAAATGATAACTTTTCTTCCCCACTCCAAAAGTTGATTAACGGGACCTTCAAAATCACTATCTCCACTCCAAAGGGCAAAATTCTCTGCATCATTTTTTATAGAATCTAATTCCATAGCTACTCCTATTTCTACATCGAAATTACATTTTTTATCTTCAAGACATTTAATCCCTTGATCGTTGAAATCCTTTAGTCTTTTATTCAAAAATTCTATGTCTTCTAAGTTAAACTTCGAGAGAAGTGGTTTTCTAATAAAATTTTCTAACAGACTCGGGGAATTCATGGCGATACTTGAAACGTCAACAGAAATTGGAATTATCTTTACAGGTTTTGTTTTAACTTCATAGTGATAATGTTCAACTTCCTTAACTAATTGTTCCGAATAGGAATCTCCCCCTAAGGTCCCGTAATAAAATTTAACTCTTTGTATATTGCTAAATGAATCTAAAAATTGTTTTAACCTCTTCAAGCATATATGCCAATCAAGCCTATTCTGCCAAAAAACGACATTAGAGAAATCAATATAAACATTTGTTTTCTTATCGAAAATTTTCTCAAGTTCTTTAATAATCCTTGGATTATCCTTTGATAATATTTCTATCCTTTCGGTTTTTGCCTTAAACATGAAATTATATGATATTCTTCATTCTCCTGTATTTATTCTACCAAAAAACCGCCTAAATAAATAGGCGATTGCTGTCTCGTCTCCCCTGGATAGATAATATTAGAACCTGTTTGGCGAAATAAAAAGAGCGACGAATTTTGATATCCGCCGCTCATTATTATGTGGTCCTCTATGGACAAGTATTTAATCAAAAATTATGTTTGGATTCATCTCTGCTGGAGATTTCCAGTCAATGCCTTTTTCTTTCAAGATTTTTTTCTGCTCTGCCCAGATTTCGTGGCCAATCCCTAGTTGGTGTTCGCTCAGACCATGCTTCTTATATACTTTCCGCCTTGCCTCTTCAGCAGCTTCCTTAATAATTGGTCCTATCTTTGGATCGTCCTCTTGAGGATCGTGCTTGGGTCCGGAAAAAATATCAGCCATGACTTGTTTCCCTCCTTCTTATATTTATTAATTAAAGGCTGCTAACCATAAACTATCACTCTCCATAAAAAAATCAAGTTCTCTCAGCTTTGGTTTCCCGCTCATAGGTTATGCGACACAAAACAAAAAACAGACAACGCTTTGTAGCTGTCTGCTTTTATTATTTTACGAATTATTTCGTTGTTCATCTCTCCTTGCTATATAAATCTAATAAAAAATTAAAGGGCCTCCTTTTGTTTAAATTTGCTCATAATAATCTCGAAACAGTCATTCTCTACTTTTTTTGGAGACTGGGTCGCATCTATGAACACCCAATTTTGTTCGTGTGCAACTTGACGATATTTCTGCTCTAATTTATGAGCAAAATCAACGTTCTTCATTGTTGCTGATTTTTTTCTCGAACAAGCTACAGAAAAAGGAACATCAAAAAATAAAACAAGTTCTATTTGCGTCTCGATAATCTTTTTCCCCAATTCTAGAAATTTTTTTGGGATTTGATTGCTGTCAATATCATAGACAAATGATGAACCCAAAAATCTGTCCATTATTACAATATCGCAAGATCTACTTTCTATTTTCGCAGCGGTAAATTGATCCATCCTCAGACGAAAAAAAATGAAAGTGCGTTCTGGACAACCAAAATTATATTTCTTGGCCTTGGGTGTCATCTCTCTTGACGAAGAAGCATCCCCTATACTATTCCTCTTAACTGACATTCCTAATAATCTAAACCGTCGAGACAATGATTTGATAGCGGTTGTTTTTCCTGCCCCTGGTAGCCCGTCTATTGCTATTATAAAAGACAATCTCGTCCTCCTTAATTGACAAATTTCTATTTGGATAATAAATCTTCTTTAATAAAAAATCAAGTCCTCTCGGGCTTGATCCCCCACTCATAGATTGTCCGTCTTAAGTCCTCAATCGTAGATTGTGCGAATAATTTTTTCCCGTTAAGAAATGGATGACAAAAGATTTGTTTTCCTATACCATTAAACTAATGGAGATTAAAAAAGTGGAATTTAAAAAGAGCATTAAAGGAACGGACGATATTTTATATGAATCAAAGCTTCAGGTTGCTTTTATCGGGCGTTCAAATGTCGGGAAATCAAGCCTTATAAACTGCCTTCTTAACAGAAAAAATCTAGTAAAAACCGGCAAGCTTCCGGGCAAAACAAGGGAGATTAATTTTTTCCTTGTTAATGATTCATTTTATTTTGTTGATCTTCCGGGCTATGGTTATACCAAAATGTCCCTTGATGAGAGAGAACAACTTTCCCGCATGACCCAATGGTATTTTTCTGAAAAAGTTTTTGAAAGGAAAGTGGTACTTATTTTAGATATCAAAGTTGGCCCAAGCGTTATGGATGTTGAGATGCTTAGAATTCTTCGCGAACAGGGTCAGAATATTATTATTGTTGCTAATAAGGCAGACTCTATTAATAAACACGAGCGAGACGAACAGGTCAAAACCATCACAACGATGCTGGCGGCAGAGATTATTCCTTGTTCGGCAAAAACAAAAGAAGGCAGAGATGAAATTCTTAAAAGACTATTTGAGTCAGAAAATTAATAAGCCAGATAAAAAAACAAGTCCTTTTGGGCTTGTTTTAAGGTAACGTGCCAACCACAATAATTTTAATATTTTTGCTTTATAATTTCGCGTAAAATCTCTTCAACTCGTTTAATGCTATCGTCGTCATTTATGGAAATTGGTAAAATTTCTTTGTTTATTGCTTTTAACGCTGTAATTTTTTTATTAACCTTATCTTTTGTGATTAAATCCGTTTTAGTTAAAAAAACATATTCTGTTTTTTTCAAAAGTTCTTGATTATATAAACCAAGTTCGTTTCGAATAATTTGGTAATTCTTAACTGGGTCAATTGATTCTGCGGAAATAAAATGGAAAAGAGTTTTTGTTCGTTCAATGTGGCGTAGAAATTTAATGCCGAGTCCTTTTCCATTCGAAGCCCCTTCTATGAGCCCAGGGATATCAGCCAATATTAATTCATAATAAACGCCGAGGTTCGGCTCAAGGGTTGTGAAGGGATAATTGGCCACTTTGCTTTTGGCGTTGGTCAGTTGATTCAGTAAGCTCGATTTGCCAACATTTGGCAAACCAATAAAACCAACATCGGCGATTAATTTAAGCTCCAATCTTAATTCATATTCTTCCCCCGGCAACCCCTCTTGAAATTCCGTAGGACTCGTATTAACCGATGAGCGAAATTTAAAATTACCTTTTCCGCCTCGCCCGCCTTTAACCGCCAATAGACGTTGACCGATAGAAATAATCTCATCGTCTTTGGCGGTCGATAAATTATGCACCACCGTACCAATGGGCACCTTTAAAATTAAATCTTCACCATTTGACCCATCGTTAAACTGATGTTTTCCCCTCTCTCCGTCTTGCGCCTCTAATTCTTTTTTGTGACGAAATTGCCCAAGCGCGCCCAAGTCTGACACGCCTTCAAAATAAATACTGCCGCCTTTGCCGCCGCTGGCGCCTGTCGGACCAAGGGTCATCTTTACATTACTGAACGCCACCGCGCCATTACCGCCCCGACCGGCTTTTACTTTAATTTTTACATCGTCAATCAACATGCTTATATGATAACATTATTTTAATATAGACATTACCAATCGAATCGCTTCGGGATGAATCTATTAAAATATTTCTCACTATTAGATATAAAGACAACGAAAAGCCGCCCTTCGGCGGCTTTTCGTTGTCTGATTTTACGGAATCGATTCTTAAATACGAGTTACGTTTGTCGCATTGGGTCCTTTTGGAGAATCAGCTTTCTCAAAAGACACTTTATCTCCCACCTTTAACTCTTCATAAGTTACTCCTTTGACTTCATTCTTGTGAAAAAATAGATCTTTCTCTTCTCCCTCAACGGTAATGAATCCAAACCCTTTGTCTGAAACAATAGTTTTAATTGTTCCTTCCATGTTTATGGTAAATAAATTAATTCTTATATTTTAAGGTCTTATCCTAAAGCTTAGTTTCCCGAATAAACTCGACTAAATTTTTATTAGGCAACTATCTTACGCGTGTAATATTAGCACATAAGAAACGACAAGTCAATCAATATTCCCAGTTCGGCCGTTAATTATGCGACACAAACTGGGCTTTGACTCCTCGCTCATAGATTGGGCGACCTTGACGTCTCCACTTATAAATTGCACGAATGAGAAAATCCCCCGTACGGGGATTTTCTCTAATTTGGCGATCTATGATCCCTATTAAATCATTTTTTGATTAAAAACGATTAGGTCGTGGTTCCATAGGTCGAGCTTCGTTTACTGTAACATTCTTTCCATCGAGGTCTTTGCCATTAAACATTTCAATCGCTTTCTGGGCTTCTTCTTCGGAAGACATTTCAACAAAACCGAATCCTTTTGAACGACCAGAAAATTTATCAATAATCACGTTTGCTGATTCAACAGTTCCGGCTTCAGAAAATTTATCTTTCAAAGTTGCTTCGGTGGTTTCAAAAGCTAATCCGCCAACAAATAATTTTTTTGCCATATTATTATATTTCTTAATTTAATTAATAGTAAGTCCGACTATCTTATTTTTTATCTTTCCGACTTACATTATTAATTAAATGTAAAGGAAGAAGGTTTAACAAGAAACTTACTTTTATATTATTGTATCATATCTATGCAAAAATGTAAAGCATATTAATATTATTTTATCGCCCGGACTAATCCTGTCCCAAACATTTCCTCAAAAAAATCAAGCCCTCTCGGCTTTGGTTCCCCGCTCATAGATTGAACGACTCCTCTATTTTACCCTTAAACAAGGCTGAGGGTAAATCGAAATTCAATCTAAAAGCCCGCTGTCGCGGGCTTTTTCTTACGTCTTTTTATTTCTGCTCTTCTTTTTTATCTTTGTTGAATCGTTCAAAAGCCCGTAAAATTTCCAAAGGTATGGCGAAAACAATCGTATTTGACTGGTCGGAACTTACGTCGTTGATTGTCTGAAGAGTCCTTAAATGTAGGCCTCCCGTGGCTTTGGAAAGGGTTTCGGCGGCTTTTGCTATATTATTGGAGGCGATGACTTCTCCTTCCGCCTTGATGATTATTGCCCTTTTTTCTCTTTCAGCCTCGGCCTGTCTTCCTATCACTCTTTTCATTTCTTCGGGCAGAGTTATGTCTTTCAACTCCACATTGATAACCTCAATTCCCCAGGGCTCGGAAGCCTTGTCAATGATAGTTCTGATGTTTTCCGAAACGCGGTCTCTTGCAGAAAGAAGTCCATCCAAATCCACTTGTCCGACGACATTTCTCATTGTTGTTTGGGCCAGCTGGGAAATGGCGTAGTAAAAATTTTCCACCTCCAAAATAGATTTGTCTGCCTCCTTGACTTTGTAATAAATTACGGCGTTAACGCTGACAGAAATGTTGTCCTTGGTAATTGCTTCCTGGTTGGGCACGTCTACAGCTTTTACCCTTAAGTCCACTTTTTTGTAAAACTGGAAGATCGGCCAGACCAGTCTCCAGCCGGGCATCATTATGCCAGAATATTTTCCTAAAGTAAACCTAAGCCCTCTTTCATACTGATTAATCTGCTTGATGGAAATTAAAACAATAAATAAAAATATTCCTAAAATTATGTAAATGGCTGTCATATTTTTAAATGATTAATTATTAATATTTTAGACCTTTTTATATTCTCTTTTCTTCATAATAACATTATTTTGTGAAAATTCAAATATTTCAATCCTCATTCGTTAATGTTAGTATACTCAATTTTTAAAGGGGCTAAAATCCTCATCCATAAATTTGACGACACAAATTTAAAAGCGGTTATGAAATTATCTCCCCGCTTTTCCCCTTATTTCTTCTAATCTCGCAAGGACTTGCGATGTTCTTTGTTGAACTGTTCCTTCCACAAAAAATAATTTCTCTGGCCAGAAATGCTCTAGAAAACTCCTAATTAAATCGTGACTTTCCTTCGCTATTATTTCATCAACGCTTCTTCCTTGATCTTTTTTATAAGGAATTTCAAATACATTTCTAGCTACTACAATTAATTGATATCTATTTTCTATCTCAAGACACATCCTGAAAAGTTCCCGTACCGCTAAGTTATCTCTCGGCTCGACCGCATATCGTCTTGCCTGAACATAAAACTGAAACAGGGGCATGTCGGTAATAAAGCCATTAACAGCATTGGAACGTAATTCTTCTCGTTCCTGTTGTCTCCACATATAGAATCTTTCAAAAGGACTACGGAAATCTCCAAATTCTTTTTTAAGTTTTCTTTTCTCTTCCTCAATGAGGTCATAATCAAATCCCCTGAATTTTAGTTCTGCAAAAAGAGCGGCTGCTAATGTTGATTTTCCAGTGCATGGACCTCCAGCCACAGCAATATTTATTTTCATTAAAGGTGCTTCCTCCTTTCTTTTAGTGTCTTCAAACTACCAAATTCCATAAAAAAATCAAGCCCTGCGGTTTTGAGTCCTCGCCTATATTTTGGCCGTTGCTAAAATTTTAAGTCTTTAATTTCAACAAGAGAAATCGCCTTGGGCTAATCCCAAGGCGATTATTATTTAGAGATTTATTTTGCGGATCATAGGCTCTTTTTCGCCGTATGAGAGACGATAAGAGAAAGTTCTTTGTTTATCATGACCCTGCCATCGATATTTTGTATTATAAATACTCTGGAACTGCAACCCGGAAAACTTTGTCGGTGCTCTTCAAGAATTTTAGACAGCATGTCTGAAACAATTTTACCGTCAAGCATTTCCCTTTTTATTGTTTTTTTATGTGTGACACAATACCATGAAAATTCTTGTTCAGACGGAAGGTCTTCTGGTGAAAGATATATTGGGATTGTTCCTTCCCCAACTTTTACGTTATACTTTTTAACTCCTTCTATAACGTTTTCTTTCATAATTAATCCTTCTTCGCAGAGAATTTCTCTAATTTGCCTCCCGAGTTTAGTATCGGCTAGGTATAGCCAGTCGTAATTTTTTATATTGGTATATTGATCAAGAACCACCTCGCCGTCGTTATCTACTAATACCGACACTACTTCAACTCCCGGCGTCATAAAAATCATAAATGGTTGTCCTTTTTTTCGGACCCACACGGCTTTTAAATCTGCTATCTCGGGCTGTAAAACTTGTTTTATTTGCTTTTCTTTAGCTTGAATTAATTCTTTTTCCACTAATTTTCTCCTTTTCTGTTGTCAAACAGCTATGATGTTATATTTTACTTATTTTGGCTGATATGTCAAGCGATAGTATTTTACTTTAAAAAACGGGAAATGATAAAAACAAAAGCGATACCTAAAAGAACTAAAAATATATTTAGAAAACTCTGTTTTTTATGGGTTTCCGGAACCAAATCAGAAGCGCCGATATAAATAAAAGTGCCGGCGGCTGCGGCCAGTAAGTATCCTAAAACTGCCTGCGAAATATTTTGAATAAATAAAAAAACTAAAATAGCTCCAAAAGGCGTGGCTAAAGCCACTGCCCACGAATAAATCAGGGCTCTTTTTTGGGTTTTACTGTCATGAATCAATAAAGTATAGGTAAAAATCCCCTCAGCTGTCTTATGAAGAATTACTGCCAAGGAAGCCAACAAACCTATACTAAAACTTATTCCGAAACTAACGCCAATAATAATTCCGTCAATCAAGGAATGAAATCCGATTCCCAAAAAACTCGTAAATCCCAAAGCGTGAACTTCACAGCCTTCTTCCTGACAGGAGTGGATAATTATGAAATGTTCGAGAAAATAAAAAACAATAATTGCTAATAAAACTCCGAAAAACCAATTCGGTGTTTTTTCGATTGCTTCGGGCAGCAAATTCAAAAAAGCGTTGGCTAATAAAAGGCCAACTGCAAAACTCATTAGAAAAACAGTATTTTTTTTAGTCCAGATTTCAAAACGACGAACTAAATAAACGCCGAAAATAACAGAAAGGCCGGCTAAGAAACTATAAATAATAACGTTTGCGAACATATTTTTTATTATACTAATTATATAATAATTTTAAAAGTCGGCGTCTTCGAGAACACCGATAACTAAATTATGTCGGCCCGATGGATCTTGATAAATTGAAGAATTTTTGATAACATAAGATATATAATAATCACTCCTTAAAATGGCTAAAACTAAAGCTACAGGCGCTACAAAATTAGGACGGGATTCTCTTCCAAAACATTTGGGCGTAAAAATTTTCGAAGGACAAAAAACCAGAGTTGGCCAAGTTTTAGTTCGCCAAAGAGGAACTAAATTTATCGCTGGGAAAAATGTTCGCAGGGCTGATGACGATACTCTTTACGCTTTAAAAGAGGGATTTGTCTATTTTATTACAAAAAGAAAGAAGCGATTCGACGGCAAACAAAGATTTGTAAAAATTATTGGAGTTCGATAAAAGCAACTTAAAAATTGAATTGGAGGTGAAAATAAATGTCAAAAGACTACAATAGTTTTAGTATTTTTTTATTGATAATCATTGGTTTGGCTTCTCTAGCCATAATCTGGGTCATTTGGGACGGCATAAAGACATTGAGATCAATTAAAGACAAAAAGGAAGGAGGTAAAAAATCGTGACAGGTTTTGAAAAGACCTTAATTCTTATGGTGGTATTAATTTGGGTTTTCGGTTATCAGATAATTTTTGCTGGCAATAATAATCGGACTATTCGTCTCGTTGGTCTTCTATGGCCGCTATTAATTATATTTATCTTATTGGCCGGAGTTGGAATAGGATTAAGAAAAATCAGAAACTTAATCGTAAGGGGGTGAAAAATAATAAAGAGAATTTTTTGGCGAGTTGCTATTTGGATAGCTGGAGTATTCACACTGGGATCTTGGAGTGAGATTTGTCCCGCCTGCGGAAAATTTCATACTTATGGTTTCGGATATAGATGCCCATCACAAAACAATAAAGGAGAGTAAAAAATGATTAATCGATTGAAAGGGGGCTTTTTGGAATTATTGGACAAAAACTCAGGTATATCGCACTTATCAAATTTTAAAAGGAGCTTAAAAGCTCCTTTTATTTTATTGCTGCTCTAATAAATTCTCTGAATAAAGGGTGGGGCTTTAAGGGCCTTGATTTGAATTCTGGATGAAATTGGGTAGCGACAAAAAAGGGATGGTCTTTTAATTCAATTATCTCAACTAAATCTCGTTCTGGATTGATACCAGCTATAACCAATCCCTTATCTTCCAACGCTTCTCTAAATTCGTTATTTAGCTCGTAACGGTGCCTATGGCGTTCAGAGGTATAAAATGGTTTCCTGGTTTCATGGGCGGTTCTAGGGGTTAAGTAAGCCCTGAAACTAAGGGTTTTTGGCTTAATTTCGCATAAATAAGCGCCTAATCTCATTGTTCCGCCGTATCTTTTTTCGTGTAAAAGGGCTTTTTGTTCAGGCATCACATCAATTACAGGATTCTGGAGAATTTGGCGCAAATTCAGTGGAATTTGCCTTTTTTAAGCCGCAAACATTCCTGGCAAATTCAATTACTGCCAATTGCATCCCTAAGCAAAATCCTAAATAAGGGATTTTATTTTTTCTGCAAAATTCAATGGCTTTTATTTTGCCTTCTATCCCCCGGCTTCCAAATCCGCCAGGAACAATAATGCCGTCAAATTTTTTTAATTCTTTTAAAGATTGGGGATTCTTTTCGTATTTTTCAGCTGACAGCCAGAAAATTTCCGGTTTTCTTTTATGAAACCAGGAGGCGTGTTTTATCGCTTCAATAACTGAAATATAGGAATCCATTAAGGTAAAATTTCCTGTTTCAAAATATTTCCCGACAATGCCGATTTTCACTGATTTTTTTGCGGTCTTCATTGTTTTCACTAAGCCTTTCCAGTCTTTTAAATTCTTATTCCTTTTCGGTTTTAAATTAAATTTTTTAGAATTATATTTCCGATGTTGTCTTTTTCAAAATTAATCGGAATTTCATAAATTGATTCTATATCAGGAGCGGAAATAATATCTTCCTGGCGGACGTTGCAGAAAATAGCAATTTTTCTTTTTCTTGGTTCGTCAACGGGAACGGGAGCACTGTGCAAAAATTATATCTGGCTGTATGCCTGCGGAATTCAAGCTTCTCACCGCATATTGGGTCGGTTTTGTTTTCATTTCTCCGATCATTTTTGGAACCGGCAAATAACTTACCAAAACAAAAAGAACGTCTTTCTGGATCTTTTAATTTCATCATTCTGGCGGCTTCCAAAAACAGCAGATTTTGATATTCCCCCACTGTTCCGCCGATTTCAATTAAAATAAAATCAGCTTTCGTTTTTTTTGCCGACTTTTTTAATTCTTGAAATAACTTCATTCGGAATATCGGGCACAACTTCAACGCACCTGCCGCCGTATTCCAAATTTCTTTCTCGGTTTATTACTGCCTGATAAACCCGGCCGGTAGTGATATAATTTTCAGTGGTAAATATTTTCATCTAAAAATCTTTCGTAGTTTCCCACATCCTGGTCGCATTCCGTCCCGTCGTCGGTTACAAAAACTTCCCCGTGTTCAACGGGGTTCATTGTTCCGGCATCAACATTGATATAAGGATCAATTTTGATAGCAGTAACTTTAAAGCCTTTTGATTTTAAGATTTTTCCGATAGAGGCTGTTGCTACGCCTTTGCCGATGCCAGACATTACGCCGCCAGCAATAAAAATATATTTTGCCATAATTATTTTTAATAAGAATTTATAAATAAAATCCGAATGCTCCGAATAAATTATCTTTTTAATTTTAAAAAAATTCGTAGCATTCGGATACAGATTCGGATGATCTTCGGATTATATTTACTTTTCTTCCTCTTTTACTATAATTACTTTTATTTCTGCTTCTAAATTATGCTCGAATTTAATTTTCACCGGAAATTCTCCAAGTTCCTTTATTGGCTCTGGTATGTCAATCTGGGCTTTTTTGATATCAAAGCCCGCCTCTTTTAATCTTTCTGAAATTTCTTGGACGTTTATGGATTCGAAAAGTTGACCCTCATCGCCAACTTTTACCGGAATTGAAACTTCTTGACCATCAATAGTAGAAGCTACGTCTTGGACTTTTTTTAGGACTTCTTCGGCTTTTTTAGTTTCAATTTCTTTTTGTATTTCTAACCATTTTAAAGCTTGTCCAGTTGCGGGTTTTACTAAGTTGTTAGGAATCAAAAAATTCCTGGCATAACCCTCTTTAACCTCTTTAACTTCATATTTTTTCCCTAAATTTTCAACGTCTTGCAATAAGATGACTTTCATGTATCTTTTTAATTAAAATTTGTATGTTATTTCGAAATTTTTAAACTCTCCTGTTCCCTTTTTCCATTTTACCTCAATTTTATCTACTCTGGCAAGTAAAGGACCTCTTTTTGACCACTCAATAAGTTTCTTTAAATTATCCTCCAAACCTTCGACAACAATTTTCACTGAACCATCTTTTTCATTTTTAACCCAACCGTAAAGCTCTAATTTTTTTGCCCTCCTATAAGCTTCATCTCTAAAAAATACTCCTTGTACCCGGCCGAAAACTTTAATTTCAACCCGTTTTAAATCCCTATTCATATTACAACCCTTTAACTGTTTCTATTGCTTTTTCTAATTGCGGATCTTTCTCATTTTGATAATCTTCATCGGTCATTTCCACTTTAATATCGGGCTCTAATCCTTTTTCTGATATTGTTTCTCCTTTTGGCGTCAGCCATTTGGCGATAGTAATTTTTAAGTTTGAACCTCCTGTTAATGTTTGGAGCTCTTGGACTGATCCCTTGCCGAACGATTTTTCTCCAATTAGTTTTATATTTCGGTTATCACGAAGGGCGCCTGCAAAAATCTCTGAAGCGGAAGCTGAACCTTTATTTATTAAAATTACTATTGGGTAGTCTAAAAATTTTGAGGGACCTTCTGCTTTATATTCGTTTTTGTCTTTGCCATTGCCAAAATCTTCAATTGCCACAAGTTGTCCCTTTTGTAAAAACCAACCTGAAATGTCTTGGGCTACCTCTAAATATCCACCTGGATTGTCTCTTAGGTCAAAAATTATTTTTTTAGCAGAAGAGTTTAAGATTTCAATTGCTGCCATATTAAAATCAAAACTGGCTTTTTCTGAAAATTGGTAAAGTTGAATATATGCAATATCGCCCTCTTTCATCTCCCATTTTAACGAAGGAACTAAAATTACATCTCTGATAATTTTAATTTCTTTTGTGCTGTCCCAGCCGTCTCGGAAAATTGTTAAAGTAACTTCTGTGCCTTTTGGTCCCCTAATCAAACTAATAGCTTCATCAATTGTTAAATCAGAAGTTTCTTTATCATTAATTTTTAAAATTTTATCACCTGCTCTCAAACCGGCATTTTGCGCAGGCGTCCCTTCCAAGGGCGCCACGATAAGGAGTTGGTCTTTTCTGATATCGATTTCAGCACCTATCCCCTCAAAACTTCCATTTACATCATCTCTGAATTTTTTTGCTTCTTCGGGATTAAAAAAGACAGTATAGGGATCCCCCAAACTTTTCACCATTCCCGAAATCGCTCCATAAATCATTTTTTGGGTATCAAGTTTTGCCGGTTCGACAAATTTTTCTTCCAAAACTTTCCAAGATTCCCAGAAAAGCGAAAAATCTACTTTTTCCGGTTTGCAAACAGGACAGGTTATCTGGTATTTTTCAAAATAAAAGCCTGTGGCAAATCCAATGCCAATTAATAATATTGATAATAAGCCAAAGATTATTTTTCTTTCCATTTTTCTTTCCATATTTTTTATTTTAACTGAAAAATAATTTAAAAGCAATAAAATACAACTCCTATTAAGGGAATTGATTAATAACTAATATTATAAGAAATTAAGCCCTCTCAGGCTTAAAAATTTTGTGCCCCCAGGAGGAATCGAACCTCCACTTACTGCTTAAAAGGCAGCTACTCTACCGTTGAGTTATGGGGGCAAATTTTTTTATGGGGACAATTGAGAGCTACGGAGACGCGAAATACAATAAATATTATATCTTGTTTACTGAAAAATTACAACCCTATAACCTAAGAACTACTTCGAATATTTTTCTATATCTTTTAATTCTGTCATTAATACAGCTTCGACATCGGCAAGTTCTTTCAAGAGTTTTTCTTCTTCTCTTCTTCTCTTCGTCCGTAATTTGTCTCGTATTTTTTGCCGTTCTTATATCAAATAATTTCCTCTCTATGGCTTCTTTAAGTTCGTTATATTCTTTATAAAATTTCTTTTTAAGATCTTCTGTTTCTGTTTCGATTGATTGCATGGTGTTGCGATGTTTTCTGGAAAGATAAAACATTAATTGCGTGGTCTTACGGTATCTTCTAAAAAGATAAAATATTAATATTGCCAGAAGAATAAATATAATTACTGCTATCAAATTGATAGTTTTATAAGTTATCGCAAAACGTCCTATCGCTATGCCTCCCAAAACAATTTTTATCTCGCAGGAATTTGAGGGATTGCTGACGGCCCCTCTTTGATCTTTCGCTTGTGCATAAATTTTATAAATTCCGGACCTGAATAGATCCTCTTTGCCAAACGACCAATCTCCTTTATCGCTAAAAATATCCCAATTTTTTACTGTTTTATTATCTTTTGTTAAAAATAAAGCTACATTAGTTTCGGGGAAGCCGTTCCTTTAATATAAAGCGTTTCTTCTCCGGCTCTAATAAGCTTCGGGGCAAAAAGTAATAACCGGGGATGCAATAGATACTATTGTCAGTTCCGTTTTCTCTTCTCTAATATTGCCCGATTTATCTATTGCTTTTACCGTAATCTGATAAGTTCCCGGCGCTTGAGCGGGTAAGCGAAACGGTACAGTCTGCCCTACCGGAATGGTAAATGGATTTTGATCCCCTATTTTCATCTGTAATTTTTCATTCCCGAAATTTTGTCTTTCGTTTCAAAATATAAAAGAGGCCGCGGATTGGTAGGATCACCCTCATTATTCACGATTATTTCAAATTCCTCAGGGGGATCATTATCTTTAGTCCATTGAATTTTGGTAGGTTCTTGGTTTTCTAACGTAGCAGTAAATTTATCCGAAGCGATAATATTATAATTTC